>JAFGEJ010000199.1 GCA_016931655.1 Phycisphaerae bacterium
AAATCCGGCGGGGAAACGGAAATGACCGTGGCCGGGCGGACCATTAAACAGCACGACTACCGGGCGAAACTCGTCGTCCGGGCCGTCCGCACCGACAGCGCCCAACTGATGGTCTCGAAAGTCTACCAGGCGCAGAAAAAGTCGATGCAGAAAGGCGGCGAGGAAACCGTGCTCGACAAACTCGCCGACGATGCCGCCCCCAAACTTCTCTCCGCCGTCGTGGAGGCCTGGCGAAAACAGGTCCACGTCACACGCGACATACAACTGCAAATCTCCGGCATGGACTACAATACGTTCAAGGCCTTCAAGGCCGCTGCCGAAAAACTCCGCGGCGTCAAGGCCGTCGCCCTGCGCGAAATCACCGAGGGCGTGGCCAACATCTCCATCGGCTATGAATTCTCCACCCAGAATCTTGCCGACAACCTCACCGCACTGAAAGAACCCAAACTCGAAGTCACCGAATTCAACCCCAACCGCTTGAAGATGAAAGTGGTGAAGTAGGCAATAGGGAATAGGCAGCAGGGAATAGCTGATATCTTACCCTAAAAGTGTCATCCTGAGCGAAGGTCCGAACGAAGTGAGGACCGAAGTCGAAGGACCTGATGATTTTGAAGGCTTGAGGTCCTTCGACTTCGGGGCTCGCGTTGCTCGCCCCTCCGCTCAGGATGACAACAAAGTGTGTCCGCCAGCATGTATAGGGCGTGCGTCGCGGGTACCGTGGTTCGCGGATCGCAGCGGAGCAACCACGTTTTTGCAATCTGGGAATATACGATGTTGGACCAACAAAGAATAAAAATATCCGTTAGACAAGTTCTAGGAAATGTATTTGTTTTTTACTTGGATCACTTTGCTTCTCTTGTGTTTCTTTTTGCGATCCTGGCAGGCCCTTTTATACTGGCGAGTAGTCTTCTTTCATCGCACATTTATGCTTATCGTTTAAATTACGAATTAGCTCAACCTGAGCAAAAATTAGTTCATCTCGGTTTTTCCTTTCTGAATTTATACATAGCCATGCTTGTATCGGGATTGGGGTATCACCTTTTTGTCGGCGCTATCGTTTTACGGAAATCGATGAACGATGGTATTTCACAGGATTCCTCATTCAATTCTTTATTTCCTGCTTATAGACGAATTGGAGCGATATTTGTGCTGGGGGCAATTGTTGAATTGATCATGTTTTTGGGAGGACTTTTGTTGATCGTACCCGGAATTATCCTTTGGCTTCGATATTCCGTATCGGTTCCAGCCATGATTTCCGAAAATATCGGTATCACCAGAGCAATGCAAAGAAGCAAAACAATAACACGTGGTAATAAACTCAGAATCTTACTGGTGTTAATAGTCATCTCTGTAGTTTCAATCATACTTTCATATGTTCCACACACACTTGTCCGAACAGCCTTTTCATCAAATGGTTTTGCCTTTGAAGCATTCAATTTCGCTATCAATTCCATAATCGGTCCGCTTGTATCACTGGGAATTGTTTTCCTGTATTATGAATTGAAAATCATTGAACAGAATAAACAACCAAAGACAGATATGGATATGATTCAACAACCTGAATCCACAGACATTGGCCACCTCAAACAATATTCAAGATTGTGAAATAGAATGAGCACGTAGGGCGTGCAGCTTGCCTGCACGCGAGATCATCGAGAAATAGCCAAGATTCCGCGTGCAATAAGAATTGCACGCCCTTACTTGCATGAAACGATGCCATCACAAGTTGAGAGGATCCCTAGCCGCGATACTCGCGATTGGGGGTATCGTCGGCTGCATTTTCTGCAATAGCGGCTGCCGGATGATTGCTTCGGCACAGATCCGGCAGAGTCTGCAACCGGAAAAGCACTATGCCCTGCAACTGGAGACACAGGAAACGGAATATCTCCGCGACTCCCCGATTCCCGCCAAAATCATTCTGCTGGGTATTGACGTGCCGAGTGGAAACGCGAATTACTGTGGAGAGGTAGTTCTTCGGGTGAACTGCGGCGGGCAACAATTTGAGATGGATCTCGGCAGGATGGAGAATCTGGCAATCGCGTCTCTATCGCCCACCTCTGGCCCTTCGCCTTCGCACGTGATAACGGTAGACCTTCGGAAATACTTGCCGGTGACCGAGCAAGACGTTATATGCACAATCGAAGCGCATGGGAAATTTATCTTCTATCCATCGAAATTAAGCCAGTTCCCGCCAATAGCAGAATACGGGAATCGGACGAATCTGAAATCGAATAAGGCCCGTTTTATTGTACGTACTGCAACAGAAAGATGACGATTGCACGAAGCCCTGCGTGGTTACGCAGGTGCTTCGCCTCGCAATAATACGACAGCACGTAGGGCGTGCAGCTTGCCTGCACGCGAGATCATCGAGAAATAGCCAAGATTCCGCGTGCAATAAGAATTGCACGCCCTACATGTGTTGAGAAAACCATGAGTCTTATTGAATTACTTCAATCGAAATCGCTCATTCTGCTGGACGGGGCGATGGGCACGCAGCTGGCGGCGCTTGGGTTAGAGATGGGCGGGCAGAACTGCGTCTCGCACCCGGACGAGGTGCTCTCGGTGCATCGACGGTACGCCGAAGCCGGCTGCGATGTCCTGACGACCAATACGCTGACGATGAATCGCATTTCCATAGAATCGCACGGCCTGGCTGTGGACGTGAAGGACGTGAATCTCGCCGGGGCGAAACTTGCGAAAACGGCTGCGGGACCGGACAGATACGTCCTGGGAGACATCAGTTCGACGGGGCAGCTTTTGGAACCGTACGGCGACTATACGGAGGAACAGTTTTATAAAAATTTCCGCGAGCAGGCGGAGTATCTGCTCGCCGGCGGCGCGGACGGATTCATTATCGAAACGATCCTGGACCTGCGCGAGGCGCTCTGTGCGCTAAAGGCCTGCCGCGACGTATCGAACCTGCCCGTACTCGTGACGCTTTCCTTCCAGACGACCGACAACGGCGGCAGAACCGTCATGGGCAACGCAGCCGCCGAATCGGCCAAGGCGCTGGCGGACGCGGGCGCCGCGGCCGTCGGCGCGAACTGCGGACAACTCGACCCGCGAGAAACTGCCCGGATCCTCGACAAAATGAAACAGGCCGTCGACTTGCCCCTCATCGCCCAGCCGAACGCCGGCAAACCCCGCCTCGTAAATGGCCAGACCGTATTCGACATGACGCCCGAAGAATTCGCCGAAGGCGTCTCCGCCTGCATCGAAGCCGGTGCGAGCATCATCGGCGGCTGTTGCGGAACCACACCGGAACACATTCGTCGCGTCGCCGAGAGAATCGGCAAACCTGATTGATTGGATTTCCATCGCATGACGCAAACACCGAAATGGTCTGAAAAGGCGCGGGCGGTGGCGAAGTTGCTCAAGCGAGAGGTGCGGGTATATCGGCTGGTGCTGAAGGATCCGCGAACGCCCTGGCTGGCAAGAGTGCTGCTGGGCCTGGCGGTGGGATACGTCCTGTTGCCGTTCGACCTGATCCCCGATTTCATTCCCGTCCTGGGCCATCTCGACGATGTCATCATCGTGCCGGCGTTGGTGATGCTGGCGTTACGGCTCATTCCCAAAAATGTCATCACCGAGAACCGAATGAAACTACCTTCTTCATGAGGATTTTTTCTCCGCCCGCCGCCAGAGAAATCCCGCCGTCAGGACCATCCACGCGATTCCGGCCAGAAACGCCAGCCGCTGAACAGCCGGCGCTTCGGGCGTCCAGGCCCGGCCCAGCCAGAAGTGGGCCACGTACTGGCCGAAGTGAATCAAACCCAGCGCCAAAAGCACCAGGCTGACCGCCGTTAAAATGCGCGGGCAGTATTTGGAAAAAAACATCGCCCAGCAGGCCAGCAGATACGCCGCCAGGCCCGGCACGGACGCCAAGCCGTTGGCCACGGCGTGGGCGGAGGGATATTGATCCGTCGGTGTCAGGCCGATGCCCATCATGCCGCCCAGCGAAAGCATTCCCAACACGCGCACCAGCAGGCCGATCCGTCGGCGGTCCGGGAACAGCCTCGGCAGGATCAGCCACAACGGCCCAAAGGATAAAAACAGCGTCATCACCGAAACGCGCGACGCGAGGGACATGGGGTTCGGCTGACCGTTCGTCGCCGCGGTCTTGCCCAGATCGCAGAGCGTGTTGCGCCAAAAGTTGTGTCCCGGCGCCTGCCGGTTCCACTCATGCCCGCCGGGATATTGCGCCATCGCGACGCCCTGGACGACGATAAGTTGTCCCACCGCCAGCAGCACCAGGCTGCACGCCGAACGAACAAGCAAGTTGGTGGAACGCGGCGACATGGGATAAGCGAACTACTCCCGCAGCAGGCGGAGGGCTTCTTCAAGGTTCTCCGCCAGGGGCGTGAGCTTGTCCAGCGCGACGTTGTGAATGGCCTTGCGCACCAGCGGACGCGGGGAAAGCAGTACCAGCTTCGCGCCGTGATGCTTCAGGTCCGCCGCGGCGCGAGTGATCATATTCAGCCCCGCCGACATGACAAACTCCACGTCCGAAAGGTCCACGACGGCGTTGCGGGGGCGCCCCGCGACCATCTGATGAAATTCCGCTTCCACGTCGCAGACGCCCTGGGTGTCCAGTTGGCCCGACAAGGCTACCTGGGTGAATTCGTCGTCCTGGTGTACCAAAGCCAACGGCATGGCGCGCCGTCCTTTCCCGCTGCTTTCATCCCGCCCCCCGGCCGGGGCCGATTCTCGCGCGTATTATGACGACCCCGCCGGCGATCCGCAAGAACGCATTCACAAACCGCCCCTCAGAGTGTGCGAGGATTTTTTCTGGCGGCCACACCTTAGATTGTCATCCTGAGCGGAGGGGTGAGCAACGCGAGCCCCGAAGTCGAAGGATCTGATGGTTCTGACGCATTAGGTCCTTCGACGGATTCGACGTTGCTCACCGCAGGCTTCGGCCCTCACTTCGTTCGGGCCTTCGCTCAGGATGACAGTTTGGGGGCGAGATCCCAGAAAAAATCCTCGCACACTCCCTCAGAAACGCCGTGCAATTGTTTTGCACACCGGCTTTACTTTCCGCCGATTCGGCAGAGGACGGTGAAGTCGTTCGGCAGATAATCCTCGATGATCTCCACGCGATTTTCGTCAAGCAGGGTGTGCAGAACGCTCAGCACGTCGGCGGGGCGGTAGTAGAAATACGTCGGATCGCGCGCGGCGTCCCGTGCGCGAAGGAAGTTTACCATCAGCACGTCCCGCGTCGCCCGCAGCAGCCGGGGCAGGGCCGTTTCGAGAAATTCCAGGTTGTTCCCCAGGTTCAGGTTCAGCGCCCCGCTGCAATACACCACGTCGAACGTCTCGCCGCCGAGGGGATCGTCGGCTGCGTCGTCGTGGAACATATCCGCCCGCAGGAACCGTTCGTTCGGATTCGCCTGCCGGGCGCGGGCGAGCATTTCCTCCACAACGTCCACGCCGGTGTATCGCACGGGGATATTCCTTCGCCGCAGCAGGCCCGCCAGGTCGCCCAGGCCGCAGCCGACGTCCAGCAGGCTCCGCCCGGCCAGGTCCACGCGCCGAAGGAGCACCTCGAACCGCGCCGCCTGCGTGTCCGGCCCGGCCCAGTCCAGCACGTCGTGGTTTGCACGATCCGGCGTGATGCGCGGCACGTAATGCTTCCGAATGTCGTCGATTTTACTCACGTTGTTTCCTCGCGGATTTCGGCCCGGCCGATCACGTCATGATAAAACGCCTCGCCGCCCAACGCCGCGGACCAGGGCAAAATCGCGCCGCGGGAGTCATAAAATTCCAGTTGCGCCGCCTGCCAGTCCAGCGAGACGCGCCCCAGCGTCTGGGCAAGAATGTCGTTTTGCACTTCCTTGATTTGCTTCCACAATTCCCGGCTGCGCGGGTTCTTTGGATTCTCTTCGGCCTGGCGGCGTTTTTCGCGTTGAAGTTCCGCCAGGGCTTGCATCTGCTTCGGCAGGGCTGCCTCCTGCCAGGCGGCGCGTCTGGCTGGGTCGCGGAAATCCGCCAGGCGCTGTTTCGCCTCAGCGGCGACGCCGGCCCAATTTTCTCCAAGCACGCGGGCGGGGATTTCCTCCCGCCCGAAGGCGTCGGTGAGATGCGCCGGCAGGCAAATGGGCGTCTGGAGGCGGCGAAGGCGATCCAGCAGGCGAAAACGCACGCGAACGACGGGTGCGGACTCGGCGGGCAGGAGATTGTGTTCCCGCAGCAGAGCGACGAAGCGGTGGCAGGCCGGCATGTACACCGAGCCGCCGTGCGGCAGGGCCAGCGGCGCACCGCCCGGCGGAAGGCGCACCTGCAAAGCCAAAACGACGGCCTTGCCCGCCAGGCCCGTCACGCCCGCCTTTCGCAACGCCTCGACGGGAATTCGCCCCTCCGGCGCGGCAAACGTCTCCCCCGCCAGTACCATCGCGCCGTTTTGAATGCGCAGTTCGCACCGTGCGCGGTGGTTTTGCCACAGGCCGAAGGCGAAAAACGGCGCCTCGCCGTGCTTTACGTCCAATTCATGCACGCCCACGTCCGTTTCGCGGACGGCCTGGTTGTACAGCCCCGCCGCCAGGTCATAGTCCCGCAAAAACAACTTCAACATTGCGTCGCGATCCGGACTTCCGCCCAGGGCGAACAGCCGACCGGCCTGGTCCATCGACGCCCCGCCGGCAGGCAGATGTTCACTCATCCAGAGACAATACAGCTCCGGCAGGGGTTTTTCTGCGCAGGCGTCCAGCAGCCGTTCGACGCGCTGCTTCTCGGCGGCGAACCAATCCCGCGTGCGGCGGCGCGATTCGTCAGCCGGGAAACATCTCAGGCAGTCTTCTTCGGCGAGGGAAATGATCTGCCGCACGAACGGCGCGACTTGAGCGACGGCCAGGTCGCCGATGATCCGGTGATGTTCCTTGTCGCCGAGGTAACTGGAGCCGATGAGCATCCGGTTGTCGCCGACGGCGTACTGCCGGTAGAGTTCTTCCGGCGATTGGTTGAGTTGCCGCGCGACGGCAGCGATGGTTGCGCCCAACATCGGCTCCCAACGGCGGATTTCGACCGGCAGCCGGCCGAGGAAATCGTTGTAGAACAGCGCCGCGCCCCAATCCTGCCCACCGGCGGCGTGAAACTGCTCCGGCGCAATATGCAGATTTGGTTCGTCCACTTTCGCGCCCAGCGCGGTAAAGGCTACGTCAATGTCCTCCAGGACGTGTCGGACGCCCCGGCCCGCCGCGTGCAGGGCGTGGAGCTTCGGCAAGGCATCCCACAGGCTGTGCGAGTTCTGGTCTATGCTGAACATGAACGGGCCGTGTGCTTCCTGGCGGACGCGGTTACCACTCCGGTTTCCACAGCATGAGGAACTGGGGCGTCTGGGCGTTTTGCAGGCTTTTGGCGTCGATGCGGATCGCCGGCGCCGTCGCGCCGCTAAGGGCCTCGAGGAAATTCGGCTGGCGGCGATACTCCACGACGTGCGGATTGGACAATCCCGCCAGACTTGCCGCCCGGCTGTAGGCCTCGTCCGGAAAACCGATCTCGTCGATCAGGCCGTATTCCCTGGCCGCGGCGGCAAGGTAAATTTTCCCGTTGAACGGCGCCTGCTCGGTCTTCGTGACTTCCCTGGCTTCCGGGCCGGTTCCGACGGTCGCCTGGTACGTTTCCTCCCGGGGTTTGAGTTTCGCCCCCCGGCCCTGGCGGACGACGTCCTCAAACCGCGCCTGCATTTCATCGAGCAGGCTGATGACGTACTTCTTTTCCCGCGGCTGGGGTTCGCGGAACGAGCTGAGCATGTCCTTCCAGCCTTCGGCGTGGCTGCTTTTGAGCACGAGCATCTTCATGCCGATCTTGTCCAGCGTTCCTTCGAGATTCAGCACGCCGGTAATCACGCCGATGCTGCCGGTGATGGTCGCCGGCTCGGCGAAAATCTCGTTCGCCGCCGCGGAAATGTAATACCCGCCGCTGGCGGCCAAGCCGCCCATGGAGACCACGACGGTTTTTCCGCGAGCCTTCAGGTCGGTGATCATCCGGTGAATCCGTTCCGAATCGGAAACGGTTCCGCCGGGGCTGTTGACCTGGAGAACGACGGCCTTGATCTTGGCGTCGTCCCTGATCTGACGGTAGAAGCGACAGAACAGGTCGGTGGCCTCGGAGTCGATCACGCCATCGACGTGATAGACCGCCACCGTTTGCTCTTCGTCGCCTTTCTGCAGCACGTCCGTGTGCAGGCCGATCGTCGAAATGCCCTGGACGGCCAGCACCGCCAGCAGCGAAATGTTCATGACAATCGACCCGATAAACACCAGGCATCCGATGAGGGACAGCAGCCGGGCGAACAGGGATCGTCGCGGCGGACGGGGGGGACGGGGCGGAGGCGGAGGACTATACACCGGCGGAAGGGGCGTCGGTGCGGCGTCGGGGATGGGGGGAGGAGTCGCGTCGTTCATGGGAAATCTCCTGTTGTGTGAGTGACATTTTTTTCTGGTTGCCTTTGAAACAGACTTAATTGCCGACAGACACGAAAGAAAGAGCGACACAGAGGGACTGAGAAAACTGAGAAAGACAAGAGAATAGAAATCAAAAATTTCTTCTCTGTTTCTCAGGAACTCTGTGTCGGATTTGTTGTTTCTTCGTCATGCCGGAATTTTTTAAAAATCCAGTCGCTCACCCTGTTGTTTCACCTCCGCGCGACGCTTGAGAACGGCGCGCCGTGGCGATACCATTGATGTTACTGCCAACTTCTGAAAGAGTTATACTACCGACAAAGTTCCCGTTGTGGCAAGGCCGAAACCGGCTCGGTTTACCACCAGGTGAAATTATCCACGGATTTCACGGATAAAAGAAGGATTGCACGAATTCTTCATGTAAAAGAAACAAACGTTCATCCGTGAAATTCCTGGAAATCCGTGTAATCCGTGGTGGATTTTTCGGTTGTTTTCGAGAATATAAAGGCCCCGCAAAAACAAGGAAGACAGGAGTTTTCCGCATGCTTCGACGAATTCTGCACGAGCTTCAGCATCATGTGCCGTTCACGCTTCTGGGCACAGCCGCGGGCGTGGCGATTCTGGCGGGAATGGTTTTCGGGCGCGTCGGAGCGGACGTGTCCGAGAAGCTGTTCGAGGTGGCCCACCCACTGCACGTGTTTCTCAGCGCACTGGTGACGACGGCGATGTACCGCCTGCACGGGCGCGGGCGATGGTGGGCGACGATCCTGATCGGCTACGTCGGGTCGATCGGCATCGCCACGCTGTCGGACTGCATCATTCCCTACGTCGGCGAGGTGCTGCTGCACATGCCCCACGCCCATCCGCACATCGGGTTCATCGAGGAGTGGTACGTGGTCAATCCCCTGGCGCTGGCGGGGATTGCCGTGGCCTTCCGCTGGCCCCGCACGAAATTCCCCCACGCCGGACACGTGCTGATCAGCACGGCGGCGTCGTTGTTTCACATCACGATGGCCATGGGAACCGACTGGAGCGTGGAGATGTTCCTCGCCGTGGCGGTGTTTCTGTTCCTGGCCGTCTGGCTCCCCTGCTGCACGAGCGACATCGTCTTCCCGCTGCTGTTCGTCCGCCCCGAAGACCGCCCGCCCTGCGAACACTGCGGGAAGCGGTAAATACGACAAATTATTCCCGCGGCGGGAGTTTGACGAGTTGTCGGGCGTAGCGGAGAAAGTCGGCCTCGAAGGTCTCCAGGTCGGTTGTGATGTAGTGCTCGAACAGTTGCCGGCCCACCAGTTGGTAATAGAACATTCCCCGCAGTTGCATCTGTCCCCGCGAAAGGACTTCCTGAAATTTCCCCTC
Source organism: Phycisphaerae bacterium (assembly GCA_016931655.1). Lineage (GTDB taxonomy): Bacteria > Planctomycetota > Phycisphaerae > SM23-33 > SM23-33 > JAFGEJ01. The sequence goes on from JAFGEJ010000199.1 coordinate 9,759, forward strand.
GCGGGCGGCATGGAACATCGCCCGCCACTTCGGCCCGTACGTCTCGTCATGGCGCAGGAAGCTCATCAGCGCGTAGAGCTGGCCGTAGTATCCAACCGTTTTGGCCTGCTCGCCCGAACGGGCGACGGCGGCGGTGTTGGTCGTCAGCAGCGTCGGGAGGTCCAGCCAGTGGCCGTGGATGATCGCCGTCCGCAGGTCCGTTAATCGCATGAGATTCTGATCCGGCGTGAAGCGCACGGTTCCGCGATCGAGGATGAATCCCTCCGCCGTGGTCGCCAGGCCCTCCTCGGCCCAGAGGGGCAGGCGGTTCTTCAGCGCATGGTAGAGGAACTGATGCATCCCCTCGTGGGACGCCACGGAAAACGTCGCCGTCCGCCCGATCGCCCAGCAGACGGTCACGCCCTGGAAGGTGTACCCGCCGTCCTCCACCACGCGCGCGGGGCCGGCGTGGCCGAAGCGGTTGATCGTCAGCGCTTCCCACTCCGCCCGGGACGCCATCATGTACATCGGCATGGGCTGGTTGGGGGGGATATCCTGCTGAACAATATCGAGATAGTTCTGGTAGGCCGCCTCCATGAACCCCGGCAGTGTCGCCAGCAGCGCGGAGTCCTGAACGGTCGTGAATATCTGGTAGTGGCGCGTGGCGATCTTCTGCCCCTGGCCGAAGGGCGTCTCCCACACCGTACCCCGGAACGGCGTGGAAAGCGTCCGAACGGACGTGGGCGCCGGCTGGGTCTTGGCGGTTTTCGGCTCACAGCCGAGGATCGCCGGCAGAAACATCGTCAGGCAAACCAAACGCATACTGTACATGAAAGCGGACCGACTCATATTCATTTCTCCTACCGGAGATTATACTTGGAATCCCCCCGCCGGAGGCATGATAATATCTCTCAAAATATCGCCGCCGGCCTTCCGCCGACGGCGCAAAGAGAAACGGAAAGGGAGTGTAGTACGATGAAAGCCTTGCATACCTCGAACATAGGCGTTGTTCTGTTCGTTCTGGGAGCCCTGGCCGTCGCGGCGCCCGTCGCCGCCGCGGAGCTGGACTCGCACATGCCCGCTGAAACGCTGGTGTATCTTCAGTGGTCCGGGCGCAGCCTGACCTTCGACGGCTCGAAATTCGGACAGATGATCCTCGACCCGGAAGTGAAGGAACTGGTGGAGTTTATTCGAGGTGTGATCGAGGAGAACATCCGCGACGAGCAGGGCCGGGCTGTCTTTGAGAAGGCCTGGAATTGCGTGCGCATCGCCTGGCAGCACCCGATGGCAGCCGGGTTGTACGACATTCGTAAGCAGGGGGTGTCGCTGGCGTTTCTGATCGACCTGGGAGAGGACAAACCCGCCTTCGAGAAGGAATTCAATGCCCTTCTGGACCTGCTGCCCGCCGATGCGCAGGAAAAACTCTCCACCGTGCAGTTGGGAGAGGAAAGCTATACCTACGTGACCGATCTGGAGCAGGTCGAACCGGCGTTCGGGTATCTCAAAAACCTGTTCTTTATCACGATCGGCCCGGGCCAGGCCAAGGCGCTGCTGGAGCGAAAACCCGACACGAGCCTTCAGGCAAATGCAAAGTATCAGGAGCGCATGCGGGTCGTCGGCGGCGAAGACGTGCAATTGGCGCTCTACGCCGATATCGAAACCATCGTAGCGAAGGTGGAAACCAGCATGAACATGCCTTTGGTTACTTCCCTCGTTTCCCCCGAAACCGCCCCAGTCACCGCACCGGCCGAGCAGGTTTCCCCCACGCGACGAATTACCAAGGCGCTGGGCGTGGATAAGCTCCAGGCCGTCGCCGCCGCGGTGCGCGTGGTGGACAAGGGCATGTACACAAAACTTCGCCTCTTTACGCCCGCGCCGCACCAGGGACTGCTCCTGCCGCTGGCCGGCGCGCCGCTGACGAACGCGGACTTATCGGGCGTACCCGGCGATGCGGACCTGGCTGTGGCGATCAACCTGTCCCCCAAGGCCTTTTACGACGAATTGCGCCGCGTGCTGAAAGAGATCGATCCGAACCTGGACGCGATGGCGAATGGAGTCGTCGCCGCGATGGAGCAGCGACTCGAATTCTCCCTGGAAACCGACCTGCTGGCGAACCTGGGCGATACGTGGGTGTATTCCGTATCCCCTTCCCAGGGCGGCCCGCTTGTCGGGAGCATGATTACGGTGGATGCAGCCGACCCGGAAAAGCTCCAGGCCTTCATCGACAAACTTGAAACCACGCTCCTGCCGCCTCCCCCGGCGGAGCAGCAGGCGGCGTCGCAGCCGTATCGTCATGGGCCCCGGCCTCGCGTTGAAAAAATGAAGGTCGGCGACACGGAAATTCATTACCTTCGCACATCGGGACAATGGGCCGGCGCCGCCTTCCTGCCGGCCTGGGCGGTGCACGAGAATCGGCTGTATCTGGCGCTTTGGCCTCAGATCATTGCCTCGGCGATTCAGAACACCGCCGAACCGCTGACCGCGAGCGCCGAATACCAGGCCCTGCGAAAACGGTTCGCCCCCAACGCGTCAGCCATGATCTACGTCAACACGCCGGAGATCATGAAAAAACTCTACCCCCTGCAACTGGTGGGCGGAACAGTCCTGATGAACGTTATCGCCGCGAGAACCGAAACCAACCTTCCGGTTCCGCTCTGGCCCGGCTCGCTGCAAAGCGTATTGCAGTTTCTCATCCCGCAGATGAACGTCATTTCCCACGACGCCGAGGGGATCACGTTCGAGGGCTACGGCACGTGCCCGTCGGTCCTGCCGGCTGGACCGATGGTCGTCGGCGCGGGCGTCGCGGCGGCCTTGCCGGCGGTGAATCGCGCGCGGAACAACGCCAAGCAGGCCGTCTCGATGACAAGACTCAAAGGGTTGGGAACCGCGTTAATACTATACAACGAGGCGGAAAACGGGTATCCGGAGGATCTGGGGCTGCTCGTGGAGGAAGGATACGCCTCGTCAAAGAATTTCATCAGCCCCCTGAGCGGGAAACAGCCGCCTCGCGTGAAAGACGGGAAATTTCTCGATCCCATTGACTACGTGTACATTCGTCCCGGCGGCGGCGTCCCTCATGAGACAATCATGATGTATGAAGATCCCGCCAATTACGGGAACCGATATACGATCGGCCTGTTTGCCGACGGCCATGTTGAATCAAAAATTTCCCTGCCGCAACTGCAGGAATTGATCCGCAAAGCGAAATCCGGCGAGACCGACGAGGGACAGTCGGACTTCTGAGCGGGGAAGATTTGTTTTTGAAAGTAGCCACGGGCGCAAGCCCGTGGAAAGAGGAACCGTTTAATACATACGAAGCCCCATAGCAGCCCGTTTAGAAAGTCTTTATTCGTGTCGCGGGCGTCTCGCCCGCGCGTGTCGCGGCCATCTTGGCCGCGAAAACAAGGCAA
>JAFGEJ010000200.1 GCA_016931655.1 Phycisphaerae bacterium
CGACCGCGCCTTTACCGCCATTATCGACTCCAACCTCACCACGCTGCTGGTCTGTCTGTTCCTGTTTCTCGTGTTCAAGTGGGTGGGTATGGAGGAAGTGCGCGGCTTCGCCATCACGCTGGGACTGGGCGTGGTATTCAGTATGTTTACCGCCCTGGTGGTCACGCGGTGGATTTTCCTGGCGCTGTTGAACCTGAAGGTGATCACCAGGCCTCTTCCCATGTTGCGGCTGCTGCCGAAAGTCCGTATCAACTGGATGTCCAAGCGGTATCTGTTCTGGGCGGTGTCACTGTTTCTGGTGGTCATGGGTCTGGCGTCGCTGTTCTGGCAGGGCAGGGACATCCTGGGCATCGAGTTTTCCTCCGGTACGCAGGCGATGCTCAAACTTCAGGACGACGCGCTGGTGGAGGATCAGTTGCCCAACGACGCGCTGGTGCGTCAGGCGCTGCTTGCCCAGGCCCGGCAGAGCGCCGAGAAGACCACGGACGAAACGAAGAAAAAGAAAATCAACGACCTGGTCGCCACCGCCCGCGTGGAGACGGTTCTCAACGCCAATCGCGTGGAAGAATTCCTCAAACTCTACGGCGACGGATCAGGGAAGGTGGCCATCGGCGACTGGACGGCCCGCAAAAAGAACCCGCGATTCTTCGAGTTGCTCGACGCGAACAAGGACGGCCTGCTCGAGAAGGCGGAACTGGACGCCCGGCTGGGCGATACGACCTACCAGATTTCCACGACCGTTACGGACGTGAAACTTCTCCGCGACACCGCCGACGAGGCCTTCGGCCCGGCGCTGCAGCGTCGCATTCCCTGCTCGTATGAACTGGCCAAGGGAAAGCAAATGCCCACAATGGGCGTTCGCCTGGAGCCTTCCGGGACGACGCGCATTAGCGGAGAGGTGGTCACCGCCGCCGGGCCGGCCTATCGCGACGAACTGCTCGATTATGAGGACGGCGTGCTGTTCGTCGTCGAAAAGGTCACACCCCCGCTGACGGTGGGGCAGTTGCAGGAGCGGATTCGCGACATTCGGCTGCAGCCGGACTTCGGGCCCTGGTCGGTCAATCCATATAAGGTTATGGGCGTAACGCCCGCCGGCGAGGAAACGTTCCGCGCCCTGGCGGTATTGGCGCGGCCGGCCGATCCGGATCAGCTCCAGAACCAGGCGGGACTGAAGCAGTTTCTCGACGGAGAAGCCGACGTTCTGGATAACGCCCTGCGCCGCGAAGACCCGATCGTGGTCGTGAGTTTCGACGCCGCCATCGCGGGCGAAACGGCGCAACTGGCCGTCGTGGTGGTCGTGATGAGCTGGCTGGCGATCGTGGCGTACCTCTGGCTGCGGTTCGGCTCGGTGCAATGGGGCCTGGCGGCTGTCATCTGCCTCGTGCACGACGTGATCGTCGTGGTGGGCCTGGTGGCGGCCTCCGGCTGGCTGTTCAATACGTCCGTGGGGAGAATACTGGGCGTCGGGTCGTTTAAAATCGACCTGGCGATGGTGGCGGCCTTGCTGACGGTTATCGGATATTCCGTCAACGACACGATCGTCATCTTCGACCGTATCCGCGAAAATCGCGGCAAGCTCAGGACCGTCACGGGCGAGTGTATCAACGACTCGATCAACCAGACCCTGCCGCGAACCCTCTTAACGAGCTTCACGACATTTCTGGTAGTGTTTATCATGTACGCCTGGGGCGGGCCGGGCATCAAGGCGTTCAGCTACGCCCTGTTGATGGGCATTATCTTCGGCACGTATTCGTCGGTCGCGGTCGCCAGCCCGCTGTTGCTGGGCTTCAAGCAGGCCATCGTGGCCAAAATTGCCGGGCCGGGAAACGACGAGCCTGCAAAGGCGTAGGCTTCGCGTTATTCTTTTTATTGTAGGCAGTTACAAAATTCTCGCCGCAGATGTCTCCGTGGGGGGAAACGACGGCGAATCGGCGGGGCGACAGGGACGTCGTGGGGAAAAGAAAATTGGAAAAAAACGAACCCGTTTCGTCCGAGGCGGGTTCAACAAAAAAGTCCCATCCAGGACGGATTGGCTCATGGTGCAGGGAGGATAAGTAACTCAAGGTCGGATATTGAGTAAAGGCGCAACATTGGTTTAGCCGATTCCTTCTTTAACGCCCTCGGCTGCGCGCGGTGACGTTTTCTGCGTGTTTCCTGGCGGCGCGCAGGGTGACTTTGCGGACAAAAGACGCACCGTGCGATTTACTTTTCGAGAAGGAACGGACGCCGTGAAGACCAAACTCACAGGAATGGGAATTGTGACACTGGGCCTGATATCCTGGCTCTGCTGTGCCGGATGCGGCGGCGACAACGCCGCGGAGCGGTTCTTCAAGACCGGCCGGGGACGATTCCTCTCTCCGGACAAACCCCTTCTGCAACCCGACGAAGCGCAGGTCAACTGGATCATCCAGAGCACGGGCGAAATGGACAAAACCGAAGAACTCTACCCCGATGCGACCCGGCCCGGTCCGGAGGACTGGATTTATTCCGACAGCGATTACGTCATCGGCCCGACGGACGTTCTGGGCATCAGCGTGCAGGACCTCTATTACGAGGGTGTGGAAACCATGCTGCAGCGCGAGGTGTCCAACAGCGGATACATCGACCTGCCGTTGTTGGCGGACCGCATCAAGGCCGAGGGCATGACGGCTATGGAACTGACCCGCGCGATCGAACAGGCCTACAGCCCCGCGGTCATCAAGGACAAACCCATCGTTACCGTCACACTGATGCTGCGTCGCAAGCAGATGTTTTCCGTGCTGGGGGCGGTAATGAGGCCGGGCACGTATCAGATCACCCGGCCGGATATGCGAATGCTCGAGGCGATGGCGCTGTGCGGTGGGGAATCGCAGCCGAACATCGAATACATTTACGTCATCCGCTCCGCTCCGCCGCTGCGCCAGTCCGAACAGGACGCCCTGAAAAAGGCTCCCGCCGAAACCGCCCCGGCGACGCCGGCGCCGGCAACGCCCGCCCCGGCGGCGCCTCCGGCAGACAAGCCCGAAGAACTCCGGGACATCGGCGACTTGATGAAGAGCGCCGTATCGAGCCCGACACGGCTGGAATCTCTGGAGGCCGACTCCACGGAAGTGTGTCATTATTCCGAAACGTCCCCCGGCCCGGTGCCGGAAAGAATATGGACGCCGATGAGCGAATCCGCGTCGGCTTCCACACCCGCCGTTGCGCCGACGCCGCAGACGCCCTCGCCCGCCCAAACGCCGAAGAAGTCGCTTCGCTGGGTGTATCGCGACGGCCAGTGGGTGCAGGAAGAAGTTCGCGCCGAACCGGTGGCGCCTTCCCCGGTGCCTTCGCCGGCGCCTTCGCCGGCTCCCGCGCCGCGCAGAGTTACCCCCCCTGCACCGCGCGCCATTCCCACGCCGAGACCCGAACCGATTGCTCCTCCGGTTCCGGAAGACCGGGCCTTACCCGAATTTCCGTCCGATCGGCCGGAATCCCCCGCCGACGAGGAAGACCCCTTCGGATGGGCCAAAGCGGAGAAAAAAGACCAGGTTCGCATTATCGCCGTGAACCTCAAAAAACTCCAGCAGGGCGACTATCGACAGAACATCGTCATTCGGGAAAACGACATCATTCAGATTCCGTCCCTGGAGATCGGGGAGTTCTTTGTGATGGGCGAAGTCATGCGTCCCGGAGCGTACAGCCTGACGGGGCGGAAGGTTACGATCAAAATGGCTCTGGCGTCGGCGGGCAATTTAAATGCGCTGGCCTGGCCGGGCAACTCCATGCTGATCCGCCGCATCGGAAAAAATCAGGAACAGACGATTCCAATCAATATCGAAAGCATTTTGCGAGGCACGGAACCGGATATGTACCTCAAGCCCAATGACATCATCGCCGTGGGAACGCATTGGTCCACGTCGTTCCTGGCGGTCATGCGAAACGCCTTCCGCATGACGTACGGCTTCGGGTTTATTTACGACCGCAATTTCTCCGATCCGGTGTTCTACTATCCCAACAGCAAACGGTTCAAGGGTTTGTAATGCGAGGAGATTCTTCGCGGATTTTGAGTGAGGACATGGGACAACACGATCACGCCGCGACGCCGTCGCGGAGTCTGGCGGACATGATTGCGCCAACGGAGGAGGACCAGAAACTATATCCGATTTCCTCCTCGGCGTGGGGAAAGATCGCCGTACTGGCCGGCGTGCTGACAGTGTTGTATTGGACGGAACTCCAGGGGTTGGTTCGACTCTGGCTGGCGGACGAGAACTGGTCACACGGGTTCATCATTCCATTGTTCAGTTTGTTTCTTGTGTACAACTGGCGGCGGCAGATTTTGGCTGCTCCACGCCGAGTGAATTACTGGGGCTGGCTGTTTATCCTCCTGGCGCTGTTGATTCGCAGCGCGGCGCTGATTCAGATCCATAACGACTGGATCGCGGAATTGACCATTCCGCTGCTGATTTTCGGCGTGGTGTTGTATTTATGCGGGCCTCGCGTCGCGCGGCTGACGTTTGTGCCGATCTTTTTTCTCGCCCTGGCCATGCCCCTGCCGGACAGCATCTACCAAAGCATTTCCCTTCGGCTTCAGAACCTGGCCGCGATGCTTTCGACGGCCCTGATGCGCATGTTCAACGCGAAGATCGACGTGACGGCCTCCTTCATGGAGGTCACCAGTATCACCGGGCAGGTGCATCCGCTCCAGGTGGCGGAGGCGTGCAGCGGCGTGCGGTCACTGATGGCGTTTGTCGCCTTGGGCGTGGCGATGGCATACGTGCAGGAGCGTCCCTTCTGGCAGCGGCTGGTCATCATGCTTATGGGCATTCCGATCGCGCTGGTGGTCAACATTCTGCGCGTCGCGGCGACCAGCACGATGTACGTGTTTGATAAGCCGGAACTCGGCCAGGATTTCATGCACACCGCCATGGGTATGGTGCTGCTGATCCCGGCTCTGCTATTGCTGTTCCTGCTGACGCAGCTTCTGGACAGTTTGTATATGGACGCGGACGACGAAGAGGAAAACCAGGACGCCGCGGCCGGGGTCGAGACGCCGGAGGTGAAGCCATGACCGCGGAAAAACCAACGGTGCTCCGTTCCGAAAAGGCCGGCTGGATTCACTTCGCCGTCGTGGCGGGGTTTCTGCTGATCGTGGCGGTCGGATGGAACCTGGCCATGGAGCGGTTGGGATATTGGCTGCGCAAGGAACCCGTGCCCTGGCCGGCGGGCGTGAAGGTAAATGAAAAAACGTTCCAGAACCAGTCGTTTCCCAAGTACATCGGCCCGTATCGCCTGGCGGAAGGTGGCGATCTCAAACACGCCGACGACATGCTCTCGACGCTGAAAATCGGTTCCACGCTGGATGATCAGCGATACCCCGAGCGAAAATCCAATTGGTATATCAATCGCATATACGAGGATACACGGGAGCCGGAAAATTCTCCCTTCCGTTTCTGGATTCTGGACGTGGTGTTTTACACCGGTGGAGAAGTGACCGTTCCGCACGTGCCGGACATCTGTGTCCAGGCCGGCGGCGCCACTCCGACGGGGCGAAATACCCTTAACGTCGAGGTGCCCTCCGCGAAGGATCCCTGGCGAAAGACGCCCTTCGTGGCCCTGAGCTACGAACGTATGTACCAGGGGAATCTTCAGGAACTGGTGCAGTACTATTTGTTCAGCGTCAACGGGTTGCCGGAAACGGATCGGGATTGGGTTCGGGTTCGTCTGGCGGATCCCACATGGCGATACGTATATTATTCCAAAATTCAGTTTTTCCCTCGCGGAAACGTCAGCAGCGTGAAAATCGCCGACGAAAAAGCCGCCGAATTCCTTCAGCAGGTTCTGCCGGCGATTTTCACCCAGCTGCCCTCCGCGGAGGATATTCAGCGGTTATACAAATAGACACGGCTCCGGTGGGAGCACACTTAGTGAAACGACAGGTGCAACATGGCAAAGCGAAAAAAAATTAATCCACGCGTACTGCTGGTCATATGCGTTCTGGGCCTGCTTCTGGTCGGGTTTGTTGTGACGGTTATCATTCAGCGATTGCCCAAAGACCCAACGACCGATATACGAATTGCCGAGGAAGAAGCGGCAAAGGAAAAACCCGACTGGTTGACGGTATTTCGTCACCTGGGTACGGCCATTCGGAATTCGCAGGACCAGGCCGCCGCGGATCTTCTGTTCCGGGAGGCGGAACTGCGTTTTGAGAGGCTTCGTCGGGATCTCGATTTAAGTCGTCCCCAGCAGGACGAACTACGGCAACGAGGCTGGCAGGCGCTGGAACAGGCCGTTCGCAAGGACGGACGGCATCTCAAGGCGCGGAAAATGCTTGCCGATTTGCGCGGGACCGTCGCCCAGTACAATCCGGACAGTTCCAAGGCCTGGCTGGAATACATCGAGGAACTCGACGGCGTACTTGCCGTTGACCCTCAGGACGCCGCGATCTATTTCCGTCGCGGACAGGCGTATGCGCACCTGGCGATGACGGACCCCCAGCAGCAGAACAAAGCCGTGGAGGATTTTCGCAAAGCCGTCGAACTGGACAAGACCAAGGTGGAATACTGGGATGCCCTGGCGAGATACCTTGTGTCCATCGACCGCATTTCAGAGGCGGAACAAACCTTCCGGGAGGCGATTCAGGCCAACCCCAACAAGGCGATGCTGCGCGTCAGTTACGCCCGGCTTCTTCGCGGACAAAAACGTCTGGAGGAAGCGAATAAACTCACCCAGGAGGCCATTCAATGCGAGCCATCCAGCCCGTTGGGATATCTCGATCAGGCCGGTGACCTGATCCGCGGGAGGAAATTCGACCCGGCGGAAGAGGTTCTGGAAAAAGCCCGGCAGATTGACAAAACCGACCCGCAGGTCTACGCGCAGTTCGTTACCCTCTACAGGCTCAAAAAAGATCTCCCCGCCGCGGATCGTATCGTGCGCGAGGGCATCGCGGCGCTGGATCAAAAAGACGCGGAAGCCGAACCGGACGACAAAATGGCCGCTTTGCGTCGCGGACAGACCCGCGCGATACTGAATTACCTGCTGGCGGAAGTCCTGCTGGATCAATACGCCTTAAGCAAGGATGAGAAGGAAAAGGAAAAACTTCTTCAGGAGTCGAAAGAGCGCCTCGAAGTTCTTGAGACGCTCAGTCCGAACCAGTTGCAACAACATCAAATCGCCGGGCGCATTTCCTACTACGAGCAGAAATGGCCCGAAGCGAGGGAATCCCTGGAAAAAGTGGTGGAATATGACACCACACCACGCACGGCGATGCTGCTGCTGAACGTCTATCGCCGACTTGGCATTCCCGGGCAAAGTGAAAAACTGGCGGAGAACTTTTTGAAGCGTCGTATTTCTCCCAGGGTGCGGTTGTTGTTTTTGTTGGAATTGGCGCAACTGCAACTCGATTTGAGGGAATACGATAAAGCACAGGAACTGGTCCACCAGGCGGAGAAGATCGATTCCAAGAACGAAAACATTAAGAGATTGCAACAGGCGCTGAACGTCTATCGCGGGAAAACAACGGAAGTTCTTTCCGAGGAAGGCGACGCCGGCCGGGTGGCGCGCGCCATGCTCTTTCGGCGCGTCCAGGACCTGATATTGAACGACCAGTATGATCAGGCTGAAACGGTTCTGGAAACAATGCTTCAGCACAATCCGCACGATTTACAGGCGCTGGCACAATTGCTTGCACTGCTGATGGAGAGTCAGAAGCGAGACAAGGCCCTGGAGTGGTTGTCCAAGTCCAGGGCATTGGACCCGGAAAACGAAGACCTGAAGCGCTTTGAGGACCTGTTAAAAGAATCCTCGATGGAAAAACGGTATGCAATTGAAATGGGGTATGTAGATCGGGCGCCGACGGAAGACAAGCTGAACAAAGCCCTGCAGAAATGGAACATTGCAAGGCGATATCGCCGGGAGGAAGACGCTCGAAACTATCTGGATGAAGCCGAAGCGATCGATCCCAACAATAGTATCGTGGTCAACCTTCGTTTCCGCCAGGCCCTGGCGGGAGAGAACTGGACGGCGGCGGAGGAACTGATCGAACGCATCCCGGAAGGAGAATCGGGGTATCTTCGGAATCTGCGACGTGCGGAACTGGCGATGGCTCGCGGAGAGGCGGAAACTGCCGGCAGGAAGAAAGAACAGGCAGACGCACAGTACACCAAGGCGCTGTCTTATCTCCAAAACGTGGTCGAAGCCGCCCCGCATCTGCCCGCCCCCCGCCTGCTGATGGCGGAATCCTATCTCCGGTTGGGCAAGCGAGAAGACGCACGAAAGCAGTTTCGGGAATGTTACGAAAACAATCGTCAAAATCTTCAAGCCGTTGTGGGTCTGGCCCAACTTGCTCAGGACACCGGACGTTACGCCGAACGAAACCGCTGGATCGAAGAGGCGTATCAGATTCCTTCCGGAAAGGCGGATCCCTATGTGCGCGAACAATATCTCCAAATCCTGGAATCCGACCCCAAAAATCTGGGCGAAGTGATTCACAAACGCGAACAGGTTCTTAAGCATGATCCGGACAACCTGATCAACGCCTTCCGATTGGCGGCGGCGTATGAGAAATCCGGGCAGATCAATCGCGCGCAGGAAATGATCGAGTACCTTTATCAGCGCACGCCGAACAAAATAACAATCGCTCCGATGTTGGCGGACCTGTATCTGCGCATGAAACAGCCCCTCAAGGCGGATGAAATGTTCTCCGACCTTCTCAAGGACGCCAAAACCGCGGTGGAGAAAGCCGATATTCGAATCGCCTACGGGGACTTTCTCGCCCGAAACGATGAAGACGCCGCGGTGCGTATGTACGAAAAGGCCGTCGCCGAGGAAGGGGAAGACGGAACTCACGGATTACGGGCATTGTCGAATTTCCGGGCGGCTCAGGCGCAGTTTCTGGCGTCCCGGGGAAAAACCACCGAAAGCCAGACAAGGTGGAAAGAATCCATCGACCTGCTGCAGACCGTCATCAAACGATTGCAGAAAAGCGTGGATTCCCTGCAAGCCAAAGCCGACGGCGACCCGTCCAATTCGGCGGCGCAACAAAATCTTACGCGGGCACAACAGGAACTTCAGCAAATGCGACTGGCTCTCCTGGGGCGGTATATCGATTCCGATCAGTACGACAATGCCGTTGCGGGTTATCAGAAGATGATTCAGGCCGATCCGGAGGACGCCCAGGCCCGGCTGGGGCTGGGGTTGGCGTATCTGGAGAATGACCAGCTCAATCAGGCCGAGGAACAGTTTACCGAGGCGATCAAAATCCAGTCGGATCTGCCCAACGCCTATCTACTTCGATCCCGCGTGTACCAGTCCAAAATGGAACTTTCCAGAGCCGCCGCGGATATTGCCGCCTGCGCGGACTTAACGGGGAACGTCGAACAAAAAATGGATTTGGCGAGAATTTACGAAGCCATGAACGATTTCCAGCAGGCCGGCCGAATCTATGACACGATTATTGCCGACAACCCCGAGTATTTTAACGCATATGAAAAACTGCTGAATCTGTTCCGCCAGCAGAAGCGATGGAGCGCCCTGGAAGCTCTGGCGAACAAGGGAATGGACGTTTTTCCCGAAATTCCCGCGTTTGCCCTGCAACTGGCCGCCGCCGCGGAAGAACAAGGCGACAAGGATTCGCAGCGGCATTGGCTGGAGCGAGCGGCGGAAACAGCGCCCGATGCCATAAGTGTGGTGCGACGCTATTGGGTGCATCTTCTGGAGAACCGGGACTACATTCGGCTGCAGCGGGAGGCGCAGAAATACGGCCGGCGACCGGCGCAGACCTTCGGCGCCCAGGCGGTTCTGGCCGCCGCCCAGGCCAAACAAAATCCCGGCGACGCCAAATCCTTCCAGGCGCTTCTGTCTCTCCTCCAGTCCGCGAAAAATTCCACGGATGTGTATTTTGTGGGACATCTGTTTGAAGAAGCTTACGGCTCGGCAAAGATCGCTTCGGCGTCTTCCGACATATTGAAGGCGAGACCCGAAGACTGGAATCTCCATGCTTTTCTTGGGGACGTATGCCTTCAGGAAAAACAGTACCGCCAGGCGGAGCGTTATTATCAAGAGGCGTTGAAATTATGTAAAAACACGTCCGGCCAGATTACTCTGAATCTGCGTTTGGCACAATTGTATAGCAGCGAAGGCGCGTATCCCAAGGTTGAAGAGCAATACCTTGCCGTGTTGAAAAACAACCCCAACCACAGAATGGCACTGAACAATCTTGCGTATACATACATTGATCAGTTGAATCGTCCCGAAGAGGGGCTCAAACTGATCCAGCGGGTAATGAAAGCCACTCCCGGTGATCCGAACCTGGTGGACACCTATGCCTGGGCGCTGGTGAAACTGGAGCGGTTTGAAGAAGCCCGCGCGATGTTCGAAAAGGTGGTGGAAATCGGCGGCGCCGGCGGCGCCGAGCGGTTGTATCACATGGGATACGTTCTGGAAAAAACCGATTCCCCACGGGAAGCGGAAAGATATTACCGGCAGGCGCTGGAAGTCGCCCGCGCCCAGAAAAACGTGGAACTTCAGGCGACGATTGAAACCGCCATGGCGAGAGTCGAGCGGAAATGAGGCAAGGAGTAGTCGTATGAGTCTGGTGCCGACCCGAAAAGAGACGCCACAGATCGTTCCGGCCGGGCGGGGTGTGCCGCTTTCCGCGGGGCCCCGGGCGCCGGGTCCCTCCGCGCCGGCCGGCGGAGGCGCCGGGATCACCGGAAAAGACATTCTTCGAATGCTTCGCCGGCGCAAGTGGATGATCATTCTCTCGGTGTTCATTTTTACCGTGGCGGCAGGCGTCTCAACGTGGTTGTGGCTGATGTATGCGCCGTTGTACACCTCCAGCGCGTTTTTAAAGGTCAATCCCCCCAAGGCCTCGGAAATGCACGCGGGGAATCAGTTTTTGGGCGAGGACATCATGGAGCGTCTGATGATGACGTATGCCCAGGCGTCGGCATCGGAAAAGGTGCTTGGCGAGGCGGCCAAGGCGCTCATTCACACGCACTGGTACAGTGAAGCCAACCAGGCCGGGTCCGACCCCGTGCAGGTGCTGATGAAGGAAGTCAGCATCGGCATGGTACCCAAAACCAGTCTGCTTCGCGTATCCATGACCGGCCAGGATCGAAATGAAATTACGGAAATTGTCAACGCCGTTGCCACCGCGGCGGAAAAAGACTCCCAAACGGATGCCGGTGACGCGCATAACCAGGCGATCCTTCGAATACAAGCCGAAAGAAAGAGCATGGAAAATGTTCGCGACGAAAACGCGAATAAAATCCAGGCTCTGCAGGAACGAGGTCTGGGCGGCGAAGCCGTCGAATCCCGGGCGACCATTGCCTACAAACAAGGAGCATATGTATCAACGCTCTCTCAACTGACGGAAGAATTCAAGCAGGTGGCGAAGGCCTGGGACAACATCAAAGGATTGACGGATGAAGAATTGGCCCAGCAGCCGGAAGTGCAGCAAATGCTGAACGCAGACCCGGAACTGCAACAGCTTCGCTATCGTGTTTTGGGTTTGAAAATTGATCTGGCCGCGATGAAAGATCGTTTCGGTCCGAACCACAAATCCATCATCCGACTGGAAACAGCCTTAAGCAGTGCTCAGGAGTTACTGGAACAAAAGAAACAGGAATTGACTCAGCAGAATGTCCAACAACTCAAAATTCTGCGAGAAAACGATTTTCTGCAGAGGCAGGAAGCGATCATCGAGCTGGGCAACAAGATTAAAGACCTGGACGAGAAACTCAAAACCCTGGAAAAACAGGAAAATGAGTTACTCCGCGCCAAGGAAAACGAAGACGCCGCCGAGGAAAGCATCGCCGAAATGGATGCGCGCCTCATGGACCTGCGCATGTTGATGCAGGGGGAACGACCACTGGTGCTGTATCGTCGCGCCATGCCCCCGCGGGAACCCTCCACGCCGAAATATATCATCATGATCCCCGCCGGTGTAATGCTGGGGCTGGTTCTGGGCGTTGGGTTGGCGTTTCTGCTGGAGTTCCTCGACACGTCCATCAAGGCTCCCTCGGACGTTTCGCGGCGGGTGGACCTGCCCCTGTTGGGCATGATCCCGCACCTGGACGACGTCGAGGAAGACATCGAGGACATGCGCCTGGCGTTCCTGACGAATCCCAAAGCCATCATTTCCGAAGCCTTTCGCCAGACCCGAACCACCCTGATGTTCAGTGGGACGGCCGAGCAGCGCAAAAGCATCCTGATCTCCAGCGCCATGCCCGAAGACGGGCGCACGACGGTGGCGCTGAATCTCGCTCACGCCATTGTCTCCGGCGGGAAAAAGGTGCTCGTGGTGGACGCCAATTTCCGCCAGCCCATGATCCGAACGCTGTTTCCCCAGTGTCCTGACGGCGGCCTTTCCACCGCCCTGGTCGGACAGGCCGACTGGCGCAGTCTGGTGCACGAGGTGGAAGAGAACCTGTACGTGATGGCGTCGGGTCCTCAGCCGCCGAATCCCGCCGACCTGCTCGGATCCGGCCAGATGCGCAGGCAGATCGAGGAATTCTGCGAGGAATACGACCAGATCCTTTTTGACAGCAGCCCGTGTCTCGTTGTTTCCGACGCGGTGACTCTCAGTACCATGGTGGAAGGCGCGATCCTCGTGGTCCGGGCGGGCGTCAATACATATGGCATCGTCCAGCGGGCGCGCGACATGATTACCCGTCTGGGTACGCCGATTTTCGGCGTGATCTTGAACGGCGTGCGCGTCACCGCCGGCGGGTACCTGCGAAAGAACTACGAAACGTTCTACGAGTATCGCGAGCAGCCCAAACTCGCCGCCGCGGAGGTTGGCGCCGATACGACGGCGACAGAGACCGCCGAGGAAGAGGAATAAACCGAACGTCCGATGCTTCCACGCGATGCTATGGCGGGACAAAGCGGCGTTGCGTATAATCTCTTCTCCGAATCGCCGGCGTAGCTCAACGGTAGAGCACAGCTTTTGTAAAGCTGGGGTTGTGGGTTCGATTCCCTCCGCCGGCTATTCCCCTTTTTTGCTTTTGGTTCCCCGCGTTTTGCCTTACCGCGCTGGTGCGGAGGCGGGCGCGGCGGCGCGAAGAGTCGGCAGTTGCAGGAAGTTTTCGGCAAACCAGTTTGCCCCCAGCAGGAGGATGGTGGAATGGCCGGCGGCGGGGAGGGAAATAAGCTTCTTCGGCCCGGGCGCCGCGGCGTGGAGGCTTTTGCCGTTTTCGTAGGGCACGATGGAATCCAGCATGCCGTGAACGAGGATGATCGGGCATTGCAATTTTCGGGCGGCGGCCAGCACGTCCGTCTCGGCGGGATCGAACCCCGCGATTCGGCCGGCCTCTCGCCAGGCGGCCTGGAAAGCTTCCTCGTTGTCAAAGGGTAAAAGGGCGCGTGTGATCTCGCGTCCGTCGCGATAGGGCGCCACGGCAAAGACGCCCCGGCATCGCGGGTCCAGCGCGCCATACAGAATGGCGGTCGCCCCGCCCATCGAAACGCCCCAGACGTATATCGGCTCGGCGGAGAGCTTCTCCGCCAGCATCGCGTCCACAACGGCGATCACGTCGCGGGATTCCTTCGCGCCCCACGTGACGTATTGTCCCGTACTCGCGCCGTGGGCGCGGTGATCGGGCAGAATCACGTCAAAGCCCTTTTCCGCCAGCGCCTCGCCCACGCCGAGGTTCTGGGCCTTGCTGTTGAGCCAGCCGTGCAGGACGACCACCGTGCCC
This sequence comes from Phycisphaerae bacterium, assembly GCA_016931655.1. GTDB lineage: Bacteria > Planctomycetota > Phycisphaerae > SM23-33 > SM23-33 > JAFGEJ01. Next base: position 13,662 of record JAFGEJ010000200.1, read on the forward strand.
CGGGCCTTGGCCCGGCCTCGATGGCGAATCACCCACACGTCGATCTCCACGCCGTCGTCGGCCTTGACGCGACGGTGGGCGTCGATGCGACCCTTACGAACAAGATCCTCCGGCTTACCAAGCAGCGCCAGGGATATCCTGCCGCTGGAAGTGTTGTGTCGTAGAATTTTCTGCGCGTCGTGTTCCTTGCCGCAGCCGGTGCAGCCACACACCACCGTCAACAGACACACCCCAAAAATGTATCGCAACCCTTTCACGCGAAAAAAGCGATAGGCTGAAAATGTGGCGAAGCGAGCGCTTCGCCACACAATTTTTTTGTGCGTCGTCACTTTGCCGGCTGGGTTGTCGGTGTGGCGGAGGCTTTGGGTTTGATTTTTCCCTTGGCCAGCATATCCGCCTGGTCCGCCAGCCACTGTTCCCAGATGAGCATCAGCGTTACCTGTTCCGGGCCGGGCGTGATAACGTGAAGGCGTTTGGGTTCGTTGGCGGCGTTGAACAGGGCCTGGCTTTCTTCCACGGGCACGCCGGAAAGGTCCAGCAGGCCGTGGATGAGATACACGTCGCACCGGAGTTTGGGAATGTCCAGCAGGGCGCTGGTGGTCATCGGGTCGAAATCGGCAAGTTTGCCCGCTTCCTGGAGGGCCGATTCGAGTTTCTTTTTATCGGCCAGCAATCCCAGGTCGCGTTGGGCCTTGCTGACGGTATCCTTCCAGGCCGCCACCGCCAGCACGCCGCGGACCTTTGGCTCGACGGCGGCGTACTGGATGGCCGTCGCCCCGCCGAACGACACCCCGCAGACGTATAACGGTTCAGGCGTAATCGCCCCTTCCTTCGCCAGGGCGTCCACGACGGTCTTGACGTCCTGTTTTTCCTTCGCACCGCAGGTGATGTACTTGCCGGTACTTCGGCCGTGCATGCGCAGGTCGATCAGCACAACGTCGTAGCCCATTTTCGAGAGGTTTGTCGCGACGGTGAAATAGTTGGCCTTGCTCTCACCCAGCCCGTGCAGCACGATGATCGTGCCCAGGGGTTTGGGGGCGTCCGGGCCGGTTTTGGCTTTGAGAACCCACGCGTCGATCAGTGTTTCGTCGGGCATGGTAAACGCCCGGGCCTGGTCGATCTTCTTTCGCGCCGCGAGCTGCTCACCCGAGCCGACGAGTTCCATGGTGATCTGGTTCGGTCCGCTCGTGCCGCCGGTAACGATTTGTTTGCCCTCGCAGCCGATCCCAGCCGCCAGCAGGATGCATCCGCCCAGCAGAGAAATGATTCGTTTCATGCTTCCTTCTCCATAAGGCCTTGCGGGATTTCCGTTCACTCCGGTAGTAAACGCCATTTCCCGCCGAAAAGAAAGCATTTTTTCGGGACGCGGAGAGGTAATGAGCGACCGGATTTTCTGTCACGACAATACGTCGAGAAAATCCGACACCCCTTGGGGGCAGGCTCCGTTCCTGAGAGACAGAGAAGATATAGAGGAGGGAAAAAATAAAAAATCTTCTCAGTTCCTCAGTTTCTCTGTGTAGGATTTTATCCGGCCATGGGGTTTGGGGCGATTACGGAATTACCGCCAGAAAAAATGTCATATACAGGAATAGAAAAAGGGCGTCGCGGCCATGGATGCCTGGCGCGACGCCCCGGGCGGACCCTCCGTCCCAACTGCACGTGTTCTGCATCCCTACGTTTGCCCCATTCCGAGGGACAGAAGAACCGTTTCCTCTTCCCTGGCAGATGGGGGCTTGGGCGGCTTGTCTTCCTTCTTTTTGGGCGGCGTGTCCGCTTCTTCCAATTCTTCGCTGATGTGCAGCCGCCACTGATTCAGCAGCACCGCCAGTTCGCGGGGTTTCATGCCGTAATTGTCCGGCAGGTAGTGCACCTGCATCACGCGGTTGCCGTTGAGCATGTAGTACACCCCCAATTGCCCCGTGATTCGCCGATCGGCCCAGAATTTCTGGATGTCGTCCCAGTGGTAGTGGGAGCTCTTGAACAGGTGGCGGATGGTCAGGGCGTCCTCGTCGAACTGGAGATAGGAAGAGCTGGGCAGCAGCCAGAGCAGGAGGATCATGACCAGCAGGATGCACGCCACCGTCAGGGGCCAGGCCGAGACGGTATGAAACTCCCGGATCGACCAGAGGCCGAAGGCGACAAACAGGAGGGCGAAGAGAATCAGGATCCAGGTGTAGGTCTTCTGCGGACGGAGGATTTTCATAATACGTCTCCTTTGTGTGAGAGGGTCACGTGCAATTTCAGGCGCCCTCGTGTGTGTATGGCGTGGGCCGGCACATACAAAATACGCGGAGAGCCGTCGCCCCCGTTTCGGAGTCCCCCACGGCGGCTCCCCATAGTCTTTCATAGGATTTCTCGCCGCCGGGGAGAGGATTTTTGCGAAGTTTTTTTTGAGGGGGAGGCAGATTAATCCGAAATTTTCATTGACCACAGAGACACAGAGAACTCAGAGAAAATCATAAGAAATTACGTTGTTCTCTGTGACCTCTGTGTCTCTGTGGTGAAATATCCGGGTTAATGTCTCAGGCAGGCTTCGTCGTCGCATTCGGTGGCGGAGTCGATCAGTTCCTCCATGGTCGTCAAGGCCACGCAGATGGACGTGTCGGCGGCGCCGTAGTAGATCTTCACCTCGCCGTCGTCCTCGACGATCGCGCCGCAGGCGAAGCAGACGTTTCCCACGTCCCCCACGCGCTCGTAGTCGGTTCGCGGGCTGAGCAGCGGTTCCAGGCATCGGCCTATGACCTTCGAGGGATCGTTCAGGTCGAGCATCACCGCCCCGATGCGGTAGATCGGCCCGGCGGAGGTCATTTTCACGCCGTGATAGATTTCCAGCCAGCCCTTGTCGGTTTTGATCGGCGGCGCGGAGGCGCCGATACGATACTGATCCCAGAACCGCGGGCGCGGGCCGAGCACGTAGTCGCTTTTGCCCCAGTGTTTCAGGTCCGGCGAGTAGGAAATCCAGATCGCCCCCACGCCGTACCCGAAGGGCCGGTCCAGGCGGGCGTACAGGCCGTTGACCTTTTCGGGGAACAGCACGCCGTCCTTGTTGCCCGGTTCGGAGACGATGGCGATGCGCTCGTAATGGTGGAAGTCCTCGGTCTTTGCCAGAGCGATGTAATGTCCGTATCCGCTTACCGCCGTGTACATGATGTAGTATTCCCCCTCGATAACGGTCAGACGGGGGTCTTCGATGCCGTTTTCCTCCCACGAGCGCCAGGGTTCCTGACTGGCTGGGAGCATGCAGGGGCTTTTTTCCATCTCGAAGTGCAAGCCGTCGCCGCTGCGGGCCAGCGTGAAGAAGGAATACCCCTGCTGTCCCTCGATGCGGATGAGCAGATAATACTCGCCGTCCACTTTCACGGGCGTTCCGTTGAAAACGGTGTTGCAGCGGAAGGGCACGTCCTGGAGCGTCAGGATCGGGTTGCGTTCCCATCGGTGCAGCCGGTCGGTTCCGTGTCGAATAATCATTCGTCTTCGTCCTCCGCGTCCCCGCTGAGGTAATCCTGCACGACGGCGCAGGCGAGGCAGAATTCCGCGATTTCATCAATGCGGGCCGTACCGAGGCAGATGCAGCTGTTGCTCGCGCCGTAGTAAATCCACAGTTCGTGTTCGTGGAGAATCGCCCCGCAGGAAAAGACCATGTTGGGTACGTCGCCGATGCGCTCGTAGACCTCGCGCGGGCCGATGATCGGGATGTTTGAACGGGCGATGACCTTGGAGGGATCGTCGCGGTCGAGGATGGCGGCTCCCAGTCGCACGAGCGGCCCGGCGGAGGTGTCCTTCGCGCCGTAGTAGATCAGCAGCCAGCCCTGTTCGATTTCAATGGGAATCGCCGCGGCGCCGATGCGGCTGGAGTCCCAGTGCCCGCCGCGCGTGGTCATCACGACTTTTTCGTCGCCCCAGTAGGCCAGGTCTTCGGAATAACTGATCCAGATATCCCCGCCGGCGGGTCGTTTCAGCAGGGCGTATCGGCCGTCGAATTTGCAGGGGAACAGCGCGCCGTTTTTCACGTCCGGCTGGGAGACGTATCCGAGGAACTCGATGGTGTCCCAGTCGGTGGTGGCGGCCAGCCCCAGCCGCAGGCCGAACTCGCTGTCGGCGAGGTAGGTGATGTAGTACTTTCCGTCCAGGGGCGTGATGCGCGGGTCGCGAATGCCGAACGTTTCGTACTGGGCGCGCGGGCCTTCCTTCGGCGGCTGAAGGAACGGCGTGGGGTCCACGGTGAAATTGATGCCGTCCTGGCTGCGGGCGCGATAAAACAGATTGTGCCCCTGAAGGCTCTCCACGTTCAGGAGCATCATCAGCTCGCCGTTCCGCCGCACCACGCCGGCGTTGTGGATGTCCGCCACGCGGAAAGACAGATCCTCCAGGGCAATCAACGGATTGCCCTTCCAGCGATGAATAATGTCAGGACCAGTGGACAGCGACATGTTCGATTTGCCTTTCCGTACCAACACAGACGGGATATACAGATTCCGTATCTTATTATCGGCAAATCCGGGCGGGGGGTTGACTTACGAATTTCTTGAGACAAAGATGTGGCGAAGAGAACACGAATTACGCGAATAAAGACGAATTTCACGAATATTTTTTTAAATAGAAAATGTCGCCCTCTGGAACATTCCTTCCGTAGACGATTTGTTTTTTTTATCAGGAAAATTCGTAACTATTCGTCTTTATTCGCGTAATTCGTGTTCTCTTGAAATGTTATTGTTCCAGCCGCTGGACGATCAGCTCAAAGCCGGCCGGTTTGGGCACGTTAAAAAGTTTCGGGTCGATTTTGGCGTCGGTTTTGGTGTTCGTGAAGGTAACGGTCTTGATGTTCTCGTTCTCGTCGCGGGCGATCAGTTTGACCGGCAGGTCGGTTTTGCGGCTGATCCACATCTCCAGGCGGTTGAAGTTCACGTCCTTTTCCTTGCCCGGCAGGGGGGTGAGTTTCAGATAGTCGGTGTCGGGGGGATCGGACGGGTCGGGATTTCGCGTCCGGGCCTGCAGAAGGGCCAGCACGTCATTGGTCTTTTGGCCGAAGGGCACGGGGAAAGGCCCCTTGCCGATCTTGAGCGGTTCTATTTTCTCGCCCTCCGCCGCCACCTGCCATTGCGTGCGGGTTTTGGTGTTGTATTGGTCCTTGGTGACGAATCGGCCGTCAAAAACGTAGTCCACCTGGTTTCGTGTTTCCGGGCCTTCCTCCAGGCGGAGCGTCTGGAAATTCACGCGGAATTTGGCCGGCTGATCCTTCGTTTCCTTCTGATACGCCGCCCAGCCGGTGCGCTGCTCCTTCTCGCCCGTCATGCGGTTGACGACTTCGTAGCGGATGTCTGTTCGCAGCGTGGTGAAGGCGTCGCCGGCCTTCTCCAGGCGATCCAGAATCGCCCGGGCCGGGGCGTCCGTGGGATTCGCGACGGGCGCCGCGGGCTTGTCCGCCTTTTTCGCCTCCGGCTGGGAAGCGTCCTTTTTGGCGTTGAGTTTCTCTTCCCCACAGGCCAGGTTGACCAGGCACAGCGATACCACCAACGCGTATGTCATCGACATTTTATTCATATCGAGTCCTTTCGCACTTTATGTCATCCTGAGCGGAGCGAAGCGGAGTCGAAGGACCTCACGCCTAACTACCCGTAAGATCCTTCGACTTCGTGTCTCGCTTTGCTCGACACTTCGCTCAGGATGACAATTTTAATTTGTCTTTTTCCGCGTTCGCCGGACGATTCCCACCGCCAGCCGGCCCAGGGCCATCACGAACGCCAGACCCAGCAGGACGAGGACGGCGATATATCCTTTATCCGCCAGGCGATAGGTCACGTAGGTGATCACGGCGTATCGGATCAGTCTGCCCAGAAAATTGGCAGCCGCGAAAGGCCAGCGACTGTAACGATGCGTCGCCGCCAGCATACGGGCGACATCCACCGGAATCGGCAAAAGATTGAAGATAAACGTCAGCGCGAACGGCGCCCGCTCGAACCATCCGACGGCCCGGCGGTACGTCCGCCAGTGGCGCACGCGAGCGACCCGATGATGCCGCAGCAGCAGCGTGAAAACGTGGTAATCATTGAGATTCGCTATCGTCGAGCCCGTCGCCCCCACGACGCTGACCGCCAGCACCGTCGTCCACAGCTCGCCCGTGACGGCGTATTGCTCCATCGCGACGGCCGCGGTAATCCAACTGGTGTTCAGCGGCAGGAACGTGCAGGAGAGCGTCATGTACAGGCCGAAGACCAGCAGTTTCACCGCCGGGGAGGCCTGGCGCACCGAATCCTTGAAGGCCGACCAGCCAGCCAGCGAAATCGGCTCCCTCGGTAATAGCACCGCCAACGCCGCCCCAGCCGAGAGCAGAACGACGAGATAAAACGCGAACCAGATTCGCAGCGTGACCTTGCGATAGTCCGCCGTCAGGGCGGCTGCGTCGATAAGTTGTTCGGGGTGGGAGGTCATCAGGTTTTTGGAGGCGTTATGCTTTGTTAAAAATTTTTTTTGCCACAAAGGACACAAAGGTCTCAAAGTAAAAAACAACAAAAGGGTTTTGTTTTTCTTCTTTGTGACCTTTGTGCTCTTTGTGGCGGCTTTTCTTTATTTTGTTTTTTTGCGATTTCAATGGAGCAAAGGCGTTACACGTTTCGCCGCGGGAACATTGTATTGTCCCAGCCGACGTTTTGCGTTACGTTTTTCCTCGCGGGGCCGATTTTTCCCCCGGCCCGGGAACACCGCCATGCCGAAATATCGCGTAACCTTCCAGCCGATGGGCAAAACCGTGGAAGCGGACCCGGCGGCGTATCCCTACGGCGACCACGGCCTGCCCGGAAGCCTGCTGGATATCGCCCTGGCGTTCGGCGTGCCCATCGAACACGCCTGCGGCGGCGTGGGCGCCTGCGCGACGTGCCACGTGATCGTGACAGCCGGCGAGGAGAATCTCTCCCCACCGAGCGAAGAGGAACTGGACCAGGTGGAACTCGCCCCCGAAAGTTCGCCCGATTCGCGTCTGGCCTGCCTGGCCGTCGTGCGGGGCGACGTGACGGTGAGAATCCCCGGCTGGAACCGAAACGCCGTTTCAGAAAACGCCTCCCCGTAAAAAACGACGAAAGCACCGCCAAGGCGCTTCCGTCGCCTGGTTTTCCTCGTAATTGCAATTGAGAATTCTAAAAGACCTACCACAGAGACACAGAGGTCACAGAGAAAAACATAAAAAATTAGGTCTTTCTCTTTGCTCTCTGTGTCTCTGTGGTAAAAATTCCTTTTTTTCAGAGGTCTCAATTCAAAAACCACTGCCCGGGACTGGATTTGAACCAGCATGAGGTATAAACCTCACCAGGCCCTCAACCTGGCGCGTCTGCCAATTCCGCCACCCGGGCGGGAATCCCCGTAGAATAATTCCGCCGGCGTGGTATGTCAATACGCGGCGGGGCGGGAAGACGTGAGCGACCGGACTTTCCGGCATAAAGAAAAAAACAGAAAATCCGACACCCCTTGGGGGCAGGCTCCGTTCCTGAGAGACAGAGAAGATATAGATGATGAAAAAAATTAAAAAAATCTTCTCAGTTCCTCAGTTTCTCTGTGTCGCGTTTTTTACGCGCCCACAGGGCTCAGGGCGATCAGAAAGTTGCCGCCGGGAAAAAGGTCGCTTACCGGGAAGACTATTCCTGCACGCGGCGGATGTTCGCGCCGAGTTGATTGAGCTTCGTTTCGATGTGCTCGTATCCGCGGTCGATGTGATACACGCGGCGGACTTCCGTTTCGCCGCGGGCGACCAGCCCCGCCAGCACCAGCGCCGCGGAGGCCCGCAAGTCGCTGGCCATCACCGGTGCGCCGATGAGTTCCCGCACGCCCGTGACGATGGCGGTGGGGCCTTCCTTGCGGATGTTCGCGCCCATGCGCAGCAGTTCCGCCACGTGCATGAAGCGGTCGGGGAAGATTTTCTCCGTGATCGCGCTGTTACCGTCGGCCAGGCACAGCAGCGTCATGAGCTGGGCCTGTAAGTCGGTGGGGAAGCCCGGATACGGCTGGGTGGTCACGTCGGCGGGGGCAAGTCGCCTGGCCGAGGCGACCACGGCGGCGCCGTTGTGTTTTTCGACCACCACGCCGACTTCGCGGAGCTTATCGACGACGGCCAGCAGGTGATCGAGGCGGCAGTTGTGGACGGTCACGTCGCCGTTGGTAACGGCGGCGGCGAAGATGAACGTGCCGGCTTCGATGCGGTCCGGAATGACCGTATGCTCCACGCCGCCGAGTTGCTTCACGCCCTCGACGGTCACGCGCGGCGTGCCCGCGCCGCGGATTTTCGCGCCCATGGCGTTGAGCATGTCGGCCAGGTCTTCGATTTCCGGCTCGCAGGCAGCCGACTCGATCATCGTGGTTCCCTCGGCCAGCACCGCCGCCGACATCACGTTGGCCGTCCCCAGTACGGTCGAACCGAACGGCCCGCCGAGGAAAATCTCCGCCCCTTTCAGGCGGTCGCAGGAAGCGACGATGTCGCCGCCGTCCAGTTCGATCTTCGCCCCCAAAGCCCGCAGGCCCCGCAGGTGCAGGTCCACGGGCCGGGCGCCGATGGCACAGCCGCCGGGCATGGACACCCGCGCGTAGCGGCGTTTCGCCAGCAACGGTCCCAGCACGCAAATGCTCGCGCGCATCTTCCGCACGAGGTCGTATCGCGCGTGGCTGTGGGATTCGTCCGTCACGCGGATGCGCAATGCGCCGTTTTCGTCGCGGTCGGCGGCGACGCCCAGTTCGCCCAGGATCTCCAGCATCGCGCGGATATCGGCCAGGTCGGGCACGGATCGCAGTGTGCAGGGCTCTTCCGTCAGCAGACATCCCGCCAGGATCGGCAGGGCGGCGTTCTTCGCGCCGCTGACGGTCACCTCGCCCTTCAATCGCACACCGCCGGGAATGATGAATTTGTCCATACGTTACATAACCTTCGTTATACAGAATCCGTTTTTGGCCCCAAAGGGGCGACAGCAATTTTGTACTTCTGTTATATCGCTGCCGCCCCTTCGGGGCTACCGCCTTTTTATCATCTTTCCGGGGGTTCGCTGCGCTCACCCCCGGCTATGCGCTTACCAGCCCTTCGGGCTTCAAGAATACACACAAAAAGATCAACTCCGCTTTCATAGATTGTGCGTTTAATTGGAATTCCCAATACATAACGCTACTGAATTTTCGGGCGTTTGCGGGGATCGCTCCGCTGGAATCGCGCGTGCAGTTCGCGAAGGCTCTCGTCGTCCAGCGGGCCGGTTTTTAATTCCTGCACGCTGTGGGTTTCCTTTCGGTGCAGAATCCGGTCCACCGCCTCCTGAAGCGTGCGATGGTGATTTCCTCGCCGTTGGCCGGCCAGGGACAGTTCCGTCAGCGTCGGGGCGTAGCCGACCATTTCCTCATCGGCCAGCAGTTCCTCCAGGGCGAGTCGGCCGTCCGTGCCCAGCGGCCAAATGCGTTCTGCAAGACGTTGCAGCATGGCGTCCTGAAAGTCAGCCGGGTCAATGCGTTCGGCGGCCTGGTCGAACAGTTCCGGTTCGTCCAGCAGCACCTCCAGCACCACGCGTTCGGGGTTCGTCGTCACGCCGATCGCAGCCCGGCCGTCCGCGGCTGGGCGGGCGGACCGGTCGGGCCGAATTTTTCGCCCCAGGCGTCGCATCTGTTGCTGCACTTCCGCCGCCGGGGCGTTGAGCAGGTGGGCGATGTGCTGGGCCAGGCTCTGCCGGCGGATTTCGTCGATCGCGCCGTACGCGCCGCTGGCGACCACGAGCGTCAGGAATTCCTCCATCAGGCGGTTCCGCTCCGCGAGATTTCCCCCCGCCGACAGGCAGGCGGCGAACTGGCGATCCCAGACGTATTGCAGCGCGTCGGGCGCCTGGTCGATCAGCGCCTGGAAGGCTTCTCCGCCCTCGGCAAGGCTGAAGTCGCACGGGTCTTTCCCGGCTGGGATCGTCGCGACGCGCACGTGCATCCGCTGGGCGAGGAACAGCTCCAGCGCCCGCTGGGCAGCCGCGGCGCCGGCCTGGTCCGCGTCGAACACGAGCACCACCTCCGGGGCGTATCGTCCCAGCAGGCGCACGTGTCCTTCGGTTAAAGCCGTTCCGAGGGTCGCGACCACGTTCGTCACGCCCGTCTGGTGGGGCAGGATCACGTCGAGATAGCCTTCCACGACGACGGCCTGGCGGCGCTGCACGATACTCTCGCGCGCCTCAGCCAGGCCGTACAGAAGCGAGGATTTGTCGAACAGCGCCCCTTCCGGGCTGTTGAGGTACTTTGCCCGTTCGTCGGCCGCCAGCGCCCGCCCGCCGAAGGCGACCACGCGCCCCGTAACGTCGCGGATCGGAAACATCAGCCGCTGACGGAAATAATCGTAGCAGCCGCTCTTGCCCTCGCGCCGGCGCACCAGCCCCGCAGCCACCATCTGTTCCTCGGAGAATCCCTTTCGCCGCCCGGCGGACAGAAACGCCTCCCAGGAGTCGCAGGCATATCCGACGCCGAACCGTTCGATGGTCTCGTCACTCAGCCCCCGGCTGTGGGCGTAGCCCAGCGCGTCCCGCCCGGCCGGTTCGCGCAACTGGCGCTGAAAATACCCACCCGCGAATTCCGTCACGGCGGCCAGGTCGTTTTTGCTCATTCCGTCGGCGACGGTCTCCGGCGCATAGTCTTTCGGCAAGGGAATGTTCACCCGCTCGGCAAGGCGGCGAATGGCTTCGGGAAAGCTGAGCTTTTCATAGCCCATCAGAAACTGCGCGGCGTTTCCTCCCGCGCCGCAGGCGAAGCATTTGTAAATCTGCTTGCCCGGCGAGACGTACATGGAAGGGTTTTTGTCCTCGTGGAACGGACAAAGCCCCACGAACTCCCGGCCTTTGTGTTTCAGCGCGACGTATTGCCCGACCAGCTCGACGATGTCCGTCGCCTGGAGCACCTGCTGAATGAACATTTCGGGAAACCGGGCCATGCAATCACGTTCCTCGCGCAAGAAAGGGCCTTCCGAACACTCGTTTCAGGGGATATTCTATCCTCCCAGCCGCGGCGTGTCCAAACAACTCCCCGCGAGTGGAATTTGTAAGCCGTCTGAGATCCTATTGTGAGGACTACGACCTTTTATCCCAAATCACACTGTTGAGAAATCATCCACGGATTACACTGATTTTTTAGAGATTTCACGGATTCCTTCTATAATTTTGTGAAAATATCTTTTCCGTGTAATCCGTTTTTTCATTCGTGAAACTTGCCTACCGGCAGGTAGGTCCGTGGACTCTTTTTACAGACAGCATAACCGCGAAAGAAATATGTATCGAACGGACGACACGATTGCCGCCATTTCTTCGGCGGCCGGCTCGGGCGCTCGGGCGCTGGTGCGCCTTTCCGGGCCGGAGGCTGTGGCGCTGGCGGAAAAGCTGTTTTTCCCCGCCGACGGGCGGCTGGCGGACCTGGGGGGATTTCGATTCGCCGACGGGCGCGTGCGGATTTCAGGCCTGCCGGGCGAACCGCTGGAGACGCCCGCTCGAGCGTATGTCTTTCGCGCCCCGCAGAGCTATACGCGCCAGGACGTCGTGGAAGTGCATCTGCCCGGCTGTTCCGCCCTTGCGCGGGCGCTGCTGGAGGCGTTCCAGGCCGCCGGCGCACGGCAGGCGGAACCGGGCGAATTCACGCTGCGGGCCTTTCTCCACGGGCGGATCGATCTTTCGCGGGCCGAGGCCGTCGCCGACGTGATCCACGCCGCCGACGAGACTCGCTTGCGGGCGTCGCTGGCGGCGCTGGGGGGTGAAGTTCACCGCCGCACGGGTCGGTCCGCCGAGGCAATTGCCGAAGCCCTCGCGACGGTGGAGGCGTCCATCGACCTGGCGGAGGAGAATCTGCAACTGGCCCAGCCGGGCGAACTGGCGGGAATTCTGCACGCCGAGGCGAAGACGTTACGCGGCATCGCCGAGACGGCGCTGCATCTGCCCGACGCCGCGGAAACGCCCACCGTTGTTTTGGCGGGCCGGCCCAACGTGGGCAAAAGCTCCCTGCTCAACGCCCTGACCGGCTGCGATCGCGCGATTACTTCCGCGCTGGCCGGCACGACGCGCGACGTGCTCAGCGCCCCGCTGGAACTGCCCGGCGGCGCGACGGTGGACCTGCTCGACGCGGCTGGGTTCGGCGCGACGGACGACGAACTGGCGACTGTGGCGAACAACGCCGCCGACGCCGCCGTCGCGCGGGCCGACGTGGTCTGCTTCGTTACCGACGCCGACGCGTCGCGCGACGACGACGAACTGCTGGAGCGCCTTGGTAGAGTCAATCCGTCCGCCCCTCTGCTGCGGCTGCGGAGCAAGTGCGACCGTCCGGCGACTTCGGTAAAGCAGCCGGCGGGCGATTCGGCGATCCTTCTGACTTCCGCTCATACCGGCGAGGGCTTACCGGCTGTCAAACAGCGGCTGGCGGAACTGCTGCACCTGGAGGCGCAGCGCTCCGGCGAGGCCCTGGGCCTGCACGACCGCCAGCGCCGCTGCCTGCACGCCGCCGCGGAGGCCTGCCGGGCCGCCGGCAATCTGCTTTCGCGGGCGATAACCGTCGCCGATACGGCTGAGCTGACGGCCCTCGAACTGCGCGAAGCCCTGCGACACCTCGGAGGGATTTCCGGGCAGGTCGTTACCGAAGATATCCTCGGAAAAATCTTCGCCCGGTTCTGCGTGGGAAAGTAAGAATTGGGGACTAGGGACTAGGGACTGGGCAAGTCCCGTGCGAGGAGTATTTTCTTCTGGGAATACCTTTTGATGTCTTGCCAGTGGACATCTTTTGGGCGGGACGCTATATCCAAGGCCATGAAGAAGCAGATGTATCGAGCGGTATGGATACTTTCGGCGGTTTTCGCCGTCCTGACGGCTGGGGCGCGGGCGCAAAATTTACCCGAAAGCCGTCCGGCCGTCGCGGACAATCTCGCCCGGCTGGTCGAGGCGTTTGAGCGGGCAAACAAAGCTCGCGTGGGCGTTTCGGTGGTCGATCTGCGGACGGGTCAGCCGATCTTCGCTCATCGGCAAGGCGAGGCGATGATCCCGGCCAGCAACCAGAAGATTCTGGCCGCCGCCTTCGCCCTGGATCGCCTGGGGCCACAGGGCGTGTTTGCCACGGCGGTATACGCAGCCGGGCGCGACATCGTCGTAACCGGCCAATACGATCCGCTGCTGGGCGATCCGATCCTGGCGCGACGCGAGGGAAAAAGCATCTACGCCGAACTCGATCGCTGGGCCGAGGCGGTCCGCGCCGCGTATGGCGAGGCGATTCCCGGCGACCTGATCCTGGCCAGCCGGTCCACGTCGGCGGGTCTTCATCCGCCGGCCTGGCCTGTGCGTCATCACGGCCGCTGGTACGGGGCGGCTGTGGCGGACCTGAACTTCCACGACAACTGCTTCGACGTGACGTTCGTTGAACGGGACGGAACCATTCAGCCCGCCGTGGCGCCGGCGAGTCGATATATTCGCGTTCTCAGCGAGTTGAAGCTTCAGCCGAGGGGCCGGCACCTCTGGCGGCTGAGGGAATCGCCCGACGGCGCGACGTTGACACTCACGGGCCAAATCCGTGGCCCGGCTGCCGATCCGCTCAGCACGCCGATGCGCGATCCCCGCATTACGCTGGGGCGCGTACTGGCGGGCCGACTGGCACAGGCGGGCGTTCGCGTCGGAGGGCAGTTGCGCATCCTGCCGGCGGACCGAGTGAATCTCGCCGGCGCTCGCCTGTTGGCCAAGAGCGAATCGACGCTCCGCGACGTTCTGCATCGCGCCAACAAGCGCAGCCTGAACCTGGCCGCCGAGTGCATGCTGCTCCGCGCCGGCGACGGCGCGTGGGCCGGCAGCGCACGGCAGATGCACGACGTGTTGGTGGAACGCTTCGGCCTGGACGCCCGAACGCTGGCGATTCACGACGGGTCGGGGCTGGCGGAAGACAACCGCGTTACCAGCGGCGACCTGGCGAAGCTCCTGGCCGCCCTGAGCAATGGCCCATGGGCGGAGATGTTCCTGGCGAGCCTGCCCCGAAGCGGCGTGGACGGATCGCTGAAACGCCGGCTGAGGGAGGAACCGTATCGCGGGCGGATCGCCGCCAAGACCGGAACCCTCGCCGGTGTCCGCACGCTCAGCGGATACGTCCTGGACGCGGGCGACGACAAAAAACCCGTTATCGCGTTTTCCATTCTCGCCAACGACCTGTCCAGCCGGGCGCAAGGCCTCGCCAAATCCCTCCAGGATCAACTCTGCCGGGAACTCGTGGACGCCAGATAAATTCTCAGAGCCTGTATGAAAATGTGTCGCGGGCCTCTGGCCCGCGCGTATCGAGGGCGTCCCGCCCTCGGAAAGGTCCCATTTGCGCGGGTAAGATACCCGCGACACTTGAAAATGCACTTTTCATACACGTTCTCAGTGCTCCCGGCCGGCGAAGCCGAGGTATTCGTCCAGCCAGTCGTCGTTTTTGAGCACGCCTTTTCGCTGACGCAGGGCCTGTCGCTCGGCCTTGCGCTGGGCGTGGTCGAAAAGGCGGCGATTCCACTTCGTGGAAATTTCTTCCATCGCCTGGCCGTGACGTTTGCGCAGCACGCCGGAAAAGTACGGCGTGTGTCGTTCGACGAGTTCGTCTTCCAGGCAGACGATCGCTTCGGCGCTGCCCGGATCGCCCTGGCGGGCGCAGCGGCCGAAGAGTTGCCGGTCGATGCGCCCGGCTTCGTGCCGTTCCGTGGCGATCACGTGCAGCCCGCCGAGTTCCGCCACGCCGCGCCCGAGTTTGATGTCCGTTCCACGCCCGGCCATGTTCGTCGCGACGGTAATTCGGCCGGACTGGCCGGCCTGGGCGACGATTTCCGCCTCTTCCTTGTGGCGCACGGCGTTGAGGATCTGGCAATCCAGTCCGCGGGCCTCCAGCAGTCGGCCGAGGTGCTCGCTGGCGCGCACGCTCCGCGTGCCGATCAGCACGGGCCGGCCCCGCCGGTGCATCGCCTCGATGCTCTCGACGATGGCGGTGAACTTGGCCTGTTCCGTCGCGAACACGCGGTCGGGCGCCTTGGTGCGAATGCAGGGGCGGTTCGTCGGGATCACCACGACGGGCATGTGATAGATCTGCCAGAATTCCGCCCGGGCCTCAGCGGCGGTTCCCGTCATGCCGCACAGCCGGCGGTACAGCCGAAAGAACCGCTGGAAGCTGATCCGGGCGTAGGTGTCCTTCGGCGCCTGTACTTCCAGGTTTTCCTTGGCGCTGACGGCCTGGTGAAGTCCGTCGCGCCATTCGCGGTCGGGCATCAGTCGGCCGGTGAACTCATCCACGATAACGACCTTTTCCTCCTGGATGACGTACTGCTTTTCGAGCTGGTAGAACACGCGGGCGGTCAGGGCCTGGTTGACGAGCTCCTCCCGCCGCCGCGCGCCGGCCCACACGCCGCCTAAGGGTCTGGCAAGCTCCGCGAGTTTTCGCCGCCCAGCCGGTGTGAATTCGACCTCCCGATAGCGCGGGTTGACCTTGTAGTGTTCCTTCGGTTCCAGTTGCGCCGCCAGTTTGGCCGCTTCGGTGAAGGCCTCCACCTGTTCGGCGTTGGGCGCTTCGCCGGAGATAATCAGGGGCGTGACGGCTTCGTCAATGAGAATCGAATCGACCTCGTCGACGATGGCGTAAAACAGGCTCCGCTGCACGAGGCGGTCCGTGCCCGATCCGGCGCCTTTGGCGATCTTCGCCAGCAGCGCCTCGGGCAGTGATTTGACCCGTCCCAGCGCCAGGCGGTCGCGGAGGTAGTCGGCGGAGACTTCCTTGTTCGTGCAGTAGGTGATGTCGGCCTGGTAGGCCAGCTTGCGCTGCGGCGGGGGCGTTTCCTGCTCGAGGAAGTCGCACCGCAGCCCGCAGGTGCGATAGATGTTCCGCATGGTCTCCGCGTCGCGCTTGGCGAGGTAGTCGTTGGCGGTCACGACGTGGCAGCCCTGGCCTCGCCAGCCGGCGATGGTCGCCGGGAGGGTGGCGGTGAGGGTTTTGCCCTCGCCGGTGGCCATTTCAGCGATGCCGCCGTCGGCCATCACCAGCGCGCCGGCCACCTGCACGGGGAAGGGCTTCATGCCCACCTGGCGCTGGGCCGCCTCGCGGATCATCGCGTAGGCGTGGTCAAGGTGCTCGGCGGTGTCGCGTCCGCGGCGGAAGGCGACCCGCAAATCCTGGAGCTTTCCCCGCAAGGCCGCGTCGGCGAGGCTTTTGTATTGGTCTTCCAGGGCGACGATTCGCCGGGCTCGCGCGAGATACGACCTGGTGTGCAGCGTCAATCGCCGCGCCAGGCCGGCTGCGTGATCCCAGGTTGCATCCAGGCCCTTGGGCAATTCCTTGCCCCGGGGACTCCGCGAAAGCATCTGCCAGGTTGTACTTGCCGCGGTGGACATGAAAAAGGGATTCTACCATACAGACACGGCGAGCACAGAGAGGATGTGAAAAAAGAATCGGCGAGGTGTGCGAAGATTTTATCTGGCATTTCACCCCGAACTGTCATCCTGAGCGAAGGCCCGAACGAAGTGAGGGCCGCAGTCGAAGGATCTAAAGCCTCAAAAGCATCAGGTCCTTCGACTGCGGGGCTCGCTCTGCTCGCCCCTCCGCTCAGGATGACAATCTATAGTATGGCCGCCAGATAAAATCCTCGCATACTTGGTGAATCGGCGAGATTTGTATATCAGGGAGTTTGTTTTTCCCAATCCACCATCGCCCTGACCAATGCATCAATGGTGTGCGGCTGGGCGATGACGGTGGGTTCCACGTCCGCGGCGCGGAGCGCGTCGGCCGTCACGGGTCCGATAGCGGCGATCTTGCAGCCGGCTGGTTTTCCCGCCAGTGTGACGAAATTTTCCACCGTCGAGGACGACGTGAACGTGATCCAATCGACGCGCCCGGTCTGGAGGGCTTCCTGCGCGGCGGCGGGAAGACCGGCGGGGCGGCGAGTGCAATAGGCGATCACGTTTGTAACGTCGGCCCCGGCGGCGGAGAGAGTTTCAACCAGTTCGCGCGGTGCGATGTCCGAGCGGGCAAGCAAAATCCGTTTTTTTGCCATGCCCTGCTCGATCATCGCCCGGCTGAGGGCGGCGGAGGTAAATTCTTCGGGTACAAGGTCCGCCCGCAGGCCGCCCGCCCGCAGCGCCCGGGCCGTCGCGTCGCCCAATGCGGCGATTCTCACGCCCGCCAGCGCGCGGGCGTCTCGCCCTGTCGCCGCCAGTCGCTCTAAAACCGCCTCCGCGCCGTTGGGACTGCTCAGCGCCAGCCAGTCGAATTCCGACAGCCGCCCCAAGGCCGCGTCCAGGTCGCCCCAGTCGTCCGGCGGTGTGATTTCGATGGCCGGCGCCTCGATGACTTCCGCGCCGTACTCCGCCAGAGCAGCCGACAACCGCGACGCCTGCCGGCGTGACCGCGTCACGAGCACGCATTTGCCCGCCAGCGGCAGGCGCTCGAACCAGCCCCATCGCCGCGACGTTTCCGTGGTCTTTCCGATGATCACAACCGCCGGGGCCTGGAGCGCCTCGGCTCGGGCGATCTCCGGCAGGGTCGCGAGCGTCGCGCGGATGGTCCGCTGATGCGGCGTTGTGGCGTTTTCCACCGCGACGGCCGGCGTGTCGGGCGCCCTGCCGGCCTCCAGGAGACTTCGACAAATTTCCCCCAGCCGTCCCACGCCCATGTAGAACACCACCGTGTCAATGCCCGCCAGGGCTTTGTAGTTGACGGAGGAGGCTTCCTTCTCCGGGTCCTCGTGGCCGGTGACGAACGCCACGGTGGAGGCGAATCGACGGTCCGTCAGACTCACGCCCGCGTACGCGCCGGCTGCCAGGGCCGCCGTTACGCCCGGGACGATCCGAAACGCCAGTCCCGCTTCGCACAGGGCGTCGAGTTCTTCTCCGCCGCGGCCGAAGAGTAACGGATCGCCGCCCTTGAGCCGAACCGTAAGTTTCCCCTCGCGCACCTTCGCCGTCAGCAGGTCGTTGATCTGCTCCTGCGGAATGCTGTTGCGCGAGGGCGATTTGCCCACGTCGATTTTCTCCGCACTTTCCGGTGCGAGACTCAGCAGGGTCGGGTTCGCCAGGCGGTCGTAGATAACGCACTGGCAACGCCTTAGCCACGCCTCGCCCTCGCGCGTGAGCAACCCTTCCGCCCCGGGGCCCGCCCCCAGGAGCACCGCCAGGCCGGTATTGTTCGGCGTGTTCGACATGGGGGCATTGTAGTGCTTCTCGCGGGCGGGGGCAAAAAATTCCCTTCGTACTTAAGTAATCCCTTTCCGACTCGACAATACGTATGACGGGTCGAAGACGGCGTATCACGCTTACCGCCGCCGCGTTGCCGGCGGCGAGCCTGGATGGGACGGTTTTGATATGGAAACGCAAACAATGGTACAAACGGACGTGAAGGAACGCCGACGGTATCCGCGACGGAGCTGGGACGCTCAACTGCAAAGCATTTACATCAATTCCGAGGGGCGGCGAATCATTGAAATGATCCATGTCGTGGACATTTCCCGCGGCGGCCTGGGCGCCGTAACCCGCGATGAACACGAAGTGGGGGAGCATTTCGTACTCGGCCTGCCGGAACCCAGCGGCCGAACGCGCTACGTGCACGCCAAGGTCGTGCGATGCTGGAACGACAACGCCGGCCCGCACATCGGCATGCAGTTTACGGATATTCCCGCGGACCTGGGCTTCTGGCTCAACGTCTGCCTGGCCGCCTGAGGCCGGTGCGCGAACTTCCCTCCCGGACCCTCCGAGGCCCGACGCTCTTTGGATGATCTTTCCGGAGCACGTTCACTTCGACTTCGGATTTGCTTTCCCCTCCGGCACGTGTTTTTGGTCCGCGCCGTTCCCCGCGGACAGGGGTAACGGGATGTATGCGCATCGGAGGGAGCGCCACGGGGCTCCGATCCACGGAGCCCCGATGTTTTTTGGCTCATCCGGTTTTCGCGTGCGCGGTAGTGGGAGCATGGCGGGGTGAAAATCTCGGCGAGGCCCTTCCGCCCGCAAAATTTTTTAAAAAGTCCCCACCCGCCTGGTTCGCGGACTCACCCGATTTTCCGGTCTACCCGCCGAGATTTTCACCATCCCGCAACGAGCAAAACGCATGGGTCTTGACTGAAAATTGGGGGCCGTCTTCGGCAACACAGGGGCTTTTGGTAAAAACATTTTCAGACAAAAGGGCCCCATGCGTTTTGCGACCAGGGGGAAATCATGCTGAACAATACACACCTCCGCGCACGCGAAAACCGGATAAGCCTGAAAAACCCCTTCTTTGCGCAAAGTTTTCCCCCGCCCATGCCGATGTACCATGTGGAATCGGCTAGGCGGCGTTCACGTATCCACGCGGGGTCCCGTTGGCGGACCCCAGAGGAAATCCGCACATGGCGACAGTGGAAGACATTCTAATGAGCAAGGGCCCGGACATTATCGTGGCGGATCCCTCCACCACGGTGCACGAGGCTACGGTTTTGATGTGCGAAGCCAACGTCGGGGCGGTGGTCATCAAGGAGCAAAACGAAGCGCGCGGCATTTTTACCGAACGCGACCTGCTTCGGCGGGTCGTCGTTCCCGGGCGCAACCCGGACCAGATTGAACTGCGCGAGGTAATGACCTCGCCCGTCCGCAGCGTCTCTTTGGGCGCCGACGTGCGGGAATGCAGGGAAATCTTCACAAGGGAACATCTCCGTCACCTGGCGGTCGTCGAAGAAGGCGCCCTATTGGGCATGATCAGCCTGCGCGACGTACTGGCGGTGGAAGTGGCGGAAGACGAGCAACTGCTCCAAGACCGATAAGCAGGCGGGATTCCGGTAATCGGAACCCCTTGCCACATCTTTGGATACCGCCTCGGGGGTGTCGGGGTGACATCCCCGCCGCGCCGCGCGAGACGTTCGGAACAGAAAAATCCCGTTTCGCGGGAATTACAAGAAATATGGAATTCTCGGACTATTCCTGCTTGACATAAAAAGGAATAACGCGATATCTTAAGTTTGCAGCCGTATCTTCAGCCAGCCCGAGTAAAATTCCGTTTCTGGTTTAAGGAGTGTGTCCATTGGCGGCGAAAGCAACGAATTTATCGACCTTCGCGATCGCGGAGTTGCTGCACGTGGACCCGGGGTCCGTGGCGAACTGGATTGATCAGGGGTTACTCAAGGCGCATCGCACTCCCGGCGGGCACCGGCGCGTGCAGGTGGACGACCTGGTCAAGTTTCTTCGTGAGCACAAGATGCCCATCCCCGCGGAGCTGGACACGACGCCCATTCGTGTTCTGGTCGTGGACGACGAGGAAGGCGTCGCCAAGCTCATCGCACGGGCTCTCCGGGCGCAGTTTCCCAATTTCGAGGTCGTCGAAGCCAACGACGGATTCCGCGCCGGCACAACGATCGCCACCATTCATCCGGACGTGGTGATTCTCGATCTGCGCATGCCCGGCATGGACGGCTACGAGGTCTGCCGCATGATCAAGGCCCAGGACGCCACGCGCCACGCCGAGGTCATCGCGATGACGGCCTTCCCTTCGCCCGAAAGCGAGCAGCGCATTCTCGACTGCGGCGCACGGGTGTGCCTCTCCAAGCCTCTGGACCTGGACAGCCTGCTGAAGGAAGTCGAAAAGTCGCTGTAGGCGCCTCCGCCAGGCTCGCGTTTCAGGCGGCGCAGTTTTCCCTCGACCATTGGATCGCGAACTGGCGCAGCCGGGCGGTATTGGCCAGGTTAAGCTTTTCCTTGATGCGGCCGTAGTACGTCTCCACGGTTCGAACGCTCAGACAGCACTGCTCGGCGATTTCGGGATTCGTCAGGCCCTCTCCCAGTCGCTCAAAGACCTGAAATTCCCGCTCGCTGAGACGTTCCACCCCCGGCGGGGGGGCGTTGCGGACGGGAACCAGCCGGGACAGCAGCACACTGGTCGTATCCTCCGAGAGATAAATTTTCCCCTCGGCGCATTGCCGAATCGCCTCGATGAGCTTCGCGGGGGCGTGGATTTTGGCCAGGTATCCGTTCGCACCGGCGCGAAGGGCCCGCTCGGCGAACACGCGATCTTCGCATATCGAGAGAACCAGCACGCGCGTTTCGCTCAGGCGGGAGCGAATGGTCTCCGTCAGGTCGATGCCGTTTCCGTCCGGCAGGTGCACGTCCACGACGCACACGTCAGGGCGGGCTTCGCACACCCGCGCCAGTCCCTCCGCGGCGCTCGTCGCGCCGCCGCAAAATCGCATGTCCGCCTCCCGCTCGAGAATCCCCCGAATTCCCTCCACGAGCAGGGGATGATCGTCGATCACGAACACGCGCACGGATTTTGATTCTCCGCTGGACGTCATGATGCAACCTCCCACAGTCAGTCTGCCCCCTCAAAACGGCACGACACAGCGTACTGCGGTTCCGCGTCCAGGCAGGCTTCGAATCTCCAGTTGCGCGCCGAGAGCCTCGGCCCGGGCGGACATACCCCCCAGCCCCAGGCCTCCCTCGCCGCGCGCCTCGACGGACATTCCCTTGCCGTCGTCCCGAACCACCAAACAAATGGATTGTTCCTCAGTTTTGAGAATCACGCAAAGACGGCTCGCCTCGGCGTGTCGAATGACGTTATGCACCGCTTCCTGTACGATCCGATACAAATGCTCCGCCGTCGCGTCACTCGGCAGGGACGTCTCGGAAAGCATCACAATGGTATGCAGCCCCGTCGCCCGACGGACGTTCTCCAGCAGGTCGCGAACGGCGCGAGTGAACGTCCGGGCGGTGACCGTCGCGCACTTCGCGCGGCGGGAAAGGCTTTGCACCTCCCGGCTGATGTTCAGCAGGTGCTCCTGAATGCGATGAATCTCGTCGGTCTGGGATGGGTTCTTGCCGGCCTGGTTCCGAGCCACTCGCCCCAACAACAGCGAAACGGCGGTCAACTGCTGGCCTACGCTGTCATGCAATTCCCGGGCAATGTCGAAATCCGTCAGCCACAACGAACCGCCGGGAAACACCGAACCCCGGCGAAACGAATGAACGCGAAGAGAAATATTCTCCGACAACGCGACATCACCCGTCCCCGTCATTTTCCTGGCATACTGTGCCATGACTTTCCCCTCGATAGAGTTTTGACCCCAATGGATTCAAACCTCTACGCTCGTTTGGATGTCCTGGCGAGGCCTTTGAACAAAATCCGTTTGGCGAATCTGTCTTCCGAACGGCAACGTTTCCCAACCAATGCGGCTGGGCGGATCAGGAAGACGCAACAGCGGTTTCCGGTTTTGATTCGCCGCCGCACCAGCTATCCGCCGGCTCGGCTGTTTGAATTCGTTGGTCCGTTCCTTTCAAAACCCTCAGGCTCTGAAACCCCGCGGAAAACGGACAACAACGGTTCCGAAACGGAGTCTTGTCAAAAGATTCTCGCTTCCCGGATATCCCCAAACCCCGTGGGACGCCTTGTGAGTACAGCCCAGACATCACAACTTTCTATCGGAATCCCCTACGCCAAACTTTGTATGAAATTTTTCTGTTTTTAAGATTTTTCAGATTATTTGAATCTGGGTGAATTTATCAAGAGGCTCGTCATATCTCAGGCGTCCTGGCCGCGCAGAGCGCGGGTCACGGAACGGCAGAGATCTTCAGGAGAAAAGGGTTTCTGGAGGAAGTTCACCTTGGCGAAGTGGATTTCGCGGCGGAGGGTTTTTTCGTCGGTGAATCCGGAGATGAACAGAACGCGCAGGTGCTTGTATTGTTGTTGAAGCATTTTCGCCAGCGTCGGCCCGCTGGTTCCGGGCATCACGACGTCGGAGACCAGCAGATCGATGGTTCGGCCGGCCTGTTCGACAAGGCAGGGCGCATCTTCGGGCACACCGGTTTCGAGCACCGTGTAGCCGTGTTCCCGCAGAACGCGAACCACCAGTTGTCGGACGGTGGCGTCGTCTTCGACGACGAGAATGGTTTCGTCGCCTCTTTCGGCGGGTGTGGTTTCGCCCAGGGGCGTTTCGACGTCCAGGGGCGCCGAGACCCGCGGCAAGTACATGCGGAACGACGTTCCGCGGCCGGGGTAACTTTCCACGTGGATGTGTCCGTCGCTCTGCTGCACGAAGCCGTACACCATCGAGAGTCCCAGGCCGGTGCCTTTGCCTTTCTTTTTCGTGGAAAAGAACGGCTCAAAGATCTGTTCGGTGGTTTCGGCGTCCATACCCAGGCCGGTGTCTTTCACTTCGATCATCACCATCGGCTGGGTCAGCCCCAGGGCCCGCAAGTCCGGGACGTCCTCGGCGTTTTCGATGTTGGCCGTGCGAATCACCAGGTCGCCACCGTTGGGCATGGCGTCGCGGGCGTTGATGGCAAGGTTCATCACCGCCTGTTCGAGGCGGTTGGGGTCCACGCGGATATGCCCCGCGTCTTTCTGCAGCTCCAGTTGCAGGCGAATGTCTTCTCCCACCAGGCCCAGCGACTTGCGGATGTCTTCGAGGATTCGGTTGGGATTGACGACCTGGGGCTTGAGGATCTGTTTACGGCTGAAGGACAGCAGTTCGCTGGTGAGCGTGGAGGCCTGGCGCGTGGCGTGGTCCACCTGCTCGATGCATTCCCGCACGGGGCTGGCTGCGTCCAGGTCGCGCAGCAGCAGGTCGCAGTATCCGCGAACGACGGTCAGTTGGTTGTTGAAGTCGTGCGCGATGCCGCCGGCCAGTCGGCCGATGGCTTCCATTTTGGCGGCCTGGCGCAACTGGGCCTCCAGGTGCGCCTCCTTGGAAACGTCCCGCAGGATGTGCACGAAATGGGTGATGTCTCCGCCCTCCTCGTTTCGGACGGGGGAAAGGTTTACCTCCACCTCCAGCGCCTCCCCGCCTTTGCGGCGGACCGCCATGCGCTTCAGCCAGGCGCGGCCGTCGAGCATGGCCTGGTACATGTTTCGGAGGGAATCCGGCTCGTTCGGATCGTTGTAAAACAGGCTCATGTTATGATCGAGCACGTCTTCGGTTTCGTATCCGAGCATTTTCGCGACGCCCTGGTTGACGTATTCGACGGTTCCGTCGCTGCCGGTGATGACGACGGCTTCGGAGGCCTGTTCGATCGCCGAAGCAAGGCGCACCCGCTCCCGCTCGGTGTTCACGCCGGTGATCAGGTTCGCCAGGGTGGCGGCCAGGAGCGTCAACACCCGCTGCTGCACGGGGGAGATTTCCTTTCCGGATATGAGGGAATCGGCGGAGAGGTATCCGATGACTTCATGTCCGTTCCAGAGCGTCGCCACGGCGTTGGGGCCTTCGCCGACCCGTTTTGCCCTGTGGTCAAACAGGTTGTGAACTCGATAGTACGTCTTGGGCGACGATTCCTGCAGCGCCTGACGAACCAGCGCATCGCCCGCAATGGACAACTGATTTCCCCGCTCATCGCGAAGAATGCCGTTTTCATCCACGCCGTAGGACCCGTACACGATGTTCGGATCGTCGCTCTTGAACCAGATTCCCAGGCGTTCGAATCCCAGGCGCTCGTGGGCCAGTTCCACTGCCCGTCGGCAGAGTCCTTCCCAGTCGCGCTGGGTTGTCAAATCCACGATGACCTCGTGCAGGGTGGTGAGTTTTTCGCGCGACAGTCTTTCGGTTTCCTCGGATTTCCGTAGGGACTCCTCGGCCTGTTTGCGGGCGGTGATGTCCTGGAAGTTCACGATAATGACGTTTCGATCTCCCAGGGAAATTTTCCGAAAACTTCGGAGCACCGGAACGTCACGCCCGTCTTTGGTGCGAATTTGTCCCTCTACGTTCACAAATTGTTCTTCGTCGGATTCCTGCAGAAGGTGGAGTTCCGGAGATTCCACGCTGAACAACTGGCACGGCCGGCCGAGCAGTTCGTCCCGCGCGTATCCCGTCAACTGGCAGAGGACTTCGTTAACGTCTTCGACGCACCCCTTTTCGTTAACGATGTAGCTGTAACCGGGCAATCCTTCATACAACATGTGCCAATGGGCCTCGCGCTGCCGGAGCAATTTCTCGCGTCGACGGCGGCGTAGCATGCTGGCCAGCAAAAGCAGGATCAGGAGCGTCAGCCCACACAAGGTTGCCCCGGCAGCCAGCAGAACGTTCCGATGGCGCTGATAAAACGACGGATGCGGAAACAGAATTTCCGCGCCGGCCGGCAGACGGGAGACGTCCACGCCGAAGCGGCGCAGGGCCCGGCCGTCAAAGACGTAGCGGTTGGGGCTTTGGATGTGGACGGGGATCGCGTCAGCGGATTCGCCGTTCAGGATGCGCCGGGCGAGTTTGCCTGCTTCCTCGCCCTGCCGTCGGCCACTGACGACCTTCCCGCCCAGAACGCCCGTGTTCATCGTGTATTCCCAGCACGTAAAAATCGGCGCCCGGGATCGTTCCGCCAGGCGGGTAATCCCGGCGATTTCGTCCACGGAGTACCCGTGTTTATCGCGGTTCAGCGCCAGGCGCAACACAAGGGCGTCGGAAGGCAACTGCTCCACTTCTCGCAGAAGCTCTTCCATATCCCAGTCTTCCCGGATCGTGCAGGGAATCTGCAGCGGCGCCTGCTGGGCGGCCTGGAGAAACAACTGCTTGTTCACCTGTCCCGTCGTGGTTTTGTCGGTGATGACGAACAGGCTCCGGGCCCTGGGAAACAACGCCTGGGCCGTCTGGAGCGTCTCGCCGACCTCGATCGTCTCGACGACACCGGTATACCCCGTTTTCCCCTCGAGCATGTCGGGCGTGTAATTGTTGATGCCGCAAAATACCACCGGAACGTTCGGAAACAGCCTCTCCCGATACCGGAAAAGAAAATCCAGGGCATTGTTGTCCGAAGCAATAATGACGGCAAAGGAGGTGTTTTTGTACTTTTTCTCGTAGAAGTCCGCCAGTTCCGCGAAATACTCCGGGCTGGAGAGAAACTTCGTGTCCATGTGTTCCGTGTAAATGTCCACGTTTTTATCTTTGCCCAGAATGTCCAGGATGCCTTTATGCAGGCTGGAAGACCAGGGCGAATCGTGATGGTACGAATCCAGGTGCAGGACGCGCAGCGCCTCCGCCGCCGGGCGCGACTGCGCCAGGATGGGCCCGGAGATCATCGCAAGGGCAAAAAACACGAGTCCCCACCGGAAGACGGCGCCGCCTCGCGGAACCATCGCGAATTCCCTCCGTCCCAACATGCCGTTTCCTGTAGCCATGAGTTCAAATCCGCCCACAGAATACGTTACATTATGAATTTGGCATACTGTACTATTATTACACTACATTACTTCGCTTTTTATTATCCGAGTATTCCGAGTAATTTGTGTAGTTTAATTGTTTTTTTCTCGGACAATTTGAAAAATTGCCAGGCATTGGCGAAGAACGCCTTCCATGTCCTCCAGTGCGATTTGGCTGGCCGCGTCGGACAGCGCCTTTTCCGGCGTGGGGTGGGTTTCGATGAACAGGCCGTCCGCCCCGGCCGCCATGGCGGCCCGCGCGAGCAGGGGTGCGTATTCCCGCTGGCCTCCCGAAGCCGACCCCAGGCCGCCGGGTTGCTGGACCGAGTGGGTCGCGTCAAAGACCACCGGGGCATATTCCTGCATCTGCGGAATCGACCGCATGTCCGTCACCAGGCGGTTGTATCCGAAAAACGTGCCCCGTTCGGTCAGCAGTACGCCGTGGTTGATATAGGCGTTGACTTTCGCCACGGCGTTTTTCATATCCCACGGGGCCATGAACTGGCCTTTTTTGATGTTGACGGCCTTGCCGGTCTTGCCCGCGGCGATGAGCAGATCGGTCTGGCGGCACAGAAAGGCGGGGATTTGCAGGCAGTCGACGACCTCGGCTACCGGCTCGGCTTGGGACGGCTCGTGGATGTCCGTCAGGACGGGCACGTGCACCTCGCGGGCGACCCTCGCCAGCCAATCCAGTCCTTCCTTCATGCCCGGCCCGCGATAGCTCTCGGCGCTGGAACGGTTGGCTTTGTCGAAGCTGGCCTTGAATACGTATCCCACGTCCAGCCGGTCGCAGAGTGTCTTCATGTGCCTGGCCACGGCGAGGCACAGGTCGAGACTCTCGGCCATGCAGGGCCCGGCGATCAGGGCCAGTCGCCCCTCGCCGAACGTCACGTCGCCGACGGCGCACAGATCGGGTTTCGTCATACGGGGGCTCCTTTCCAGGGCCAAAACGGCCCGGGCCAGCCGGGAGGACTGCCCGGTACGATCAACTTGATTTTGCGGGGCGAGATCGAGATGTCCAGCGGTGTGGTGGGGCCCAGGTCGCCGTCGAGCTGGCAGTGGACGGGTTTGTCGGACTCCACGCGAATCCGCCGGGCCTGCCGGTAGATCACGTTGCCCTTGAGCGGATGGAGGCGCAGGAGCGTCCAGGCGGCGTGCAGCAGCAGGCGGGCCTGCTGGTCGCACTCAAAGACGACCAGGTCCAGCAGGCCGTCGTCGAAGCGGGCGTCGCGGCAGATGCGCAGGCCGGAGGAATAGCGGGAGATGTTACCCACGAACACCAGACCCTGCCCCTGGAAGATCGTTTCGCCGTCGGCCTGCACGAGCAATCGTGGAAAATTGTGTTCCCAGAACGTCCGCCAGATCGGCCAAAAGTAGCTCAGGTGGGAGATGTGCCCCGTTCGGGTCCGGCTGACGCGACGGACGACTTCGGCGTCGAATCCCACGCCGAGGATCGAGTGGAAGCTCAGGCCGTTAATCATGCCGATGTCACAGGCCATGATCTCGCCCGATTTGAGCAGCCCGACCAGATCGGCTGGTCGTTTGGGGATGGACAGTTCCTTGGCCAGCAGGTTTTCCGTGCCTGCCCGGACGGCCAGCAGCGGAACGTTCGTGTCGGCCAGCCCGTTGGCGACCTCGTTGACCGTGCCGTCCCCGCCCCAGGCGATCACCGCCGAGGCCTGCGGCGCAATGGACTTCGCGTACCGGGTGGCGTCGGCGACGGCCTGGGTGACGTATTCCACGACCTCCCAGCCCGCCTGGCGGATTTCCCGGCGCAGCTCGCCCAGCAGGCGCTTCTGCCCGCCGTATCCGCTCCGCGGGTTGATCACGACGTGAACGGGTTTTCCGGTTTCAATCATATTGGTAATAAGGCTCGACACAGAGTTCCTGAGAAACAGAGAAAAGAAGAGAAACGTTCTTTTCTAAAGGTATTCTCTGTTCCTCTGGAACTCTGTGTCGGATTTGTTGTTTTTCTTCCTGCCTGGAATCCGTTTTTCGTTCAGCCCGTCCAGACGCTCAATTGGGATTGCAGCGGCGGGCAGAGTGACTATAATACCGAATTCCGCGGTGAAGGCAATCCGCCTTCCGTTTCCCCGTCGGACGGCCACGACGCGAAAAAGAAACCATTAGCATAACGAGGAGATACGAGACATGGAACCGGCAATTTCCGACGCCCTGGACGCGATCCTCTCCCGGGACGCCTGGACGATCAACGATTATCAGGACCTCATGACGGCTCTCTCGACCGCCCCCGGCGCTTCCAACCGCTGCCGGCAGATTCTGGCGGACCTGGAGGCGAAAAACCCCTCGCCCCGGGGCGCCAAGGCGCTGATGATCGGCATCCTGCGATACATGCTCTGCCGCTTCGAGGAAGCGATCTCGGTTCTGGCCGACGCGACGGACAACCGGGATCGTCACTTCTTCGCCGGCCAGTGTTATCGCGCCTGCCGCCGGTTCGACCAGGCCGTCGAGGAATTCGAGCGGGCCAAGGCCCGCGGCTGGGAGGGGCCGGACGGCGACGTGCTGATCGTCGAAGCCCTGGCGATGGGCGGGAAACCCGACCAGGCCGCTAAAACCCTCAAGGGAATCGCCAGACAGGTCGACGGTACGGCAACGGGATTGTACCTCCAGGGTCTGCTGACGGAACTGGACGGCCGCGGCGAAGAGGCGGCGGAACTCTACGAACAGGCTCGCGATCTGAACCCGGCACACGGGGAAGCCACGTTTCGCCTGGCCTACTACCTCGACCTGCACGGCCAGGAGGAAGAGGCGGTCGAACTGTACCGCCAGTGCCTTTCTCATCCCCCCATCCACGCCAGCGCGCTGCTGAACCTGGCCGTCCTGCACGAGGATATGGGACAGTATGACAAGGCCATCTCGTGTCTGAAGCGCCTGTTGGCGGTCAATCCGAATCATCCCCGCGCCCGGCTGTTTCTGCGCGACGCCCAGGCGTCACGCCACATGTACTACGACGAAGACCAGGCCCGGCGCATCGCCAAGCGCAACGCCGTGCTGGATATCCCCGTAACGGACTTCGAGTTGTCCGTCCGGGCCCGAAACTGCCTCAAGAAAATGAACATTATGACCCTCGGAGACCTGGTACGCACCACGGAAACCGAACTGCTGGGATACAAAAACTTCGGGGAAA
The DNA here is from genome assembly GCA_016931655.1 of Phycisphaerae bacterium. Taxonomy (GTDB): domain Bacteria; phylum Planctomycetota; class Phycisphaerae; order SM23-33; family SM23-33; genus JAFGEJ01. Next base: position 42,895 of record JAFGEJ010000200.1, read on the forward strand.
CCTCGTTGAAGGAAATCAAGGACATGCTGGCCGCCAAGGGTCTGCGCCTGGGACAGGACAGTGAAGGCGCCGGCGGGGAATTGGGCGAACTGCTCGAGGAGATCGAGTCGGACGAGCCGGGCGCCGACCATGGCGCGGCGGCTTTGACCATCGAACAGGTGGAGTTTTCCGTTCGCGCCCGGCGCGTCCTGGAACAACTCAACGTCCGAACCCTCGGCGACCTGGCCGCCAAGACCGAAGCCGAACTGCTCAGCCAGAAAAACTTCGGACAAACCAGCCTCGCCGAAATGCGCCAGCGCCTCTCGGAAAACGGATTGCATTTCCGGGAAATGTAATGGCTGCACGCTGAACAATTCCATGCCTTTCGCTATCGGATGGACACGAAAATGATTCGCGCCCTACTTTTCGACAGCGACGGAGTGTTGGTGGACACGGAGCCATTGTTCTTTGACGCGACCCGAATCGCTTTTGCCTCCGCCGGCGCAAACCTTTCCCGCGAACAGTGGGCGCGATGGTATCTGGCGGAGGCAAAGCACTCCGGAGAAATCGCGGACCAGCTCGGCCTGGGCGAATCCCGCCGACAAACCGCACTGGCGGAAAGAGACAGGCTCTTTTGGACGCGAATGGACGAGGGCGTTCCAATCTTTCCCGGCGTCGTGGAAACCCTTCAGACCCTTGCCCGCCGGTTTCGCCTGGCTGTTGTGACCGGCGCGCCCCGAAAACGCTTCGAGCGGATTCACGCGTCCACGAATCTTTGCCCGTTCTTTGAAACCATTGTCGCGTGTGACGAACACGAATACGCCAAGCCGCATCCGTGGGGCTATCGGACCGTCCTGGAACGGCTGGGTCTGAAACCCGAGGAATGCCTGGCCGTGGAAGACTCCCCCCGCGGCGCGGTCGCCGCCGTTTCGGCGGGAATCGCCTGCTGCGTGATTCCGACCCCCTTGACCCTTCGGACGCTCTGCCCCCCCGAATGTGCGATCCTGAACGATTTCACACAACTGATTCCCTTCCTGGACGAGGAGAACCGAAATCCATGAGAACCTTGCCCCAATTGTTTGAAAACAATCGTCAATGGGCCGAAACCATCACGAAAAACCAGCCGGACTTTTTCCCGACGCTCTCACGACAGCAGTCGCCGAACCTGCTCTGGATCGGCTGCTCGGACAGTCGCGTCCCGGCCAATGAAATCGTGGGACTTCTGCCCGGAGAACTGTTCGTGCATCGCAACGTCGCCAATCTCGTCGTTCCTTCCGATATGAATGGTCTTTCGGTGATCCAGTATGCCGTGGACGTGCTGAAGGTGCGGCACATCATCGTGTGCGGCCATTACGGCTGCGGCGGCGTCAGGGCGGCGATGGAAGCCCCGCGGCACGGACTGATCGACAATTGGCTGGGGCATATACGCGCCCTGTATCATCGGCAACGGGAGGAATTGGCGTGTATCGCGGAGGAAAAAGCGAGGGTGGATCGTCTCTGCGAGATCAACGTCATGGAGCAGGTGAAAAACACCGGCAACACGACCATCGTGCAGGACGCCTGGCAAAGAAGACAGCCTCTGGTGATTCACGGATGGATGTACAGCATCTCGAACGGTCTTCTGAAGGATCTCGGTCTGTCCATCGCTTCGTCCGAAGAACTGGAAGAATCCCGGGATCGCGGAAAATAACAGCCGGCGGAAATTCCATGAATCGCAAGGCCGGGTTATGTTTCCCGTCCCGCGGCGCTGAGGGTGCGGAAGACCGGCCCGGGCGGGGCCAGGCGGTGCGGTTGGGTGATCTCGCGCGTTTTGAGGAACCGCACGCCCTTGGCGTTCATTCGGCTGTAGGCCATTCCCGCGGCCGGATCGTCCAATCCCAGCACCGCGTCGGTCGCCAGCGTCACACGAAAACCGCGCGCCCGCAGCCCCACCGCCGCCTGGACAATCCCGTGGGCCACGCCCGCACCGCAGAGAACAAATTCCACGGAGGGCAGTTCGCTCAGCAGACGCTCCGCGCGGGCGTGCAGAAAAATATCCGTGTTGCGCTTCTCGAAGATCACCTGCCGGTACTGCTCGAACAGGTCGTCCGGCAGGTCCGTGGTGTTCAGCAGGCCGAGGTTCAGGTACGGCCTGACAATGGTCTTGAAGAGCTTCCTCTCGCCGGGCGTGCCTTCCACACAGTGCGGCTTATCCGCCAGCGGACCGATGCGTCCGTCCGGCACGCGCAGAACGGTGCTCAGGATCGGATGATCGTTCCGCTTCGCCCAGTCGAACAGGCTGTAGATGTTAGATCGGGCCGCGTCCGCCTCGTGGGTGTAGCAGCGCCCCTGGGAGAGAAAGAAATCCCGTTGCACTTCAATGTCGAGCAGAATCAAATCATACGTCATGGCCCACCTCCCTTCCCGGGCCTGGGCTTTCCCCTAACCTCCAGATCATTGTAGGCGCACAACAGACGGGGCGGGGCAAAGGCCCCTTTATATTTAGACGAACGTTTCTCCCGGAGGGTTCGGGGAAAATGGAACTTTTTTGCCCGTTCGAGCTTTGAGCCTCGCTATCGAACGGTCAGGAAAAATTCCATGAGATTCGCGCCGGCGTCGATGTGCAGGTCGCTTTGGCGTGCATTTGCCTCGGTGAACGAACCGGTCAGGACGTGCTCCATGCGTTTTCCGGCGATGGCAAACGGCACGGCTTCGGACGTATGCGTGCGAAGCCGGCAGGGCGTGGGGTGGTCCGGCAGGACGAGGATGCGCCACTCGTCGCCCTCGGCCTGGAGGCGCTCCAGCAGCGGTGCGATGATTTTCTCGTCGATTCGCTCCAGGCCGACGAGTTTCGCCTTGCCGTCGGCGTTGTGCCCGGCTTCGTCCGGGCCTTCCAGGTGCACGAGCACCAGGTCGTGGGTGTCGAGGGCTTCGACGGCGGCGGCGGCTTTGCCTTCGTAGTTCGTGTCCACCAGTCCGGTCGCGCCGGGCACGTCGATCACGTCCCAGCCGATCAGCCGCGAAAGCCCGCGAACCAGATCGACGGCGGTGATCGCGGCGCCCCGTACGCCGAATCGCTCCTCGAAGCCGGGCAGTTGGGGCATCTTGCCCTGCCCCCACAGCCAGATGTTCGTGGCGGGATTTTCGCCCAGTTCCCGGCGGACGGCGTTGATTTCCTCTCCCGCCAGGAGCGTTTCCGCCGCGGCCATGAGCTTGCGCAGCCGTTCGGCGCCCCGGCCGGTCGGAAGGTGATCGTCGGCCTTTCGGCCGAGAATGTCATGCGGCGGGATCGTCTGAACGTCGAAGTCGGCGTCTATGGTTGTCAGGTGGCGGTAGCTCACGCCGGGATAAAAATGCACGCCGATTTCGCCAAGAGCGGCCTGGAGCTTCCGAAGGATCTCCCCGCCTTCCTCGGTCGTGATATGCCCCGCGGAGTGATCCTCCATCACGCCGTCGATAATCGTCACGAGATTGCAGCGGAAAATCCACGCCTCCGGCGGGACGGTCAGTCCCTGTGCGGCGGCCTCCAGCGGCGCCCGGCCGGTGTAGAACTCGACAGGGCTGTAGCCCAGGACCGAAAGAATCGCCACGTCCGAACCGGGGGCCATATCGGCGGGGATATTCCGCACCGTACCGATTCGTCCATGCTTGGCGATCCAGTCCATGTTCGGCGTGCGGGCCGCCTCCAGGGGCGTCTTGCCGCCGAGTTCCTCCAGCGGTTCGTCGGCCGCCCCGTCCGGTATGATGATGGCGTATTTCATTTTTGTTACCCAGCTATCTTTGTTGTCATCCTGAGCGAAGTCGCGTGTGAGCGAAGCGAACATCGCGACGAAGTCGAAGGACCTTATGGGATTGAGGAGGCGAGGTCCTTCGGCTTCGACTCTCGCTACGCTCGAGTCTTCGCTCAGGATGACAATGGATGTTATTTTGTTTAATGAACCGTTACAACTCCTCCGGGTACTCCTCCACAATCCCAATGCACACGCTTTTGCCTTTCACGACGTTCAGGGCGTCGATTTCGGCCACGGCGTTGCGGACGTTGCCCTCGCGGGCGTGGTGGGTCGTGATGATCACGGGCACGCCCCCAGCCGAGGCGCTGTGGGGTTCCTGCTGAAGGACGGAGGTGATGCTGATTTCGTGCTTACCCAGAATCGCGGCGATCTGTCCGAAGACGCCGGGTGCGTCCTGGCAGGTGATGCGGAGATAGTAGCGACTCTGGACGGCCTCGATGGGCAACTGCTCCGCCTTCTCGGACAGGTCGGGCCAGAGCTTCAACTGGGCGAACTGATTCTGCCACGCCCCCATCGCCAGGGAGAGAATGTCCGCCGCCACCGCCGAGGCCGTCGGTTTTCCGCCCGCGCCGCGTCCGTAGTACATCGTATGGCCGGTGGCGTGGCCGTACACACTCACCGCGTTGAACGGCCCGGAAACCCACGCCAGCGGATGCTCTTTCGAGATGAACGCCGGGCGGACGCGCAGGGATAAGCCATCGTCCTGGCGAGAGGCGATCGCAAGCAGCTTCACGACGTATCCGAGCTGCTGGCCGAAGGCCACGTCGCACAACTCCAGCGTGTCGATGCCCTCGACGGGAATCGCGTCGTAGTCGATTTTCCGCCCGAACGCCAGCGAGGCCAGAATGGCCAGCTTGTGGGCCGAGTCCTCGCCGGAGACGTCCAGTGTGGGGTCGGCCTCGGCAAGGCCCGCCTTCTGTGCCTCGGCCAGTACGTCGGCGTAGCTTCGGCCGGCAGTGGTCATCTCCGTGAGAATGAAATTGCACGTACCGTTGACAATGCCATACAGCGCGTCGAGACGATTGGCAATCAACCCGCCCGTCAGCGCGCGGATGATCGGAATCCCTCCGGCACAACTGGCCTCGAACGCGATGCTCACATTCTGCCGCCGCGCAAGGGCGTACAGTTCCGCCCCGGCGTGGGCGAGCAGGGCCTTGTTCGCCGTCACCACGTGCTTGCCGGCACGGAGGGCTTTTTCCATCACGTCCCGCGCGATGGTTTGCCCGCCGATCAGTTCCACGACGACGTGCACGTCCTTGTCGTCGAGAACCTTTTGGATATCCGTACAAAACAGAGCCTCGTCCAGGCCGAGGCTGCGGGCGTGGTCGAAGTTCACGTCCACGACGTAGCGCAGAACCACAGCCGGGGCACATCGGCCGGCGAGAACCTCCCGGTCGCGAGTCAAAAGCTGCGCCGCCGCGCCACCTACCGTACCGCAGCCGACAATCGCCACTCCAAACTGAACGGATTCAGACATTATCTCGTGTCTCCTTGCAACCACAAATCATGGTATGCGCCCCAACGAAAAAACGCAAGAACGTGTCACCTTCAAGCGAGTTTTTCAAAAAACGAGCTTGTGGGTGCCTGGGGAAGCGGGAAGCCGGGAGCAGGCAGCAGAGAAAATGAAGCACCCACAAAAATAGCGAGTTTCGATGAAACGTTCGATTTTTGAAGGCGCCACATTTCAGGCAAGAACATGACACTCTTGCCGAGGAAAGGAATGGACAGTACGATACCCCCCAAAGGGATTCCCCATGAGCGAGACAAAACCGATCGACGCGAAACGAACGCTGGCGGCCATCGTCTTTACGGACATCGTGGACTACAGCGCCCGGATGCAGAAAAACGAAGACCAGACGCTCCAACTCGCCAAGCGCGACATGGCGGCGATCGACGAAATCTGCCGCCAGTGTGAAGGACGCGTGCTCAAGAACACGGGCGACGGGCTGTTGATGTACTTCGAGAGCGCCACGCAGGCGGTGGCTTGTGCCATGCGGGCCCAGGCGCATTTCGTGTCGGTGGCCAAAAAGGTCCCCGCCGAAGAGCAGTTGCAGCATCGAATCGGCATTCACCTGGGCGACGTGTTCGTCAGCGACGACGACGTGATGGGCGACGGTGTGAACGTCGCCGCCCGACTGCAGGCCGAGGCCCCGCCGGGAGGCATCTGCGTCTCGCAGACCGTCTACGACGTGGTGAAGAACCGCCTGGGCGTGAAGGTGACGTACCTGGGTCCGCGGGAACTGAAGAATATCCGCGAGGCCGTCCCGGTGTACCAGATTCTGCTGGACGCAGCCGGGTTCGGCGAAAAACCCATCCGCGCGGACAACCGGGCCGGCTGGAAGTGGATCCTCGCCGGCGCCCTAGGCGCCGTCGTGTTGGCCGGCGGAATCGTGGCAACCTGGCTGGCGACGCGGGAATCCCCTTCCTCCGCTTCGCCGTCGGCCTCGAATCGCTCCTCAACCACCCAGCCGCACCGCCGTCTGCCGGGCCTGCGCTCCAGCCGGGAACAGCCCGACGAGCAGCGCCAGGCCGTCGAGGAAGCGCGCAGACGATATCTGCCGGGCGGCGATTTTCAGGGCTTCGTCGACTGGCTGGAGAAGCAGAATATGGGGCAAGCCCCGCTGGCGGAGCAATATCGCCAGGCGGTCCGCCTGAAAAAGCTGGCCATGATTCGCCTGCAAAGCACCCGCCGGGATGAACCCATCGATATCGAATTCCGCACGCCGCGCGGGCCTCGCCGCGCGCAGATCTGGGCCGACGAGGACGGCGGGTTTCGGCTTCGCAGCCAGGACGGCCCGGAGCGAACCCTCCGCCGCATTCCGCCGAGAATGATGCTGGAAGTGTACCAGGCTGTGGCGGTCTCCCCCGAACAGCGGCGCACCGTCGGCTTCCTTCTGTCGGAATACCGACGCCTCGGTCCGGAATAGGCAATTCTCTACCGCGGCGTCCGAAGAAGAAGGCCGAAAACTACCATTTTTCCGATAAAAATCGGCGGGGCGCCTTCCGATATCTTTTTTGATGGGGAAGGGGTGTGTCCACCGGGCCGGACGTACCACCGGGAGGAATCCTGTGTATTTCGGACCACGTAGGGCCTGCGAACATTCGGGGAACGGGGAAAAACTTCATGCAAGATCCTGTGCAGAACACTGAAAATCCGCGTACGGCGGACACGGTAGAGACGCTATCGCCTCCCCAAACCGGCACAACTCCACCGCCGAAAAAACGTTTCCGATTCCGATTGACGTCGCTGCTGGCGATGGGAGCGGGCGTTGCGATGTGCCTGACGACGTTCCAGGCCATCCGCGAAACACAATTGCGAATGACGCACCCGACGTGGTACGCCTGGGGCATGCTGATTTCCGGCCTGATTCTCACGACATTCCTGGCGATTTCTCTCCATCTGCTCTTCTCGCAACCGGCACGCTTCGGGCAAACCCTGAGCCCCCGGGCCGAAAAACGCCTGCAAAAAACACTGCACTATTCCGTCGGCATCCTGGAAGCCCTGCCGTTCGGTGTGTTCGTCGTCGGGCCGGATCGGCGCATTCGAATGATCAATCAGACCGCCCTGGCGATGATGGGGCGAAATCGCCGGGACGTTCTCGGAAGCGTCTGTCAAACCCATGTTTGTTTTTCCGGCCTGGACGGCTGCCCGATATTGGATCACGGCGAAATCGTCGACCAGGCCGAATGCACGCTCCTGCGCGCCGACGGGGAACAGATTCCGGTCCTTAAAACCGTCATTCCCGTCCGGCTGGACGACGAAGAAGTCCTGCTGGAATCGTTCATCGACATCACCAAACGCAAGCAGGTGGAGGAAAACCTCCGCGAGGCGAAAGAACAGACCGAATCGCTGAACGAGGAACTGCGTCAGCAGACGCTTCTGGCTCGCCAGATGGCGATGGAGGCAAAAGTCGCCGCGGAAGCGAAAGACCGGTTCCTGACCAATATGAGCCACGAAATCCGCACGCCGCTGAACGGCGTGATGGGAATGAACCAACTGCTGCTGGGCACGTCTCTCGATCCGGATCAACGCTATTACTCTGAAACCATCCATACCTGCGCCGGGCAACTCCTCAAATTCATCGAGGACGTGCTGGATTACGAAAAGCTGGAAACCGGCGAACTGCAGCTCCAGAAGGTGGAGTTTGATTTACGCAGCCTGGTGGAGGAAACCGCCGAGACCCTGGCCTTAAAAGCACATCAGCAGGAACTGGCGTTTTCCGTGTACGTTGATCCCGCGGCGCCCCGGTTCCTGCGTGGAGACGCGAATCGGCTGCATCGGGTCCTGGTCAATCTGATCGGCAACGCCGTCAAATTCACCGAAACCGGCGAAGTAGCCATGTCCGTCACGCTGTGCGAAGAACCCCCCGCCCACGCCGTGTTGCGGTTTTCCGTGCGGGACACGGGAGTCGGGATTCCCCCGGATCAGCAGGAACGGATTTTTGACCTGTTCGCCCAACTGGACGATTCCATGTCGCGCCGTCACGAGGGAATGGGGCTGGGACTGACCCTCGCGCGACAATTTGTCCTGTTGATGGGCGGAGACATCCACGTTCACAGCGACGTGGGACAAGGCTCGGAATTCTGGTTCGTCATCACGCTGGAGAAGCAACTCGACGCGGAGCAGACGCTCCCCGTTCCGTCGGAGCTGAACGGCCTGGACGTTCTGGTGGTAAACGAAGACGCCGCCGGTCGGCGCGTGCTGCGTCGTTACCTGGAAAGCTGGGGCTGCCGCGTTCGGGACGCCCTGGACACTCGGGAAGCCCAAAGGTTCCTCGAAGCCGCCCGCGACGAAGCTCCCTGTGTTCCGGTTGTGCTCATCAGTCGCTCTTTGCCCGACAACGGGGCCGAAGTATTGGCCCGGTGGATTCGTCGGTCGGAGACACTGCATGGAACGACGATGATTTTGTTGACGCCCCGGGTGCAGCGCGGAGACGCACGACGGATTCGGGAATTGGGATACCTCGGATATCTGCCACAACCGATCAAGTATCAAAACCTGCTGGACGTCCTTCAGGCGGCGGTGGAATTTCAGAAAGGGGAAACACCACCGGACGAAGAGGAATCGTTTGAGGAACCGGCGTCTGTTTTGTCTTCTTCCGCCTTCCGCGCGAACGGATCTTCCCTGTTTTCCGCCCGCATCCTCCTGGTGGAGGACAACCACGCCAATCAGGTCATTGCAATGGAAATTCTCAAGTCGCTGGGATTTACCTCACGGGCGGTTCGTAACGGACGCCAGGCCGTCGATCTGCTCAGCCGGGAGGATTTCGACCTGGTTCTGATGGACTGCCAGATGCCCGTAATGGACGGATACGAAGCCGCGCAGATTATCCGCGACCCTTCCTCGCCGGTTCGCCGCCATGACATGCCGATCATCGCAATGACCGCCCACGCCCGCGACGGCGACCGGGAAAAATGCCTTTCCGCCGGCATGAACGACTACCTGGCCAAACCCGTCATGCCCGAAGCGTTGTCCGTCGCCCTGGCGCGCCATCTTCCACCGCCGGCTCCTCCCGACGAGTCGTCGCTTCCGCTTACCTCTCCCTTTCCCCGTTCGGAATAACATGGAACCGCGCATAGAGGCGCAGAAAAAAGCGGCGGATGCCGCCGTGGCTGGGCATCCGCCGCACATTCGAGTCACCCCCGCCGGTTTCAGCGAGGGCCGTCGTCGAAAAATCTCTGACGACAATTGCAAAGTTTTAGGGCTGTCTACCTTTTCTTCGCAACTTACCTTCTTTTCTTCGCTACTTTTTTCTTCTTCGCCACTTTCTTCTTCTTCGCTACTTTCTTCTTGGCGACTTTTTTCTTGGCCGCCTTCTTCGCTGCTTTCTTCTTGGCCATGTCTTTTCACCTCCTTCCGTGAGTAAAGGAGACATTCCAGAAGAAAAAACTTTTTCTTCTTATATCGTTGTTTCGGCAATCAATGCAAGTGGTTGACGAAATTTTTTTTTGCATTTTTCATTCTCTTACATTTCGACATATCGTCGGCCGATCCTTAAAAAAACTTCGCGCCGGGCGCAACAAAACGCCGGCCAACGCAAATGGCAAGGCGCCGGATTTCACCAAGAGAATTTTATGCCCATTTTACGGCCTTTTTTTGACCAATTACAATTATATCATTATATGTCAATATATAATATTGTTGAAGACGGGCGCCCGTGGGCAAAAAATTTTGTCCTCCGCGCCCGTTTTTCCGCCCCCGGGTGCCCCCAAAAAAATTTTTCGCCGAAAAAGAAACTCTTGCTCTGTGCGCGGGAAATCGTTCTTCATTTTTCCCCGGCGCGCGGGTATAAAACGACGTGGTTTTATCGGCGGGCTTCTACGAGGACGCTCCGTATGCGGAAGACAACGTGGATGAAAAATATCGGACTGCTTCTCCTGGCCTTTGCGCCGGCGGGCTGTCCTTCCGAACCCACGGGCGAGACGCCCGTGGGCAAATGGCTGCTTCGGGAACCGGTCACGGGACAGAACTATTACATCTACGTCCCGAACCGCTATCGGCACGAGACCCCCGCGCCGGTCATTATCAGTTGCCACGGCACGGTTCCGTTCGACGTGTCGAATTCGCATATCGAAACATGGAAGGGATTCGGCGAGCGATACGGATTCATCATCGTCTGCCCGGACCTGGTGGGCACGGACGGCATCCTCGGCGACGGACCCGTCTCGGCCATGCTGGAATGCGAACGGCGTATCCTGAGCATCCTCAGCACGTTGAGCCACAAATACAACCTCGACCGCGCCAATGTTTTCCTGACGGGATTCTCCGGCGGCGGGTTCCCCACCTATTTCGTCGGGCTGCGCCATACGGACATCTTTCGCGCCGTTGCGCCGCGCAACAGCAATTTCAACGAGCGAAACCTTGACGGCTGGTATCCTCCCGAAGCCCGGTCCATGCCCATGTTTATCGTCTGGGGAGACAGCGACCCGGCTACGATCAAAGCGCAGGCGGAAAACGCCGTGAATTACCTCCGTCGGAAGGGATTTCGCCCGACGACCAAAATTCTCCCCAGCACCGGCCACGAGCGAAAACCCCGGTATTCGATGGATTTCTTCCTGGCGCATCGCAATCCAACGCCGCAGGGAACGATGACCTTCTCCTCTTCCCCCGCCAGTGCACGTCCAAGGCCGTCTCCTGCAACCCCGGTTCGCCCGTCGGCCAGTCCGCGAACGCCGGCGCCGCCGCGCAGAACCGCACCCCCAAGGCCGTCGCCTCGCGAAAGAACCTACGACGCCCCGCCGCCGTAATGCTCCCGCCGCCTACGACGCCAACAGGTCGCGGAGCGTCTCGGCGTCGGAGAGAAATTGATCCGTCGAATCATCCCGAACGGATTCGATCAGCGCGAAGTGGTCCCGTCCCGTCCCGTATATGATATCCATGTACTCCCGCCAGAGCTCTTTTCCATCCGCCAGCGGAAGACGACGGGTTTTTCCGTCCGTCATCTCACTGTGGAACACATGGACATAGCTGAGATAGGGCAGGAACCGCCCCAGGGATTCCTCGCGCGTAGCCGGGTCGGCTTCGGGCGCCGGCTGCCAGTACAGGCGGAGATTTCCCGCGTCGACGGCCTGGACGAGTTCGACAGCCGAGACGGCCTGGTCCGTCAGTGTGTTTTTGTGATGCTCCAGGGCGATATCGATTTCTGCGCCCTCGGCCAGGGCGGTGATCCGCTGCAGGTCGTCCGTCACGGCGGCGCGATGCTGTTCATCGACTTCGGCGGCGCTCATTCCGCCCGCCCAGACGCGAATGATCGGCGCGCCCAGCGCCTGAGTGGTATCCAGAACGGACTGAAACGACAACCCCTGAGGCTCGCTTAGCCCGGCTTTGTAATACGATCCGTAGGACGCCACCGCCAGGCCCGCCTCGCGGGTGGCGGTTCCGACCCGAAAGGCCTTCTCCAGATCGCCGTGCGGTACGTGAACGTCCCCGCCCCATTCCACGCCCTCCAGTTCGGCGTGACTCGCCAGAACGACGATCTGCTCCGCCGTCAAGGATCGAAACGCAACCGACGCCAAACCGCTTCGAATCATGGTGTTCTCCCTGTTCCCGACGCCGGGGAGTCTATCGCGCGGTTCCCCGGATTGCAACGATCAGAATGCCAGAACGCCTCGCACAGCCGGGTGGGCGCCAAAACGGAGGATCGCGGCACTGAGCGCCACATACAGCAGCACAACCCCCCAAAGCACCTTGTCGGCAAATAAAACCGCGGCAATGTCGCCTTTGTGAATGCGCCTTCCAACGCGAATAAACCGAAATATGCCGTACATCACCAGCGGGATCGTCCAGACCATGTGCGCCGAGCCGATGCGATGGATCGTCGACGGTGCAAGGCAATACAGGGCGTAGGACGTCACCGCCAGGGCCGTGGTGACCGTGACCATGAAGTCCAGGTTTTCCATGCGATACCCCAAACTGGCGCGACGGGCGCCGCGGGCCTGTTCTTCGGACAATTCCGTCATCTCCGCGCGGCGCTTCGCCAGCGCCAGGAACAGGCACAGCGTGAACGTGCAGATCACCAGCCAGGGGCTGGTCGGAACGGCGATGGCGGCCGCTCCGGCCATCGCGCGAAGCACGAATCCCAGCGCCACCAGGATCACGTCGATCACCGCGTATCGCTTCAGCCAGAAGGAATACAGCAGGTTCAGCAAAAGGTATGCACCCGCCCAGACGGCGGTTCCCATGCCGCCTAAGGGTTGATTCGGATGCAATGGCTGCACGCCCGGAAGGACGGAAACCACAAGCCCGGCAGGCAGGAGTATCGCCGCGGCCATCACCGCCAGTGCGGGCGAAAGACGCCCGGACGCCACGGGTCGATTGCATTTGTCGGGATGGGCGCGGTCGGCGGCGCGATCGGCAACGTCGTTGAGAAGATACACTCCGCTGGACAGCAGATTAAAGGCGCCCACCGCCAGCAAACACCGCCACCAGGCGTCCCACTGCAAAAACGCGCCGGCAAAAAGAATCGGCGCCATGACAAAGGCGTTTTTGACCCAATGTGTCGGACGCATGGCTTCGATCAGCGCATGGAAGCTTCGGCCGACCGAAGAGAAGGGCGATATGGATGGTTCCGTCATCTCTGTAAAGCTCCCGCGCCGCCGGCGCGTTTTGTGTCACAGCCGTTTCAAGAGAATATCATTCTACCCGATCAACTCGCGGGGTGGAATCGTCAATTCATATCTGTACAATATGTCGCATGGAATCCAATAAAACGTTAGAACGTCCGGCGACGAAAGAATGTCGTCTCGGCGTACCCGGCTGGCTGGGAATCGTGGTGGTCTTTGCCGTGCTCTACGGTGCAACGGCACAGCGCAGTGTCAACTGGCAGGACAGTGGTTCCTTCCAGTATCGCGCGCTGGTGGGCAACTATGAAAGATCCCTGGGTCTGGCACTGTCGCATCCCCTGTATATCGCCCTGGAGCAAGCCGTACTGTGGGTCGGCGGACACGAGCATTTTCCCCTGCTGACGAATTTACTCAGCGCAATGGGAATGGCGGTGGCCTTGGCAAACGTGGCTGTCCTTGCAACGTGGCTGAGCGGGCGCCGATGGATCGGGGTGCTGGTGACAGGGGTCCTCGGCCTGGGACACACCGTCTGGTGGCTGGCGACGATTTGCGAGACGTATTCCTGGAGCCTGGTCGGGCTGACGGGAGAATTGCTGCTGTTTACGGCGTTTCTGCGTCGGCCTCGCGCAATAACGCTGGCGGGTCTGGCGCTTCTCAGCGGCCTGGGGTTGTGCATCCATAACTTCGCACTGTTGCCCCTGCCGGTGTATGGAATTGCCGCATTGGTGCTTGTTATTCGACGGCGCCTGCCGGCCTGGTCGCTGGCGACGGCGTTGGGCGCCTATCTCCTCGGCGCGGGGCTGTTTCTGACAATGATCGCCATGCAGGCTGTCCGGGAAGGCAACTTTCCGGGGGCAATCGCCTCGGCGCTGGTGGGCGAATTCGGCGGGGAAGTTACCAACCTCGTGAGCATTTCGAAATACTGGAAGGAAAACGCCCTGTTGTCAGGCATGAATTTTTTCAACCCCATGCTGCCATTGGCTGTGGTGGGCTGGATTCGGTTCCGCCGCCGCCTGGGTGGCCCCCTGGCCGCGGCGCTGGGGGCAATCACGCTGATCGAAATCCTCTTCTTCATTCGTTACCCCGTGCCCGATCAGTTCATGTTCATTCTGCCCAGCCTGGTGATGATTGCCCTCGGGGCAGCAGTCGGACTGGCGGTCATCGCGGAGGCAAATCGCAACCTCCGACGGGCGGTGGTGGGTCTTTGCCTGCTCTCGCTGGCGGCCCAGCCGGTGTTCTACGCCTTCGCGCCGGACCTCGCCCGGCGCTTTCGCGGCAAACCACCTTCCCGCCGCGCGTTCCGCGACGAATGGCGCTACTGGCTGACGCCCTGGAAGCAGAACGAAACCTCCGCGGAGCAATTCAGCCGGGCGGTTTGCCACATCGTGAAACCCGACGCCGTCGTGCTGCTGGACACCACCGCCTTGCCGCCGCTGCAGGCTTATCTGGCAACTTCGCAACAGCGTCAGGATATCTCGGCAATGAGTCTGAAACAATTCGGTGCACTGAAACACGACGATCCCGCAATGTATCGGGAATGGGTGGAGCGAAGACCCATCTACATTCAGCCCGCCCCTTCAGAGAAAACGGCGAAGAAGCTTTTCGAGCGAGCAACGTTTTCACTTTGTCCCGAAGGTCTACTTTATCGCGTCGAACCCCAGCCGTAGTCGCTCGCGGAAGGGTTTGTTATTGCGCGTCAAGGAAGGACCAGAGCATTTCGGCCTGTTCGTAGTAGGGCGCCCGGCCGGTGGGCGCTTGGCCGGGAGGAATGGCTGCGCTTTGTATCGTACCGTCGTCCGTGATTGTCGTTACCCCGCCATGGCCGAAGAGTACGTTGTATTTTTTCTCGTGACAACGGCCTCGCCATACGCGCTTTGCGCCGGGGTCTGACGATGTGGCGCTGTATTCCCGCGTCCAGAACGTATCGGCCAGCAGGGCGCTGAGGGCAGGATCGTACACCCCGCCGTCGGTGTCGTATGTATACTCCGTGTGCACGTAGGGAACCATCTGCCGTGTCGCGCCCCCACCGGAACCGCCGGGGATGTACTCCCAATGTCCGCTGGCGGCGAACCGATAGATCGCCAGAACGTCCGGGCCTCCCTTGGGACTGGCGCGAAGTTCTTGCGCCCCGCGGAACAGGTCTTCGCTGTGCGGGAAACGAAGGCAATACGTGCTGAACTGGTCGGAGTAGGGGAAGTAGCTCGCTTTTCCGTCGCGCAAGGCGCCGTCGGCGCCGGGGCAGATCAATCCCTCCGCCGTAATGTAATGGGTATGCACAAGCGTCTGGAGGTTCACGCGGGCCATCTCGTCGGGGAATCGGCCGAACAGATCGGGATCGGCGGGATTTTGCGATCCGCCCCAATGGCCTGACAACAGCAGGTCCGGCTGGGCGGCGCTGCTGAAGGCGAACGGCGGAAAGAGGCTTTGGTACTCGGCGGTGTACAACCAAAGCCCGGCGCTGAGATTTTTCAGTCCGGCCTGGCAGGCGGCCAGGCGGGCGCTGTTCCGGGCGGAGCGGACGGCTGGCACGAGAATCGAAACCAGAAGACTGATGATGGCAATAACAATCATCACCTCCAGTAACGTGAAACCCCGGCTCCTGTGCATCGCGCGAATACCTCCCGACGCCTTTTTTCAAAGGCAAGAAACCATTATCCACGACCCGGTCCGGGGTGTCAACTGTGCGGCACGTGAAATACACCGCGTTTGGGCGAAAAAGGACGTTTTTCAGCAATGGCTTGCAATTCGGCGGGGGGGATTTCATAATCCCGTGTAATGAAATCCCCATTCGTTGTATCTCCCGCGAGGACGTTCCCATGGCCGCCACGCTAGCCTGCATCGCCGAGGAGGAAATCCACCGCCAATGGGACGCCGGCCTGCTGAAGGGCCAGGCGCTGGGCCGTCGCGCCACGCCCTACGGCGACAGCGGCGATATCTTCCGCGCGGGGAATGACGAGACGGCGTTCTACCTCCTGGCCCGCTGTGGTTCCGGAATGGACCGAATCGCCCCGCATCGCGTCAACGCGCGGGCGAATCTGTACGCACTGAAGGACCTGGGCGTGCATTGCATTCTCGGCTGGGGGCCCGGGGCCGCCATCACGCACAACATCGCCGAGGGCGACCTGGTGATTCTCAGCGACCTGATCGACCAGACGCATCTGCGCCCGCGGACGTTCTTTGAAGATTCGCCGCTGGGGGAGCTGCGCCAGTTTCCGGTGTTCTGCGAGGAACTACGCCGCCGGCTGGCCGGGGCGCTGGAAGGCCTGAAACTGGTGTACCACGCCACCGGCACGGCGGCGGTGCGGGAAGGGCCGCGTTTGGAAACGCCCGCGGAGGTCCGCATGCTCTCGATGCTCGGCGCGGAGATCGTCACGCACACGTTCGCGCCGGAGGCGTTTCTCGCCCGCGAACTGCAGATGGGCTACGCGGCCGTCTGCTACGTCACAAGCTACGCCGAAAGGGGCAGCCGCCATCAACCCTTCGCGGCTGGGGAATTGTTCAAGGACCTGGGCTACGCCGCCGAAGCGGACCGCCGCGGCGCCGCCGAGGCCCTGGGACGCATCGCCGCGCAACTGGCGGGCGGCCTGGCGGAGCTGGACCTGAAGACCTACCCCCCAGCCGCCTCCCAGACCGACCACGTCGGGCAGTACAACCTCCCCGCCGACTGGCGCGAATGGTTCGAACATCGATAAAACGCGGGGCGTGCAATCTTATGGGGATAGGCTCTTACTTCCCGATGTTCAGAAGCTCATCGGAGAACTCCGCCAGACCGATGCCCTGGGACGGGTTCGGGAGCGGTTCATCGCCGTAACGCGGTTTTCCATCGTGCACGGCGGCCAGGCCGGTGTAGAACAGCAGAACTTTACCCCGCCACCGGACGGGCTGAGCCACAGCGATCACGCTGCCGCAATCGAATCCACCCCGCGGACCGAGCGGAAGAATGGGTGTTCTGTCATTCTCGCGTTTCCACACCCAGCCGTTCGGACTGCTCAGAAGCTGCACGTCCATTGTCTGATCTTCGGTATGGTGACAGTTCAGCAGTCCGCCGAAACCGCCCGCTGTCGTCCGGAAAGGCGTCAGCCAATAAAACTGCACGTCGGGAACGTCCTGCTCGTCGGGTTCGAAAATCGTGATCGGCCCCCGCCAGCCGCCCGCGAAATCCTCCGCCACCCAGAGCGAAATCCGCCGGTGCATGTACTTCAGGTTGTCCCGATCGGCGGGCAGGAGCGGATTGTACTTCCAGGTCTGCTGGTAGATGAGGGTTGTGGCCTTTTTGCGGGTCGGGTCCAGGTTTGGTTCGGTGGTAATCATGGACATGGCGTCGTTGTGGTTGATAATCACCGGCCGCGTGTGCACGGGCTGCCAGTCCAGGCCGTCAGCGCTTTGGGCGAGGCAGATTCCCGCCTTCATCGACTCGTCAGGCCGATCCCAATACACCATTTTCCACCGGCGGGCCGGATCGGTTTCTTGCGGGTTTCGGAGAATCGTCGCGGGCATGAATTCGCCCCAGCCGCACTGGTTGCCGCAGCCGCGCATGACGATATTGGTTCCGTCGCCGCAATCCGGTTTTGTCCAGGCACAGCCGTCCCGCGATCGGGCAAGGCAAAGCACATTGTTCAGCGACTTGTCCTCGAACCGAACCAGGTAATACAAAAGAAGATCGTCGGTTTCCTCGTCCGGAATCGCGGCGACGGCGAGAAACGACGAATCCTTTTCCCATTCCTGATCGGCGGGGAAAATCGGCTGGGAAGATCGGTTCAAAAGCATGCTCTATCCTCTTGTTGAGTTTCAATCCTTCCACTTCTTGGAAAATTTCAGGACAAGCGAATGGACTCTCTAGGAATTTCTCTGATATACTTACAAGACGAGAAGACTATCCGGATATTTTGACGGCTGCAAGAATACATTTTCCCGTATCGGATAGATTGACCAAGTCCGCTGGATAAGCCGTTTGTGGGTACATATGCATAAATATCGCCTGTATCTTACGAATCGTTTTTTTCGCGATAAACTTTACTATCGAATAGAAGTTAGCGATCTTGGAAAACAAATTTCCCTGCAACAAAATTGCATCAGAGAGAAAGGCCTGGCGACGTGCGAGTAAATAATATTCCACAAGCTTTTCCCTACCAAGGAAGCAAGCGAAAGCTAGCGTCAGTGATTCTCGCCTGTATTCCGAAAAACACACGCCGACTGGTGGAACCATTTGCGGGTTCCGCTGCCATATCGGTGGCGGCTGCCTGGAATGAAAGGGTAGATTCGTTTTGGCTCAATGATGCACATTCGCCTCTCATGGCACTATGGAATGCCATTCTCAACGCTCCCCTTGCTCTTGCCGACGACTATGAGAAAATCTGGACGGCGCAGCAGGGACGCGAAAAAGAGTATTACAATGCTGTCCGGGACAGATTTAATCGGGATTCCCAGCCGGCGGATTTCCTTTTTCTCCTAGCACGATGCGTAAAAGCGGCGATTCGATATAACAGGAGTGGAGAATTCAATAACAGTCCGGATCACCGCCGTCTCGGAATGAAACCGGAGACAATGCGCAAAAATATCCTGATGGTTCACGAGGTATTGCGAGACCAGACAATGCTCACAACAGGGGACTTCAGGGCGGTTCTTCGAAAGACGCGAAAAACAGATTTTGTCTATATGGACCCGCCATATCAAGGGGTCTGTAAAAATAGGGATAACCGATACGCGAAAAGCGTGGTATTCGAGGAATTTGTTAAGGAATTGAACGCTTTGAACGAGAGACAAATTCCCTTCATTGTCAGCTATGACGGCCGCACGGGAAACACGATATACGGGGAGAAATTGCCTGAGTCCCTTGATTTGTTTCACAGTGAAATTTTTGTCGGAAGATCCACGCAGGCGACATTACTTGGCCGAAGTCACGATACATATGAATCGCTGTACCTGTCTCCGTTAGCGGTAAGAAGACTTGGTGATATTCCGAGAGTTCTTCGGGAAAACGAATCGACGGTTCAACTGTTGTTCGATTAATGGGTTCTTTTCATCGTGTTTTTAATGAATACAACCAGGGAGACGCCGGTTTGTTCGCACCGTTTCCGCAATCGCTCATATTCCGCCACTTCCTCCGGTCCTATCCAGACAATCTCAACTCTGCGTCTCTCCTCCATTGCTATATGCTCATATTTTTCCGGGGAAGCCCAATAACATCGTTTACACGTTGCCGATCGTTTGAACTCCATCCAATTCCTGCAATGTTCACAAGACCAGCTTTTTTGTCGTTGCGCCGCCGTTGAAATCAACATAAATGCTGAAGGGTTCTCTTCGCCTGAAATTTGATCGCCCGCCACTTCATATGGAATTCGATGGTCTATGGAAAGATATCGCGGATGAAACGGTTCGCCCGTGATCGCGCAAACGGCCCCTCGTTGTTCAACGAGTAGTTTCTTGAATGCTTTTGAAAATACTTTTCGTCCTCCAAGTTTATGATGTTCAATTTTTGAAGGATCGCCGAAAATATATGCCGCGATAAGACGTCCGTCAGAATTACGAACTCGGATCGTATCTAGGGGAATTCCCTGTTCCCGAACATCGCGCGCGGCACGCGGAGCGTGGTTGTAACCGTATATATTTTTGAGATCCTCCGTTGTAATTTTACCGTGTTTTAGAATGTGGTTTATGACAGCCAGTGGTCGTTTGCCTGTAACTCTTCTGATCTGTGCTCGTATTTTCGGATGAACTTTCGCCATACTATTCTCATTCAACACGTTGAAAATTTACTTCGTAACGCGGATGCGCGGAACTATGTGGCCTTCCCGTCGTAAAAGGATGAAATCACAGAACATATTTTATTTTCTGAAATTTGCGCATGTTATAACCGCCAAGAGGGAACCCGGCAATTTTAATTTGACGCCAGGCATTGGCGAAAAGGATTTCATTACTGAGTACGGTTTCTCAAAACGCGCGAAACATCATTCTGGTGGAACAGATCATCCCATGGGAATGGTTCCGACGGCGCGGAAGCGGCCTGGCGTCATGCCCAGGATGTGCTTGAAGGTGCGCGTGAAATGCGCGGGCGCGTCGTAGCCGAGGCGCACGGCGATTTCCTTGTGCGTCAGTTGGGTGGTTTTGAGCAGCCGGCAGGCCAGCAGCATCTTTTGCCGCAGCATATACCGCCGCGGCGTCCGGGAGGTCTGCTCCTTGAAGATGCGCGTCAGGTGCTCGCGCGAGACCCTCAGCCGCTCCGCCAGCTCCGATACGTTCATGTTTTCGTGCAGGGTCTCGCGGATGATCTCGACGGCCCGGGCGGCCAGGCGGTTGCCCATATTGTCCTGACGGGGTTGTTCTTTGCTCTCGGCCAGCTCCGTCAGAAGACGTATCGCCAGCCGGCTGGCGAAGGCGGGGGAAATCCGAGGCCGGGCGTCATGGTAATCGGCGAAAGACAGCATCTCCGCCACGACGCCGTCCTCACGCGGCAATTCATACACCGGCCCGTAGCGATGCAGCAGTTCACGCACCATCTCGAAGGCCGGCGCACCGGTAATGCTCATGTACACGAACGACCAGGGCTTGCTCGCGGCGGCGGGATAATAGTAGGCCGTCGCGGGATCGCGGATTTCACACAGAAACCCGCACCCGGCTGGGATTCGATGCTCGCCCGCGGCGTCGCGGAACACACCCTCCCCAGCCAGCGTGTATTTGAACAGGCAGGTCTCCTCCCTTCGCCGATATCGGCCTTCATGATGATACGACGGCTTGGAAACCGTCTCGCTGGCGACGGTGATTGCCCGCGGCAATGACGCCATCGGACGAAAGATCTGAAAATTCACGGCCCAGTGAATCATGATATCACAAATTGGATAGTAATATCATTATTATACCCTTGCAACTTATATTTTGTGAGATATTCTTGATATTGAGGATGTGCACAAAATGGTAAATTCATTGGTTGGTTGACCGGCGAATTGGCAACTCGGCCTATCGAGATGAGAGACAAACAGATGGAGTATTCCATCCGTCGAAGGAGTTGAAGAGACATGCCGAAAATTACGTTTCTTGGTGCGGGCAGCATGGTGTTTGCCAAGAATATTCTGGGCGATTCCATGCTCAAGCCGGCCTTGCGGGACAGCCACATCGCGCTGTATGACATTGACCCCGAGCGATTGAGCGACTCGAAGTTGATGCTCGAGAACCTGAACGCCAACATCAACGAAAATCGCTCGAAGATCACCACCCACCTGGGCGTGGAAAACCGCAAAAAAGCACTCGACGGCGCGGATTACGTCATCAACGCCATCCAGGTCGGCGGATACAAACCCTCGACGGTGATCGACTTTGAAATCCCGAAGAAATACGGCCTGCGGCAGACCATCGCCGATACGCTGGGCATCGGCGGCATCTTCCGGGCGCTGCGGACGATTCCGGTGATGTTCGATTTCGCGCGGGAGATGGAAACGGTCTGCCCGAACGCCTGGCTGCTGAATTACACCAACCCGGCCTCCATGAACGCCGGGGCCATGCTGCGCGGCACGGGCGTCAAGACCGTGGCCCTTTGCCATTCCGTACAAAATTGCGCAAGGAAACTTCTCCAAATCCTTCAGATGCTCGATGACGTGAAAGACCTGCGTTGGCGGATCGCGGGGATCAATCACCAGGCCTGGCTGCTGGACATCCGCGACGGGAACAGGGATTTGTACCCGGAGGTCCGCCGGCGCGGCGCCGAGGCGCTGAAAAAGCTCCGCAAACTCGGCGGCGCGAAGGTCGAGGCAGACGCCAGAAAACGCCTGGGCGACAAATGGCGGGACGATCCCGACGCGTGCATCGCCCATAATATGGTCCGCCTGGAGATCATGAACCAGTTCGGATATTACCATACCGAGTCGTCCGAACACGCCAGCGAATACGTCCCCTGGTTCATCAAGGCCGGGCATCCCGAACTGATCGACGAATATAACATCCCGCTGGATGAATACATCACCCGCTGCATCGACCAGATTGAGAACTGGAAAAAGCAGCGAAAGGAATTGGTGGGCAAGGCCCTGACGCATGAACAAACGCAGGAGTTCGGTTCGGGGATCATGAACGCCATGGAAACCGACGTGCCGTTCCGCATTCACGGTAACGTGTTGAATAACGGCCTAATCACCAACCTGCCGTCTAAAGCCGTCGTGGAAGTACCCTGCCTTGTGGACAAGAACGGCGTGCAGGGATGCTACGTCGGCGATCTGCCGGAAGTCTGCGCCGCGATCAATCGCCTCAGCATCAACGTGCAGTTGCTGACGCTCGAAGCGTTGCTGACGGGAAAGAAGGACCCGGTCTACCAGGCCGCGATGCTCGATTCACACGCGGCGGCGGAACTGACCCTCGATGAAATCCGAAACATGTGCGACGACCTCTTCGAGGCCCACGGCGACATGCTGCCGAAATTGACGTAACACGAACGCAGCAAAACCGCTGGAAAATTAAACCTTCCTCGAAAACCGCGGGAACCCTGCCAATTCCGCCTTGTGCGGATCGAGGCGAACCCGCAAATGCGCTTGACCGATGCCAAGGAAATCCGTAGGCTGTATGGACTTGGGTAAAACTCCCAGGCCGGCCGTTCATGCGGCGGGCCGGGATGTATCGGCCCCGTTGCAGAAAAACGATCATGTGCGCACGAAAGCAGAAAAAGCGGCTGGGGGACATTCTGAAGGAATGGGGGGTAGTTACGGAAACGGGGCTGAAGGAGGCGGTCGAATACAGCCGCAATGAGGGCGTCCGCATCGGCGAGGCGATGATCTCGCTGGGATTGTCCGACGAGGAAGACGTCACCAAGGCCCTGGCCGTCCAGTACGACATGGAGTACGTGGACCTGGACCGGAACATTATCAGCGCCTCGGAGGCGACCCTGCTGCCGGAAGATCGGGTCAAGCGTCACCAGGTCATACCGATGGCCCGGGACGAGAAAGGCCGGCTGAAGGTCATCATCACCGACCCGCTGGACCTCGAAACGCTCGACATGCTCCGGTTCATGCTCAACGAAGACCCCATCCCCTGCCTGGCGTCGAAATCCAAGGTGCGGGCGTACATTGACACGAACATCGGCACGAAGATGTCCGTCGACCAGCAGGTGAAGGAATTCCAGGCCGCCAACGCCGCCAACGGCGAAATCCCCTCGGAACTGGCCGGCGAAGACATGGACAACGCCGCCCCCGTCGTGCGCCTGGTCTCGATGATTATCACCGAGGCCGTCAACATGCGCGCCAGTGACATCCACGTCGAGCCGATGGCCAACCGCGTCCGCGTGCGCTACCGCATCGACGGAATGTGCATCGAGCGGGACAACATCCCAAAACGAATGCAAGGGCCTGTGGTTAACCGATTTAAGATCCTTTCCGGCATGGACCTTGCCGAGAAGCGCGTCCCGCTGGACGGGCGTATCAAGATGCATATCGCCGGAACGGACATCGACTTCCGCGTCTCGGCCCTGCCGGCGTATCACGGCGAGAGCGTGGTGCTGCGTATTTTGCGCCCCGACGCCGCCAAGATCGGAATCACGGCGTTGGGATTCGAGGAGGAAGATAACCAGCGGTTCCATCGGATCATCAAAAGGCCTAACGGGATATTCCTGGTGACCGGGCCGACCGGATCAGGGAAAACCACGACCCTCTATTCCGCCCTGAACGAGCTGAATCGCCCGGACAGGAAAATCATCACCGCCGAGGACCCGGTGGAGTATAATTTCACCGGAATTAACCAATGTCAGGTACGGGACGACATCGGATTGACATTCGCTTCCATTCTCCGATCCATGCTTCGCCAGGCGCCAAACATCATACTTGTTGGCGAAATCCGCGATTTAGACGTAGCGGAAGTGGCAATTCAAGCCGCTTTAACTGGACACTTGGTTTTCAGTACACTTCACACGAACGACGCGCCCTCCGCAATTACCCGCCTGATCGACATGGGAGTCAAGCCATTCCTCGTGGCCAGCAGTATCCAGGCAATCATGGCCCAGAGACTGGTCCGAAAAATCTGCCCGAACTGCAAGGACATCGACCCCGATCCTGATCCAAGGACGCTCAAACTTCTTGGATTTACAGAGGAGGAAGTGGCAAACTCAACCTTCTTTGTCGGAAGGGGTTGCAATCAATGTAATGGAACGGGATATCATGGGCGGCAGGGAATTTTTGAACTGCTGGAAATGAACACCGCCCTGCGTCAACTGGCCTTCGACCGGGCGCCGCTTTCGGAAATCCGAAAAACCGCCATCGCCGCCGGCATGAAAACGCTCCTGGAAGATGGAAAACGAAAGATCCGAAACGGCATTACCACGACCGAAGAGCTTGTTCGCATCACGCAGAGCCTCGATAACCTCGACGCATAAGCAATTTCTTTGATATTCCCGTAAGACATTCTCATGGAAGCAATTATGTAATTATTGCGGCCTGAATCCATCGGGGAGCACTACCCGGCGGTGGAGGGAAACTCCAATAATTCAGTGACAGAAAGCGAAAGGTTCTCATGGCCTCCATTCACATCGACAGGCTGTTGGAAACATGTATCCGACGGGGTGCAAGCGACTTGCATCTCCACGTGGGTCGGCCTCCCACGCTTCGGCTTCGGGGAAGGCTCCGCCCGCTGGAGACGAAGGTTCTCGAGCCGGAGGACACGGTGGCGCTGATGAAGGCCATCACGCCCGACCGGAATCAGCAGGAGCTCCAGGAGCAGGGCGGCACGGACTTCGGCTTTGAGTTCAACGAAGAGGGGCGATTTCGAACAGCGGTTTATCAGCAGCGGGGGCATATCTCACTGACGTTGCGTTTGATTCCCACCCGCCTGTTCACGCTGGAAGAGATCGGCCTGCCCAAACAGATTCCCTCCCTGCTGCGTCGCCCGCGCGGGTTGTTTCTCGTGACCGGGCCGACCGGCTCGGGCAAAACCACCACGCTGGCGTCGATGATCAACTACATCAACGAGAATCTCGACCGGCATATCATTACCGTCGAGGATCCGATCGAATACTACCACCAGCACAAGAAGTCGCTGCTCTCTCAGCGCGAGGTCGGCGTGGACGTGCCGAGTTTTGCCGAGGCCCTCCGCCGGGCGCTGCGTATGGACCCGGACGTGATCCTCGTGGGCGAGCTTCGAGACCTCGAGACGGTGGAGGCTGCTTTGGCGGCGGCGGAAACCGGCCACCTCGTGTTCGGCACGCTTCACACCACCACCGCCCACCGGACGGTCACGCGTATCGTGGACATTTTCCCGACCGACGAGCAGGAGCGAATTCGCGTGATGCTTTCCGAGGCTTTGATCGGCGTGTTGTGTCAGGCGTTGCTGCCCCGCGCGGATATCCGCAACATGATCGCCGCCTACGAGTTTCTCGTCGTGACCAACGCCGTGGCGAACCTCATCCGCGAAAACAAGGTCTTCCGCATCCCCTCGGCCATCCAAACGGGAAGGGGTCTGGGCATGCAGATGCTGGACGATCACCTCTTCGGCATGTTCAGCGAGGGGAAAATCTCCGAGGAGGACGCCATTGACCGTTCGCAGAGTCCCGCGGAGATGCAGGAGAGAATTGCCGCCTTGCGCACCGGCGCCGCCGCGGCGCAGGGCAGGGGCGGAAAGGCCGGAACGCCCCCGTCGGCCGGGCCGCAACAGGTCGGCGCCAAGACGCCCTAATCCAGTAAAACACATTCCGGAACGGAAATCATGGCCCCAACAGCACAACAAAACATCGACTCACTGCGGGGACGGCCGCTCGGACGCGTTCTGGTCAAGATGGGCAAACTCACCCGCGAACAGGTCCACCAGGCCCTGGACGTGCAGAAGCAGCGCGGCGGGCCCCTGGGGGAAATCCTCGTCGACACGGGAATGATCGACAATGACACGCGAAGCCTCGCCCTGGCCTATCAGGCGGGTATGGAATTCGTCGATCTCAACTCCGTCAACATCGCCGACGAGGTTATTCGTCAAATCCCCGCCCAGATGGCCAATTCCTACAAGATCATCCCCATCGAATACGACCCAGCCGCCAACCATCTGGTCATCGCGATGGCTTCCCCGGACAACTTCCGCGCCACCGACGACCTGCGCACGCTGATGGGGTATACCGTCACCGCCAAAATCGCCGACGCCGACGCCATCGAGACGGCCCTGCTGAAGCATTACGACGTGGAACCCGAGAGCATTTCCGACCTGATCAACGAAGTGGCAGGCGACGACACCTTAGCGGCCCTGGAGAATCGCGGCGAGAGCATCGACCTGGACACCATCAAGGAGATGGCCGACTCCAACCCCGTCAAGCGCCTCGTGAACATGGTCCTGCTGGAGGCCATCCGCAATCGCGCCAGCGATATTCACTTTGAGCCGTTTGAAGACGAGTTCAAAATGCGCTACCGCATCGACGGCGTGCTGTACGAAATGCTCCCCCCGCCGCGGTCCATCGCCGTGGCGCTGGCGTCGCGCATCAAGGTCATGTCCAACCTCGACATCGCCGAGCGCCGCCTGCCCCAGGACGGCCGAATCGAACTGGTCGTCAACGGAAACCCCGTGGACCTGCGCGTCGCGGTCCTGCCGACCATGTTCGGCGAGAGCGTGGTCCTGCGCGTGCTGGACCGATCGAACGTCCAGCTCGACCTGGAGCGCCTCGGCCTGCGGGAGGACGACCTGCGCCTCTTCCGCCAACTGATCCGAAAACCGCACGGGATTATCCTCGTGACCGGGCCGACCGGGTCGGGCAAGACCACCACGCTCTACGCCGCCCTCAATGAACTCAACAGCGTCGAAACGAAAATTCTCACCAGTGAGGACCCCGTCGAGTACGATATCGACGGCCTGGTTCAGTGCCAGATCAACGAAGACGTCGGCCTGACCTTTGCCCGCTGTCTTCGCAGTTTCCTGCGTCAGGACCCGGACATCGTGCTGGTGGGCGAAATGCGCGACCTGGAGACCGCCCAGATTTCCGTGCAGGCGTCCCTGACGGGCCACCTGGTCTTCAGCACGCTGCACACGAACGACGCGCCGTCGTCCATTGCGCGGCTGCTGGACCTGGGCCTGGAGCCGTTCCTTGTGACGGCGACCCTGGAGGCCATCGTCGCCCAGCGACTCGTGCGAAAAATCTGCCCGCATTGCAAAATCGAGTTCACGCCCACGGAAGAAATGCTCATGGAGCTGAGCCTCAGCAGCGACGACATCGCCGGGCGCGTGCTGTACTCGGGCAAAGGCTGCGACTACTGCCGCGGAACGGGATACAGCGGGCGGGTGGCCATTTACGAAATCATGCTGATCGACGATGAAGTCCGCGACCTGATCATGAAGCACGCCAGCAGCGGCGCCCTGCGCGAAGCCGCCCGCAAACGCGGCATGCGCACGCTGCGGGAAAGCGGCCTGCTGGC
>JAFGEJ010000201.1 GCA_016931655.1 Phycisphaerae bacterium
GCCCCTTCAGGGCTCCAGATAAAACATCCTGACCACCCAGGGCTTCGCCCTGGGCTGGTATGTTTCAGCCCGTTGGGCTGAAAACAAGGAATTTCGATGCATAAGCCCTGACAGGAACACACGGACGGACCATGAAAGACACCGAGACGGACGCGGTTGAGCAGGGCGGTTCCCTGGGGCGGCGCAATGGAGAATCCAGCCGTCTGGAGTCCTATGTGCGGGGGTTGCTTGTCCTCCTGGCGTTGTACATCTTTATCGCCTCGGTCAACATGATCGGCCACGGGCTGAAGATCGTCGCCAAGGAACCCTCCGGCGAAAATTTCCTGCACATGCTCTTCGGCTTGATCGAGGGGAACCCCTTCATGGGCCTGTTCGTGGGACTGCTGGTCACGTCCCTGGTGCAGTCGAGCAGTTTCACCACGTCGATGACCGTCGGGCTGGTCGCCACGGGCGACGTGTCGCTTTCCGCGGCGATTCCCATCGTCATGGGCGCGAACATCGGAACGTCGGTGACGAATCTTCTGGTCTCAATGGCCAACGTACGCCGCCGCCTGGAGTTTCGCCGGTCGCTCGGCGGGGCCATTGTGCACGATTTCTTCAACGTCCTGTCCGTTCTGTTGATCTTTCCGCTGGAGCTGGCGTTCGGCGTGATTTCCCGCCCGGCCGGCGTGGTTTCCGAGGTCCTGGGGCACGTGCGGTATTTTTCCGACGACCCGACGAAGAAGATCGGGTTTATGAAAAAGGCCTTCAACGCCGTGGGGGATGGGTCCGAAAAACTGTTCCTTGACGGATTGCATCTGCCGCCGAACTGGGCGGGGCCGATCATCACGATCCTGGCGGTCGTGTTGTTGTTCGGGGCCTTGTGGCTGCTGGTGAAGATGCTCCAGGGCATGCTCCAGGAACGCCTCAGCGGGGCGTTCAACCGTACACTGTTCCGCAAGCCCGCCATCGCGTTCGCGGTGGGTATTCTTGTGACGGCGGCGGTGCAGAGTTCCTCGGTCACCACGTCCCTGGTCGTGCCGCTGGTGGGCGCGGGCATCCTGAAGCTGCGGCAGATTTATCCCTATACGCTCGGGGCGAATATCGGTACAACTATCACCGCCATTCTGGCGGCTCTGGGGCTGGGCAAGGCCCCGGCGATGGCCTGCGCGATGGCCCACCTGCTGTTCAACGTGTACGGAACGGTGGTATTCTGGCCGCTGCAGTTCATTCCCATTTCGCTGGCCAAGGGATTCGCCAAGCTCGCCTCGCGGCGACGGCTGGTGGCCGTCGGATATATTCTGGTGGTGTTTTTTGTCATTCCCATCCTCGCCATCGTTCTGATGGAGTTGTGGAAGAAAGGATAAACACAAAACGGCTGAAGGAACCAACAAATCCCTTTGTTTCCCGGTAGATTTCTTCGGGAACAGGGGTTCGTTTGGGCGCCATAAAAAAATTTCGCCTTTGAGGGCGGAAGACGGGAGTACAAGCGAATGTGGAAAGAAATCATCAACGCCTTTCGGCATACGGACGTGGTGGAAACGCTGGAAGGCAAGATCGGCGAAATGCTCGACGCGGGCCAGTGGATGTTTCAGCAGGTCTCCGACCTGCTGGCGCGGAAACGCCGGGCCGACGCTCTCCGCGACGCCCTGTATGAGAAGGACCGGCGGATCAACCAACTGGAACAGGAAATCCGCGAGCGGATCGTCACGCACCTGACCGTGGGCAATCCGCAGGACCTCGGCCCCTGCCTCGTGCTGATGAGCGTGGTCAAAGACGCCGAACGCATCGGCGACTACTGCAAGAACATCTTCGAGGTGGGCAAGTTCTACCAGGGCGAATTCACCCGGCCGGAATTTCACGGGCCGCTCGAAGAGATCGCCTCAACGATTCAGGAAATGTTCGAGCGGACCAAAACGGCGCTGCTGGAAAACGACGCGGCCCTGGCGAAGCAGGTCATTGCCAAAAAAGGCAACATCAGCAAAAGCTGCAACCTGCTCGTGCAGCAGTTGCTCAGCCTGGAGGAAACCGACGCGCCAGCCGGCGAGGTCGTCGCCTACGCCCTGCTGGCGAGATATTACAAGCGGGTCGAATCCCACCTGTCCAACCTCGCCTCCAGCGTCGTGGCGCCCGTGCCGCTGCTGGACTTCCACGAGAAGATTGAATAAGGCACTCTAACAAAACCATGCTGGCTTCGGGCGGGTGACCAGACCGATCTGCGGTGTCAGGCTGCACCTGCCTGCCTTTGGCTCTGAGGCTCAGGCTCGAAGAGCAGGCAGGTCGGAAGCCTTTTTATAAAAAAGGTTGGCAGGAAGCGCAACGCGGCAGCCACCACGAAGATTGGATTTTCCCGAACGCCGGAGTATACTAAGGCTCTGCACCCGCCGAGGCGGGAAGCAACGGAAGGGCCCTTAGCTCAGTGGTTAGAGCAGGGGACTCATAATCCCTTGGTCCAAGGTTCGAATCCTTGAGGGCCCATTGGCCGGCGCGTCTCGACGTGCTCTTTTGTTGACGCCGTCGGGCGGCGGTTTTTCTTCCTTACGCGGAATTCGCTCACCGGCGGGGGGAATCGTATACTTCCGGTAACCAGACAGACCGGCCGAGGAACGGAGGGGCGGTATTCGTTCGCCGTCCGGCGAAGCACCACAACAGAAAGGACGCGCCATGTCCGCGCCGATGGAAATGGTGGCCAACACCATTCCCTTGCCCGTGAAGACTCCGCGCCGACGCCGGGGAAGCGGCGTGAAGGACCGCGACACGTCCTACGTCCCCGCCGACGAGATGATGGACGCCGCGGCCGTCCGCACGCACAAGGTGACGATGGCGGCCGAGCGCCTTGCCAGCGACCCGGACCCGCGCGCCGAAGACGCCCGCGAACACGTGGACGTGTTCGTCTGAACTCTATCGTTAATCGCGCGGCGGAGCATTTCCCCTTAGGGACCCCTTAGGGGGCTCCGCTGCGTAAAAATCGATTCTTCTTCAAACGTGGTGGAGCGGGTGCTCCACCACGCAAACCTGCGTGGACAATCTTTGGTCGGCAGTGTATTTCCTTTTCCGAGGATGGTACGCTGGCGTCGAATGCAGACGAAGAAGGACATCCAGGCTTTGCTCGCGGAGGCGGGCGCGGGGCCCAACAAACGGCTCGGCCAGTGTTTTTTAATCGACCTGAACCTGATGCGCAAGCTGCTCGAAACCGCCGCCCTTACCGGCGACGAGACGGTGCTGGAGGTCGGCCCGGGTACGGGATCGCTCAGCGAGGAGCTGATCGAACGGGCAGGCCGGGTTGTGACGGTGGAACTGGATAAAGCTCTGGCTGCGTTGCTCCGCAAACGCTTCGCCGCCGAAGACCGCCTGACGTTGATCGAGGGCGATGCGCTGGCGGGGAAGCACGCGATTTCGCCCGCCGTCCTGCAGGCCGTCGCGCCGCGGGCCAGACTGGTCGCCAACCTGCCGTACAATATCGCCACGCCGCTGGTGGCGGAGTGCCTGTTGCAGTCGTATCACTCGCTGGCGGGGCAGGGGGTGCGGTTTGACAGCCTGGCCTTCACCGTGCAGGAGGAAGTCGCTCGGCGGCTCGTTGCGCGGGAAGGGCGGGACTATGGCCAGGTCAGCGTGATGGTCGCCTTGCTGGGGCGGGCGAAACTGGGGTCGTTCGTGCCGAAGACGGCCTTTTGGCCCGTCCCGAAAGTGGACAGCCGGGTTGTAAGGATCGATTTCGACGAAGAACGCGCCGGGCGGATCGGGAATATCGGCCTGTTGCGGCGGGTTCTGGAAATGGCCTTTACGCAACGTCGCAAGAGCATCCTCGCCACGAGCAAGGCCCGCAACGCACCGGTATCGCACGACCAACTCACCGCCGCGTTGCAATCCGCCGGCATCGACCCCGCCGCCCGAGCGGATCACGTCGCCCCGGAAGAGTATTTGCGCCTCGTGCGGGAACTGGGATAGTTCCCGTTTCTTCGGCGCAAAAAAAAGCCTCCGCTTCGGTGCCGGATAGACTCGTTGGAAAGAACCCATTGTACAAGGTGGGAAATTACCGGCCGCCCTTATCGGATCGTCCTGGAATCAGTTCCCGCAAATGGGGTATCGGTTCTTTTCAAATAAGCCTACTTTTCGAACACAGCAGAGGCCTGATCTCGATCTATAAATCCATTATATGTGCATATTATCGGACTGCCAAGAACTATTCTTGAACAAGCATGTGAGTAACCTGTGGATAAATGAACGCTTTTTTCCACAAGGCCTTGTCACAATTTCAGGTACGGAGTAAACAAATTTTTCCAAGAATTCCGCGAGTTGGTGGACATCCCGAATAGAAGGCGGAAAAATCCCGCAAAATTTTTTTTAGAACTCATAACAAAATAAGCCACAAAGTGCACAAAGGTCACAAAGGAAGAAAAATTCACACTTTTTTTTGTTTTTTACTTTGAGTCCTTTGTGATCTCTGTGGCAAAAAAAATCTTTTTGTTATGGGTTCACAAAAAATCCAACGGAGCATTCGACGGCGTAAAAAAAATTCTTTCGACACCTTTGCGGAGTCTGCGGGTTAGATCAGAAACACGGGAACGAATTTCGGCGGCGGGAAGGTGCGAAAAAGGCATCGGTTGTGGAAGTGAAAACCCCGCGGAATAGCATCAAATTCGTTCAGAACGGTCCGATAATGTTTCGATTCGCGGAATTCGTTTTTCTTCGAAACGAGCTTTTTTTAAATTCTTTTAACAAAAAGAGTTACGACCCGCACGGTGGAAATGGTGCTTGACTTTCCCCTCTGCGGTGTGTAAACTCCCGCAATCTATGGTTACCGTAACGCAAACCCAATCTGTTAAAAAGGGAAAGTCGCCCATCAAGGCGATTCGCGGGTACGACTCTGCGCTTCGTTTTCTGTTTTCGCAGACGGATTACGAGCAGATGTTGCGCGTGCGATACAATTCCGACACCTTCAGCCTGAACCGCATGAAATCGTTTCTCAAGCGGCTGGGCAATCCGCACGAGAAGATTCGTTCCGTTCACATCGCCGGCACGAAGGGCAAGGGATCGACAGCCACCATGCTTGCCTCGATGCTGCAGGCCTGCGGGCACAGCGTGGGTCTGTACGTCTCGCCGCACATCTGCGACATTCGCGAGCGGATTACGATCAACGGCCAAAAGATTCCGCGCACGGAGCTGACGAAACTGATCGCCAAAATCGCCCCGCACGTCGAGCGGATGAAAGACGACAAGCCGACGTTCTTTGAGATCATGACGGCCATCGCGTTCGTCCACTTCAAAAATCAGAACGTGGCCATCGCGGTGGTGGAGACCGGTCTGGGCGGGCGCCTGGACAGCACGAACGTGCTGAAGCCCGAAGTCTGCGGGCTGACGAGTATTTCGATGGACCACATGCAGCAGCTGGGTCCGGGCCTGGCGGACATTACGAAGGAAAAAGCGGGCATCTTCAAGAAGAACGTTCCGGCGATTTCCGTGCCGCAGCATCCGACGGCCAAGCGCGTTCTGAAGCAGGCGGCCACGGAGTCCAAGACCAAGCTGATGTTCACCGGCGAGGAGATCGAATTCAGCTACCGCGTGGAATCGTCGCGGCAGAACGGTTGTCATACGCGCGTCTGCCTGACCACGCCGCACAGCCGGTTCGAGCACCTGCCCGTGCCCGTTCTCGGCGAGCACCAGGCCCTGAACTGCGGCCTGGCGTTGGCGCTGCTGGATCAGCTCAAGCGCAACGGCATGGACATCGACGACGAAAAGGCCATGGCCGGCCTGAGGGCGGTCTCCCTGCCCGGGCGCATGGAGATCATCCACCAGGATCCGCGCGTGCTGGTGGACGGGGCGCACAACGCCGCGTCGATCCAGGCGCTGATGCGCGGCATCGGGCAGCACATCCCGTACGATTCGATGGTCATGGTCTTCGGCTGCGCCGCGGACAAGGACATTCGCGGAATGATGGAGCAGTTGGCCACCGGCGCCGACAAGGTGATTTTCACCCGCGCCCTGGGCAACGCCCGCGCCGCCGATCCGAAAGCCCTGGCCGAGATGTACACCGAACTGTCCGACGGGCGCGTCGCGCAGGTCGCCGAGAACCTTTCCCAGGCCCTGGCGATCGCCTCCAGCGCCGTGCACCGCGAGGACATCATCTGCGTGACGGGCTCGTTTTACCTCGTCGGAGAGGCCAAGAGCCTCCTGGCGGCGAAGAAACGATAGGCACCCGTTTGGGAAGTCATATTTTGTGTCGCGGGCATCCTGCCCGCGCGTGTCGCGGCCATCTTGGCCGCGAAAATAAAATCCCTCCGAGGGCAAGATGCCCTCGGTACGCGCGGGCCAGAGGCCCGCGACACATTCTAAACGGGCTGCTAAGGTTGTCCCCCATGTTGCGAGTCGGTTTGGCGCGGGATGCTGTAAGGGGAGATTTGACACAAGGCCCTCGGCGGCGTACCCTAACCGGCATGAAAAAGTTGCTATGCCTGTGTCTGCTTTCGCCGTGTTTCGGCGGCTGCGGTGGTTACTATCTCCTGACCGTGCCGGACCAGCTCGCTAAATCCGATGGCGAGCTTGTGCCCGTGATTCGCCTGCAGAGGAACGATTTCTTCTTCCTGGCCCTGCCGGCGAGAAATCAGGCGATGCGCTTCACCCTGTATCCCACGCCCGACACGTCTCCCGGCGCCGCGGGCGAAAGCCCCCTCCGCTCGGCGGGGACGGACAAAACCGGCTACGCCGGCGTGCTGTTTTCCATGTCCAGGAAGCCCGTCAGGGGCAAAGCGGGCCTGTATTACATGAAGGTGGCGCTACAGGACGTCGAGGGCGCGGAGATTTCCGCGGCGGTCCCGCTGTTCGTCTGGGATTCGGCCAGTTCCGTCGTCGCCGTCGATTACGATTCGTTGCCGAGGGGATACGGCCCGGACGACCCGGCCGTGGCGGCCCTGCGCAACATCGCGCGGTCGGCCCATGTCGTCTACTTCACGCGTCAGTCCCGCCGCACGCGGGAAGACGCCCACCGCCGGCTCGCCGACGCCGGATATCCCGACGGGCCGATACTGCTCTGGCAGCGAAAGAGCTGGCACGTCGTGCGCGAGGGAAAATTCAAGCTGCCGCGTGTGCGGATCGAAAACCGGCTGGAGGGGCATTTGCCCGGACTTGTCGAGCAGTTCCCGAAGATGCGCTATGGCGTGTGCACGTCCGAGGCGGCGGCCAGGGCCTTCGTCGACGCTGGCATGAAGTGCGTTGTGGTGGGAAACGCCTCGATGAGCGGTTCGCGGCTGATCCACCGGGACAGTTGGGACCACCTGGCGCGGCAGGGACTGCCGAAAGACTGACACTATTCCCATTGCGCCATACAACTATTTTGTTGTAAAGATTTTTTTGCCACAAAGGACACAAAGGTCACAAAGAGTAATAAAAAAATGGTTTTTATTTTCATCTTCCTTTGTGACCTTTGTGCTCTTTGTGGCTTCTTCTTTTTTGCTTTTTTGTGATTTCAGCAGAGTGTTACACAGGAAAAGACATAGCGTCCCTGAGGGACGCCATGCGGGTAAATACAGATAGACGGCTCATGTCGAATTCCCCGAACATTCTGGTGTTTCTGCCCAACTGGGTGGGCGACGCGGTAATGGCGACGCCCATGCTGCGGGCCTTGCGCGCGGGGATGGAAGGCGCAAAAATCGTATACGTCGCCCGCCCGGCGATTGGGGCGGTGCTGCAAGGTTGCGACTGGTGCGACGAGGTGATCCCCGACGAATCGAAGCGGCTGCGTTATTTCCCGCGAACGATTCGGCGGCTTCGGGCCGTTCGCGCGGAAACGGCGATTCTGTTGCCGAACAGTTTTCGCGGCGCGTTGCTGGCCCGGCTGAGCGGAGCGTCGCGGCGGGTCGGGTACGCCCGCGACGGCCGGGGTTGGCTGCTGACGGATCGCCTGGCGCCGCCGCGAGGCCCGGACGGGCGATTCCTGCCCGCGCCCATGATCGACTACTACGCCGAACTGCTCCAGCCGCTGGGTCTGAAGCTCGGTTCGCGGACGATGGAACTGCCCCTTTTGCCCGCCGACGCACAACAGGCCGACGCGCTGCTGCACGAGGCGGGGTACGATTCCCAAAAACCGCTGGTGATGCTCAATCCCGGCTCGGCCTTCGGATCGAGCAAGCTCTGGCCGGCGGATCGTTACGCCCGGGCCGCCGACGCATTGGCCGATTCCCGCGGCGCGCAGATTCTCGTCAACGCCGCTCCCAACCCCGCCGAACGCGCCCTGGCCGCGGCCGTCGCGGAGCACATGCGCCGCAAGCCGCTGCTGAACTTCGCCCGGCGGGACAACACGCTGGGGCTTCTCAAGGCCCTTCTGCGGCGGTGCGATCTGCTTATCACGAACGACACCGGCGCCAGGCACGTCGCCGCGGCCATGGGCGCCGCCGTCGTGACGATCTTCGGTTCCACGGACCCAGCCTGGACGCGAATCGACTATCCCGCCGAGCGGATCGTGCGGGTGGACGTATCGTGCGGGCCTTGCCAGAAAAAAATCTGTCCCCTGCCGGCTGAGGAAGGACGGCTGCGCTGCCTGACGGGCGTGAGCGTCCAAAGCGTTGTCGCGGCGGCGGAGGAACTCCTGGCCGACCGGGCGGGAGGGACGAATTGAACGATCCAACGCTTCATCCCGTCGTCGTGAAGTTCATCGAGGAGAATGACCTGGAAACTCTCGAAGGCGCCTTTGCCTTCACCGGCGGGGAGGATTTGGTCAAGCCCGGCCTGGGTCGGCGTCGCCGGACGCGCCTGCGCGTGCACGACTCGGAAAACCGCTGCTGGGAGATGTATCTGAAGCGATACGACTCGCCGTCGCTGCCGAAGCGATTGTGCCGCTTTCTGACGGGTCGGCGGACCGACTGCCCGGCCCGGCGGGAGTTCGAGGCCGCCCGACGGCTGCGGGAGGCGTACGTGCCGGCATTGCGGCCGATCGTCTGGGGCGCGGAACAGGGCCGGCTAGGCGTGAAGCGGAGCTACGTGATCGTCTCAGCCGTCCCGGGCGACGCCCTGGAACGCATCGGCGAGGAATTTCTCCAGAGGCATCTGAAGCACCCCGAAGTCATGGAGGCCTTTACCGACGAACTGATCCAACTGGTGCACCGCATGCACGAAATCGGATACGTGCACCGGGACCTGTACGCCTCGCACGTCTTCCTGCACGATTGCGAGGGGAACCTTCGCCTGTACCTGATCGACCTCGCGAGGGCGTTTCGCCCGCGACGGCGGGTGTTTCGCTGGCGCGTCAAGGACCTGGCGCAGCTGAAATACTCCATGCCGTGGATGTGGGTGAAACTGTACTGGTCCCGTTTTCTGCACGGATACCTCGCCGGCGACGACGAGATGGAATTCAGCCGCTGGGACGCCGCCATCGACGCGAAAATCCGCCGGATGGCCCGCCACGACCAGCATCGGGACGAAAAGCAACGCCAGGCCGATAGATGAAAATCCTCCACGGATTTCACGGATAAAAGAAAGATTACACGGATTGTTTTGAATTCATGACATATTCCGTGAAATCCAGAGAAATCCGTGTAATCCGTGGATAATTCCATGTGACATTGAGGCAAAGGAATCGAAATCCAATGCGAATCGCATTGATTATTGAGCGCATGGACCCCTCGCGCGGCGGGCGGGAGACCTCCACGGCCCAGATCGCCGCCGAGTTGGCGCGTCGCGGGCACGCCGTGACGGTTCTGTGCCAGTCCAGCCGGGCCGAGATCGAAAACGTTTCGCTGCGCGTCATTTCGACGCGGGGGCTGTCCCGCGCGGCCCGGCTGCGCAGCTTCGTGCACGAAACGCAACACGCCCTGGCCGACGGGGCGTTTGACGTGTCGCACGCGATGCTTCCCGTTCCCGGCGTGACGGTGTATCAGCTTCGCGGCGGCACCCGGCCGGGCGTGCTGGAGGCCCGCCGGCGAATGACCCGAGGCCTGGGGTCGGCGGTGGCGCAACTGGGCTTCGCCCTCAACGAACATCGACGCCTGCTGGCGACGCTCGAGCGACAGGTCGTCACCGGCCAGACGCTGCTGCTGCCCAACAGCGAAATGATCGCGCGGGAGATCGAACATTACTACGGGCGAACCGAGGGCGTGATCGTCGTGCCCAACGGCGTGAGCGTCCCGGACGTTTCGCAGCAGCAGCGGGAGCAGTGGCGGCAGGGGGGGCGCGGGCAGATCGGCGTGAAGGACGACGAGACGGTGTTTCTGACCGTGGCGAAGAATTTCCGCCTCAAGGGCGTGGACTGGGCGATCCGGGCCTTCGGAAGCGCCTTTGGCGAGGGCGGCGGGAATCGCCTGGTCTGTATCGGGCAGGCCGACGCGCCGCGATTCAAACGGGTGGCGGAGACGTCGGGCGTTTCGGATCGCGTCGTGTTCCTGCCCGCCACGCCGGAGATTTTCCCCTGGTACTCCGCGGCCGACGTGTGCGTGCTGCTGAGCTGGCACGACGCGGCCAGCCGGGTCGTGCTCGAAGCGACGCGCTGGGCCCTGCCGTCCATTACCACCACGTACAACGGCGCCGCCGAGGCGCTCGCCGAAGGCGCGGGGATCGTCGTGGAGCGCCCTGATTCGCTGGAGGCAGCCGCCGAGGCGATGCGCACGCTGGCCGATCCCGACCAGCGCCGGCCGCGAATTCGCGCCTGCGCCGTCGCCGCGGAGGCGCTGAGCCTCGAGCGGCACGTGGACGGCCTGCTGAGGGCCTATAAAACCGTGGAATGACAGCCCAATTAACAACCACCGGCGCTGCCGGTGGTTATTGATTTCCTTGTTTTCAGCCCAACGGGCTGAGACATACCAGCCCAGGGCGAAGCCCTGGGTACAGGTGACATACAATTCTAAGCCCTGAAAGGGCGAAACATAATGTCACGCCCTTTCAGGGCTAAAAAATAAAAATCCATCTTCACCCAGGGCTTCGCCCTGGGCTGGTATGGTTACGCCTTTCAGACGAAAGATACAAAAAAACAAAGAATGTAGATACGTAAGTCCTGCCAGGGGGTGGTTGGGAGGTTTCATTTCCCTTTTGCCGCGGG
Organism: Phycisphaerae bacterium; assembly: GCA_016931655.1. GTDB lineage: Bacteria > Planctomycetota > Phycisphaerae > SM23-33 > SM23-33 > JAFGEJ01. The sequence goes on from JAFGEJ010000201.1 coordinate 11,003, forward strand.
TATGCTGTTGGGATGCCCATAGCCGCACTTTCCAGACACCTGGTGAACAAGATCGCCGCCGGCGAGGTGATCGAGAGGCCGGCTGGCGTCGTGAAGGAACTCGTCGAAAACGCACTGGACGCCGGCGCGACGCGCGTGGACGTGACGGTGGAAGACGGCGGGCGAAAGCTCATCCAGGTGTCCGACGACGGTGCGGGCATGGACCGCAACGACGCCGCCCTGGCGTTCGCGCCGCACGCCACGAGCAAAATCGCCACCGAGGACGACCTGTTCGCCATCGGTACGATGGGCTTTCGCGGCGAGGCGCTGGCGTCGATCGCGAGTATTTCGCACGCCCGTCTTCGCACCCGTCGCCCGGACGAGCAGGGCGGCTGGGAGGTGCTCGCGAACGGCGAGCGGATCGACCCGCCGGTCCCCTGCGCCGCGGCGCCGGGCACGACGGTGGCCGTTTGCGACCTGTTCTTCAACACGCCCGCGCGGCGGAAATTCCTTCGCACCGTGAACACCGAATTCGGGCACATCTCCGAGCAGATCGCGCGCCTGGCCTTGCCGCACCCGCAGACGGCCTTCACGCTGCGACACAACGGGCGCGAGACCCTCAACCTGCCCGTCCGCGAGAACACCCGCGGCCGTATCGCCGATCTGTTCACGCCCGATTTTGCTCAAAGCCTTCTGACCGTCACGCCGCGAAGCGGGCCGGTGCGCGTGGCCGGGCTGCTCGGACCGCCCTCGGCGGCTCGCTCCAGCGCCGCGGGGCAGTATATGTTTCTCAACGGGCGGTACATTCGCGACCGCCTCATCGGCCATGCTTTGCGGGAGGCGTTTCGCGGGCTGCTCGCGCCGAACCGCTACCCGGCTGTCTTCCTGTTCCTCGAAATCGACCCAGCCGACGTGGACGTCAACGTGCACCCGACGAAAATCGAGGTCCGCTTCCGCGACTCCAACCGCGTGTACGGAGAGGTATTGGCCGCCGTGCGAGAAACGCTCCAGCGCGGCGATCTGCGCCCGGACGTGCAGGCTGCCGCCGAGGAGGAAGCCGGCGCGTCGCCGGCCTCCGCCGCCGGCCGACGGCAGGAATCGCTGCGGGACGCACTGGCGGATTTTTTCAAATCCGCGCCAAAGCCCCAGCCGCGATTGGGCTTTCCGGAAGAAATTTTACCACAGAGACACAGAGGCACAGAGAGAAGAAGTTCAGAATTACCGATACAACCGGCACAGAAAACTCAATCTACCGTTACTTCTGTATCTCGTGAAGAAGCAAAACCATTACCGGAATATATTTCATCTCAGGAAAGTGAAGAACAACCGGCGGTTGCGGTCGTTCCGCTGATGCAGGTGCACGATTCGTACATCGTCGCCCAGACGCCCGACGGGCTGATGATCGTCGATCAGCACGCGCTGCACGAGCGGATTCTGTACAACGAGTTCAGGCGTCGCCTGACGGCGGGGCGGCTGACGGCCCAGCGGATGCTGATTCCCCAGACGGTGCAGGTTTCGCCCGCCGAGGCGGCACTGCTGGACGAGGCGACGGACCTGCTGGGGAAGCTGGGCATGGAGGTCGCGCCGTTCGGGCCTAACGTCTACGCCGTGCAGCAGTATCCGACGGTGCTGGCCGAGCGAGGCGTGAAGATGGATGCCTTCCTCCGCGAACTGCTCGATACGCTGGGCGACGACGAGCAGGCCGACCCGGAACGCCTCCTGGAGGCCGTCTTGGCGATGATGGCCTGCAAGGCAGCCGTCAAGGCCGGGGCGCCCCTCTCGTTGGAGGAAATGCGGCAATTGCTTACCGGCGCGGAAGAGGCCGAGAAGGCCTCGGCCTGTCCCCACGGCCGACCCACCACGCTGCGCCTGAGCCTCAAAGACCTCCAAAAACAGTTTCATCGAACGTAAGCAACCGGTTCTTACTGATAGTAGCCACGGGCGCAAGCCCGTGGATAAGGCGCGGTTTTATTTCTTCAGAGTCCCGCAGGGACGATTGAGGCCATGCCATGTTATTCAATCGCCCCTGCGGGGCTCCTGGTTTATAGGGGTTTTCCGTTTCCACGGGCTTGCGCCCGTGGCTACTTTCAAAAACGATTTTCCTTTATGACAGAACAAAGATTTCTCGTTCCGGTATCAAAATTATCATGAAAGTTCGTGCTTTGACGGTTCGTTTCACGGAGGACAAAGAGATTTCACGGATGGGAGGATGTATTTCTCTTTCCCCTCCGTAAAATCCGTGATATCTTTCTGAAATCCGTGTAATCCGTGGATGATTTTGCAAACCCAGGGATTTGTTCCTGCAACTGACAAGATAGGAAGGATCATCATGCGCGGCGAATCGCTCACGTTTCTGAAAAAACTGCTGACCACGCCCACCCCCAGCGGATACGAATCCCAGGGCCAGAAGCTCTGGTGCGGCTACGTTCGCCCCTGGGCCGACGAAATCCGCACCGACGCCTACGGAAACGCCGTGGCGGTTCTGAATCCCAAAGGCGATCCGAAAATTCTCATCGACGGGCACATCGACGAGATCGGACTGATGGTCAAGCACATCGACGAGAAGGGCTTCATCTATTTCCAGAGCATCGGCGGCGTGGACCCGGCGCTCGTGAGCGGCAAGCGAGTGAACATTCACACGCAAAAGGGCGTCGTGCGCGGCGTGATCGGCGCCACGGCCATTCACCTGAAGGACAAGGAAAAGGACGCCAAGGCCCCCAAGATGCACGAGGTGTTCATCGACGTCGGCGCGACCGACGGAAAGGCCGTCAAACGAAAAGTGTCCGTCGGCGATCCGGTCACCTTTGTGGACGACTTCGAGATGCTCGACAAGAACATTGCCGTCTCGCGTGCGCTGGACAATCGCATCGGCGTGTGGGTGGCCGCCGAGGTGCTTCGCGTGGCCGCCACGGCCCGCGTGAAGCCCAAATGCGCCCTGTATGCGTGCAGCAGCATCCAGGAGGAAACCGGCTGCAACGGTGCGCAGATGCAGGTGGCGAACGTTCAGCCGGACGCCGCGATCGCCGTGGACGTGACCCACGCGACCGACTCGCCGGGCATCGACCAGAAACTGCACGGGCAGGTGAATCTCGGCAAGGGGCCGACCGTTTCCATCGGCAGGGAGAATCATCCCGTGCTCGTGGAGCGGCTTCGCAAGGCGGCGGCGGGGAAGAAAATTCCCCTTCAGGTCGAAACGTTCTCCAAGACCGGTGGCACGGACGCGTACGCCATGTGGACCAAGAACGGCGGCGTACCGTCGGCCATCACCAGCCCGCCGCTGCGGTATATGCACTCCACCGTCGAAATGATCGACCTGCGCGATCTGCAACGGATGGTCGATTGGCTGGCGGCATTCGTTCTGGGCCTGAAAAAAGGCGAACGCTTCAAGGTGAAGGTGTAGGATTGGTGAATTGGTTAACTGGTTGACTGGTTAATTGGTTAGCTGGTTAATTGAGGCCGCCTAGGAATTCCCGTGTTGTTCTTTCTTCTCTTCGACCCGGAGGGTCGAGGAGCGTTTGGCCGGGGGTGAGCGAAGCGAACCCCCGGAAACAGGTTCTTTAATTTGAGTCCCAACGGGACGACAGCGAGTTCGATGAAAAGGAATCGTCGCTGTCGCCCCGTTGGGGCTCTAAGAAAATAAGCCTTATTCCGGGGGTTCGCTTCGCTCACCCCCGGCCAAACGCTTTCTGTCCCTTCGGGACGAAGAAAAAACAACAAAATTTCCGGGGAGTCCCTCTAATGGTCCGAGGTTAAGGGATTCCTCGACCTTGTAGCAGCGATATTTTCATGAATCCGTTTTCATTTTCCCAGTATTTTCACGCA
>JAFGEJ010000202.1 GCA_016931655.1 Phycisphaerae bacterium
CCCACGCCCGGAAAGAGAAACGCCCTGCCGATCCGCCCGTCGGAACCCATGCCCGCGCGGATGCTCTGGACGTCCGCGCCGACCTTCTCCGCCAGGCGGGCCATTTCGTTCATGAAGCTGATGCGCGTCGCGAGCATCGCGTTGCAGGCGTATTTCGTCAGTTCGGCGCTGATCGGGTCCATGAACAGGATGCGCCGCCCCTGGCGCATGAACGGCTCGTAGAGGTGCTCCATGATCCGCCGGGCGCGCGGGCTTTCCGTGCCGATAATCACGCGGTCCGGGCTGAGGAAGTCGTCGACGGCTGAACCCTCTTTGAGAAATTCCGGATTGCTCACGTAGTCGAAAGGATACTCTGTATTCGCGCGGAGGATTTCGCGGACGCGATTGCACGTGCCGACCGGGACGGTGCTCTTGGTGACGATCACCACGTAATCGCGGATGCCGCGGGCGATCTGCTCGGTGGCTGCTTCCACGAACGACATGTCGGCCGAGCCGTCCTCGCGCGGCGGTGTGCCGACGGCTACGCCGACCAGTTCCGCCTCCCCCGCCGCGGCCGTCAGGTCCGTCTGGAAGGAAATTCTGCCCGCGCGGCGGTTCTCAGCCAGCAGGTCCGCCAGACCCGGTTCGTAGATCGGCAATCCGCCGGCCCGCAGCGTTTCGATGCGCTTCTCGTCGGCGTCCACCATTGTGACGGTATTGCCGGTCGAGGCGTAGCACGCCCCAGCCACCAGTCCAACGTATCCAGCCCCGGCGATTGCGATTCGCATTTTGCGTCCTTATGTGCTGCTGATCTTCCAGGAAATCATCCACGGATTACATGGATGTAAATACGATTACACGGATGTATTCCATAAAAAATCCGTGAAATCCTTTTCTTTATCCGTGAAATCCGTGGAGTATTTCGTAACAACCAGTTGGGATACAATACGGCAACACCGAATATCCTACCCGCGAATAAAGCGTTATTCCATCTCCGACCGCAGCGGTCGGGCCATCAGGCCGGCGATGGCTTCGTGGCGATCCCGGCCTTCGATAATCACGTCGTACACCGCCTGCGTCAAAGGCATCTCCACGCCGAGTTTTTCCGCCAGCGCCGCCACGCTGCGCGTGGTGGCAACGCCTTCGACGACGCCCTCAATTTCGGCCAGCGCTTCTTCGACGCTCTTGCCGCTCCCGACGGCCTGGCCGAAGCTGCGGTTCCGACCGACCGGCGAAAAACAGGTCGTCACCAGGTCGCCGAGACCCGACAAACCCGCGAAAGTTTTCGGCTTCGCCCCGGCTGCGACGCCCAGCCGGGAAATTTCCACCAGCCCGCGCGTCAGCAGGGCGGCCTTGGCGTTCACGCCCGCGCCCATGCCGTCCAGTACGCCGGCGGCGATGGCAATGACGTTCTTCGTCGCACCGGCCAGCTCCACGCCCACGACGTCCGGGTTCGTATACACCCGAAAGTAAGGCCGTGATATGCACTCCTGCACGCGCCGCGCCAAGGCGGCGTCCGAAGAGGCCGCCGTCACCGTCGCGGGCAGTTCCCGCGCGATTTCCGGCGCGATCGAAGGGCCCGAAAGCACCGCGATCGGCCGATCCGGCTCGCCCAGCACATCGAGAAGAATTTCGCTGGGCCTCAGCAGCGTTTCATTCTCAATGCCCTTGGTCACCGAACAGATCGGCACACCGGCCGGGCAGATATTCTTCAGACCGCTCCAGACTTCCCGAACGAATTGCGTCGGGACGGCTGAGAGAATCCAGTCCGCGCCGTCAAAGACGCCCTCCCGGCCGGAGATCACATCAATGCTCTCCGGTAACATTTTGCCGGGCAGGAACTTGCGATTTTCCCGATGTTCCCGCAGTTCCTTCGCCTGATCTTCAAACGCCGACCACAAACGAACCTTGTGCCCGTTCTCGGCCAGCATGATCGCGCAGATCGTGCCCATCCCCCCGTCGCCGATCACTGTAATGCGTTGCGTCATGGCAAAAAGACTACCGGCTATCCAGTGCGATGTCCAGCAAAGACCCCGTGATCTGTCATCCTGAGCAAAGCGAGTCTTCGAGCGCAGTCGAAGGAACTCACGCGCTAAATGGAGAAGTAGCCGGTAGTCATAAAAACTCCTCCCCCGCCAGGGGAGGATAAAGGTGGGGGCAAAAAAACATGGCGGAGTTTTTGATATTTTTAAAAAACCAAAAAACTCCGCCATACAATTTCCAGGAGAAGAGTCGACTCGCGTTTACTTTTCAGGAAACGTGATTTCGAAACTGTTGCTGTCATCTTCCCTGTACCCTTCGGGGATTTCCATGGAGAACAGGGAATCGTCCAACGGTTCGTTGATGCGAATATTGGAAATCGTCATTTTGTGTCCCGTATTTTTGGGATCTGCGCCGGTTACCTGGATTGGCATGGCCGTTTCGGCATCCGCCCAGATTTCTCCTTTCATGTCGTCTTCTTCGATGGCATAACCTTTGGCTTTTCGTCCGTCAATCGTCTTTTCGCCGATCAGCTTCGCCTCGCCGTTTTCGATCATTTTCTTGGTTTCGTTAAAGCCCTGCTTGTAGCTGGCCATAATCATGCCGGCAACAGAAAACATACTGTTTTCCTTTTTATATGTTTTTTCTCCCGGCATGAGAATGATGGCCTTTCCACTTCGGGAATCGCTGATGACATAGATCCCTTCCCCCGCAACGGGAACATCTGACGGCCCATACATTTCCAGCCGGAGGAGATTGGGTTCTTTCAGGTACAATTTTATTTTCGTTTCACCGGTTTTGGTTTCCGTCTTCTCCGTCCTTTTGGTCTTATCTTCTATAACATTCCCTTTTTCATCCTCCGTTTTCTCGATATGAATATTGGTTTCCGTAAATGTTCCTGGTGCATTGATAACACAACTCATGGTCTCCGCATTCCGCATCTGCCGTTGCACGTCGGCGAAGGTAATTCCGGTGAGGCCCGGGACGCTGCCGCGGGGCATGTGCATCCAGACGCCGATGGCCGCGATAACCAAAGCCGCTGCGGCTGCGGTAATGAGAGTTTTTTTCCAACGTTTCATGTGTCTGATCCTTTCCAATAGGTAGGAAATTTGATTTTGGCGATCTGCCGTCGCTTGACGGCGGATTGACTTGGGGGAGGAAGGAGTCGCCTGTGTTTCACAATCCCGGCCGTCTGCCAGACGCTTCTCGATCTGTTCCTTCAACCCCGCGGGAGGAGTAAAACATTCAACCGCTTCGGCGAAGGCAGACTGAAAATCGTCGTCCGTTTTGAATTCATTTGGACTCATGATGACTCTCCCATACGTGCCTGTACTTGTCCGTATTTCTCGCGAACCGCCGCTCGTGCGCGCCCCAGCGCCGATTCGATAGCCTTTTCCGTTTTTCCGCGTCGCCGGGCCATTTCGCGAACGGAAATTCCGTCAATGTACTTCTCTTCCAACAACTCTCTGGACTCGGCTGTGATGGAACGCATTACGACGGCCAATCTCTCCGTTCGTTCCACAGCCGGGGAATCCGGCCCGGCCTGACAGGAAGGCAGAATCGCTTCCACGGAAATGGACTCACTATTACGCTGAAAGTAATCCGCCACTTTTCGCCGCGCAATGGCGCGAAGCCACTGTAGCGGCGTGCTCTCGCCGCGGAATGTCTTCCAGCCTTTCAAGCCGGCGACGAATACATCCTGCGTCAGATCCCGAGCGTCTTCGATCCGCGGGGCCAGCCGAAACGCCAGATATCCATAGATGTCCGCAAAATGTGTTTCGAATACGGCGTTGAAATCCGCAACGTCTTCTCTTGCCATTCCTGTCTCCCGGATGAATCCGCCGGAACATGTACCATGGTTACACCGCTATAGTCCCCCGGAATGGTAAAATCCCTCGTAAAAAATCCTCTCTTATTCTACCGAACCAAATCCCATACACCAAAAAATCCGTAACTCCATACAATACAACCCAGTACAATCCCCCATAATTCTTCGTATTTTCACGATTTTTGCTCGCAATACGCAATCCAAATATAATTCGCGCGGCGGTCTTTGACAAAAACCTTTCTCCACCACGGATCAGGCTTGAAACGTCACATACCAGGCTTCGAACGTCGCATATGAGACTTGATATGCCTCGGATGAAGCCTCATATGTCGTATATGAAGCTTATTTTGTCACAAATGAAGTCTCATATGCCGTATCACTGCTGTCCCATCATAAATTGAATAGTTCCAGTTGGATACAATTTTGATGTATTTCGGTTTTGTCCTCGGCTTGCGAGAAGG
>JAFGEJ010000203.1 GCA_016931655.1 Phycisphaerae bacterium
GAAGGATGAACTGCAACGTGGCAAAACGAACCAAATAGAAAAGGCGAGAATTCCTTGACATTGCCCCTTTGCTTATAGAAGGGACGAAGCCGAAGGACCTTATACATTCGACCGCATTTGCACTTACGATTTCGGGACCGGGGAAACTACAAAACAATAAAACACGTTTTGATTTCAAAATTTCGCAAACCCTACCGAGGGTGAAAAACCACACACCGACTACGGACTACCGACTCATTTCTTACGACCCGAAGGGTCGGGAAGCGTCTGGCCGGGGGTGAGTGAAGCGAGCCCCCGGAACACGGCCCATTTTCATTGAGTCCCAGCGGGACGACAGCGAATCCGGGATAAGACCATTTCATCATTTCCCGCATTTCAATATGTATAAAAAACGCTGCCGCCCCGTCGGGGCTATAAGAAGGCAAACCCTTTTCCGGGGGTTCGCTTCGCTCACCCCCGGCCAAACGCTATTCGCCCCTTAGGGGCGAATCGAAGAAAAAGAAAACAAGAATTTTTGGTTTGTGGCACCTTCAAGAATCGGGAGTTTCTTTGAAACTCACGAGTCTTGTGGGTGCACTTTCCGTAAACGAAGAGGCACCCACAAGCTCGTTTTTTCCAAAAACTCGCTTGAAGGTGCCACTTGCCCATGACGAAAATCGAATCAGAAACACCGCCGACGGCGTATCTTCGTTGTTAAAAAATTCGTCATTCATTCGTCATTTTTCTTCCAGTCCCCAGTCCCAAGTCCCCACTCTGCTTCGCCCTGCGTAGCGGCTTCGCAGAGCAGGGTCCCTAGTCCCGGAGGTTTTAGATGTCTTCAAGATACAGGTCGTCTCGCGGCTTGAGAGGCGATTTCAAAAAATGGTCAATTCGTCTCCATGCGCGGGTGCGTCGAAAAACGCCGATTAGTTTTGACGCGAAGCAGGTCGCGGCCACCTTCGGCCTGCCGCCGGGCCGAAGCGAAACGATCCTCCAGGACGCGCGGCTCGAAATCGCCGCGGGCGAAATCGTCGCCGTCGTCGGCCCCAGCGGCGCCGGCAAGAGCGTGCTGCTGCGTGAGGTGCTGCGAAAGGCGCGCGGTGCGATTCGCCTTACGCCGATCGGCCGGCAGGCGGCGCGTCGGCCCGCCGTCGACGCCCTGCGCGGTGGAACGCTCAAACAGCGCCTGGACGTGCTGTCCCGCTGCGGGCTGGCTGAGGCGACGGCGCTGGTAGCGCCCGCGGGGCAGCTTTCCGACGGCCAGCGGTTCCGCCTCGCGTTGGCAAGGACGCTGCACAAGGCGTTGCGGTCGGATCGGCCGACGCTGATCGTGGCGGACGAATTCTGCTCCACGCTCGACGTGGCGACGGCGGCTGTCTTGTGTCGCCAGGTCGCCCGGCTGGTGCAAAATTTTCAAAAAATTCAAACGTCGCCGCCGGCGCTGCTGCTGGCGACGCCGCGCGTGGAACTGCTGCGTGCCCTTCAGCCGGCGCGCGTATACGTCAAACCGCTTGGCGGACGGCTGCGCGTGGAACCCCGGCTGGGAGACGCGAGCGTACCTCTGCCCGACCCGCGTCGCTGGCCCATCGTGCGCGGCTGCCTTAGAGACTACGCCGCCCTGGGACGGTTTCACTACCTCACCGGCCCGCCGGCGGCCCATAAGCGCGTGTACGTAATCCGCACGCCGCGCCGCTGGCGGCGCCAGGGCGGGCCTGAGATCGCGGCCCTCTTAATCGTCTCGCCGCCGGTGACCACCGCCCGCGGGCGAAACGTCGCGACGTTCCGCCGATACGTCGGCCCGACCCGCCGCGAGGCCCTGGCGAAACTCAACGCCGAGGTCGAGTGCATCTCGCGCGTGATTGTGCACCCGACGTATCGCGGGGCCGGCCTGGCCAAGCGCCTCGTGCGCCACGCCGTAAACACCTCGCCCGTGCCCGTGGTGGAGGCCTTAGCGGCCATGGGCAAAATGTGCCCCTTTTTCGCGGCGGCTGGGTTGTACCACGCGGGCCTGTTCCGAGGCCGAAGCCAATACTACCACTACTACCTCTCCCAACCGCCGGGGTTTTTCAGATAAGCTTTCAGCAATCAGCTATCAGCGGTCAGCTTTTTCTTTCAGTCCCCAGTCTCTAATCCCAAGTCCCTAGTCCCAAATTAGGAGGCTTTCATGTCAAAAAAGGCCAGGAAGATTCACGTCGAAACCCCCTCGTCGGAGGAGCCGATCAAGATGCCGCACGAGCCGAAGACCCGCAAGGGTCTGCAGCGGGCCGCCAAGGCGCTGCTGGGCGTGACGTTTCCCGAAAAGGCGATCTGCCCGCATCACAACGCGCCGCTGGATTACCTGGAGGCGAGTTTCCTGCGGCAGAAGGATTTGCTGGTGTGGGCGAATCGCGGCGGCGGAAAGACAATGCTGGCCGCCGTCGCGACGCTGCTGGACGCCCTGTATCGCGCGCCGGTGAAAATCCGCGTGCTGGGCGGCAGTTTCGATCAGTCCGATCGGCTGGCGGAGTACATTCGCGAGTTTGTGCAGCGCCGGCCTGAGCTGGTGGAGGGGCGAATGTATCGCGATCGCATTACCGTCGTCGGCGGCAGTGAGATTCGGATGCTCGCCCAGTCGCAGCGGGCCGTGCGAGGCCAGCACGTGCAGAAAATCCGCTGTGACGAGGTGGATTTGTTCGACGACGACGTCTGGCAGGCCGTCCAGTTCGCCACGCGATCCAAGGGCAAGACGCGCGGCAGTATCGAGGTGCTCTCCACGCTGCACCGCCAGGGCGGGCTGATGCACCAGCTCGTGCAAAACGCCCGCGGCATCGGGCGGGAGGGCGACAGCGGACCAGGCCCCGCCGACCCGCAGCCGGGCGATACGCCGTTCGGATATCATCTCGTGAACTGGTGCTTGTGGGAAGTGATCGAGCGCTGCGGCCCGGAGCGAAACTGCAAAGACTGCCTGCTGGCCGAGGACTGCCAGGGCGTCGCGAAGCAGGCGGAGGGATTTTTCCGCATTGACGACGCGATTACGATCAAGGCCCGCTCCAGCAGGGCGGCCTGGGAGAGCGAAATGCTCTGCCGCGGCCCGCGGCGCCAGTGGCTGGTGTTCGAGGAGTTCGACCCGGCCGTCCACGTGCGGAAGGTGGAATACTGCGCGGATTGGCCGTTGTATCGCGCGATGGACTTCGGCTACGCCAGCCCGCTGGTGTGTTTGTGGGTGCAGGTCACGCCGGCCGGCGCGGTGCACGTGATCGACGAGTACCTCCGCACCCGCCTGCCGCTGGCGAAACACGCCGCGACGATTTTGGCCCGCGATCTGGGCAGGGTGGAAATGACCTACGTGGACCCTGCCGGGCGACAGAAGGAATCCACCAGCGGCGCCGCCTGCACGGAACTGCTCTCGGCGGCGGGGATTCCGTGCGTCTCGCGTCCCAGCAGTATCGTGGACGGCCTGGAGCTGATCCGGGCGGCCCTGGCGCCGGCGACGGGCGGGCCGAGGCTGTACGTCCACCCAAGGTGCGAAAAGCTCATCGAGGCCTTCGCGTCGTATCACTACCCCCCGCCAAGCTCGCCCGAGCCGGACAAGCCCGTAAAAGACGGCCCCGACCACGCCGTCGACGCATTGCGCTACTTCTTCGTCAACCGCCTCCGCCCGGCTGGCGAAACCCAACGGGGACGGTATTAATGGGAGTAGCCGGTAGTCAGTAGTCTGTGGTCGGGAGTCAGGCTTGCCACGGCGAAGTTACGTCGAAGCCAAAGGCGAAGACGGGAGGGGGAAACAAAAGAAAAAGAATCCGCGTGCAAGCAAGCCTGCCTGTACTCCTACGGGCTTTTTCACAAAAGTCATGGTGTATGGTGAAATCGGCGGGTTTACACCCGCCGCTCGTTACTATCACACAAACGGAAAATCCGGATTCGATGAAATGAGCGGTGGGTGTCAACCCACCGATTCTTCCATAAACTCACCGACTTATCCGAGTCTCATTCACAACCACACCTTGCATCAACCCAATAACCAGTATGATGTCCCCCAATTAGCCCGGTATTGCACGCCCTATGGACTGCCGACTACAGGCTACGGAAGGCCAAATAAAAAATCTCAAATATCTCGCGATGTGATTCATGCGTGGGGCGATGTTTTTTACTTTCTGTTTTTACGTCGTATCGGATCCTTTCTCGTTGTGGCGCTGACGCCCATGAGTATAACGTCTCGGCAGAAGTCGTCGTGGTCGAATCGCAGCAGGCAATACCGGGCGCCCAGAAAATCGGTCCAGTGTCGGATGTCATAGATTCGCAACAACTGGTCCTTCTCCACACTGCGAAACGTCCGCAACGGCGGGCCGAGATCACCGGCACGGCTGCATTCTTCAGGCGTCTTTCCGATAAGTTTTCGCTCCAGGTTCATGTCGTGAAGGTAATCTTCCACGCCGTCGATATTTTTCTTCGTTTTGGATAATACCACGACAATTCCGTCTTCCAGCTCCACAATGTACCGCCTGTTTTTTAACGGATCGGCCTTGGAGGGGTAGAAAATAATTTTCACGTTTGGTCGATCCAGGTCGATCAGGGTTTCCAGCCGTCGGCCGAACATCCGGTTCGCGGCGGCTTCATCTTTTCCCAACAGTTCGTCCTGACGCTGCTCCACCTCCACGTCGTTGATGATATCCCCGCCGATCATCATGGCCAGGCTGGTCGGATGCGCACGACAACCTCCCAAAAGGAACGCCGACACGCACACGCCGAAAAGAGTCAGCCTTCCAAACCGTATTTCCCGCGGCGGGGGAAGTAGAAGTGACGCCATACTACTTATGAACCTTTGTATTTTCATGGACCACATGGTTTCTTTCTCTTTTCACGCTCCTCGGGACGACAATCAAAATAATCGCGTCCACGAACGGCGTGGTCTTTGGGGATATCATTCCACGTTATTGGATATTATCAAGTCCGTGGAATGTATTGCACTCGCAATCCTGATTTTGAATCGCGTGCAAGCGAGTTGCACGCCCTACAGGCTACTGGCTACTCACTCCCAACCGCCTTCGCCCGGCGGGAGAGATACAAAGGGAAGGAGAGTAAAGGAACGTTACCGATTTCCCTCTTCCAGCAGTTTCCAGCCGAGGAGGGATTGCGTGATGACAAGCTGGCCGCGATAGATCGTGATCGTGCCCCGGCCGTTGGGATGCCACATCTCCTGCCCGATGGAATTCCTGATGCTCTCGATAAGCTGGTTTTTCTGATGCGCCCGCAGGTCCGCCGACGTTTCACGCTTCGGCTCCTTGGCCGTGTCGTCGTCTTCCTCCCAGAGTTTGAATTCCTTTTCCGCGGCGCCGTTTTTGCCGTTGTCGGCCAGCCGGCTGCCGATCGAGGAAACGTTGACCCGCCGGGCGGAAAAATTGGGCGTGATCCGCAGCAGGTCCGTAACGTCCTCGACGCGCGTCCGCATGACGGTATCGAGCACCGCGCCGGTGTCGATGCGGACCAGGCCCTTGTCCACGACCCAATAGACGCTGGAGAAACGGTCCTTCCCGCCGTTGATCTCGAGCATTACCAGGTCCAGCGCCCGGGCGACGCTGACGTTGCGGGCCCGAATCGTGATCGGCGTGTCGCGCGTTACACCGACGGTTTTGAGCGACGACCAGTTGATGAAAAAGTTCACCCGCCCGGCGTTGCGGAGGGTTTCCAGCACATCTTCCAGGCGGGTTTGTTCAAATCGCAGGTCCGCCGACGGCGCCGGCGAGGAGCGGCGCAGGCGCGGCCTGGCGGGCAGGGCGGAATTCGTCGGGGCGCCGAAACGCCGGCGGAGCACGTTGGCCTGGGTCGTCAGCTGCAAGACGCCGGATTTGTCCCGCCGCCAGGCCAGCGGCTTGCCCTTTTTCTCCACCTGCGCCAGGAGCAAATCCACAATGTCGATGAATTCCTCATTCGTGCCGCGCAGTTGCACTTTTTCGGTTTTCTCGACGCCGGCGGCCTTGAGGGCCGGCCAATCGACTTCGATCTTCAGGCCGCCGAATTTTTCCAACTGCGGAATCACGCTCTCCAGCGTGCCGCGAAGCGCGTAGCTTTTGACGACTTTCTTCAGGTCCTTGTACTCGCGTCCGGCAGCCGTCGCCGAGAGTGCAGGAAGCACCCCTATCCCCGCCAGCGACAAGGCAATTATTAAAAAATTCCGACGCATGGCGAACTCCTTCCCGCTCATTCTCATTATACACGCCCGCCAGGACAAAGATTGACCCTTACTCATAGAGACACACAACGAACGGAGAGGTTAGGAGACATGGGGACTGGGGACTTGGGACTGGGGACTGGAAGAGAACGCAAATTTCGCGAACCTGTCGGTCGGCCTTGGAAAATTTCAAAGGGACAGGCCCCACGCATTTTAAAGCATGTCGATTTTCTATAATAACATGGATTGACAATAGTGGGACAGGAACTTATACTTTCTTATGTGATCGTCACCTTTGCCTGCAAACAAACAAGGCTTCTGTTTGAACGACAAAAGACAAAGCTTTTCTCCGGAAAGCTGTGGCGGGCGGCGTATCGGAAACTTGTCATGCTCCACGCCGCCCATTGTCTGAGTGATTTGAACGTTCCGCCGGGCAATCGGCTGGAGGCCTTGCGCGGTTCGCGGCGGGGACAGCACAGTATTCGCATCAATGAAAAGTGGCGAATCTGTTTTGTCTGGCGCGATGGAAACGCGCATGACGTGGAAATTGTGGATTATCACTAATACCTTGGGATGAGATTATGCCGAAACGAATCAAACCCATACATCCGGGCGAAATACTGATGGAAGAATTCCTCAAGCCGATGGGAATCAGCCAATATCGGCTGGCCAAGGACATCGGACTTCAGCCGACGCGGATCAACCAGATCGTCAAAGGAAAAGCCGGCGTTTCCGCGGAGACGGCCCTCCGTCTGGGGCGATATTTTCAAATGTCCCCGCAGTTCTGGATGAATCTGCAAAGCCAGTACGAACTCCAGATTGCCCAGGACCGTCTGGTCGGCCGACTGAAAAAAGAAGTAAGTCCCTGCGCCGCCTGACTTGCAAATTATCAAAACCTTCGTGTAATTCGTCTTTAATCCCGAAGGGATCTTCGATTCGCGTCACCTGCCTACCGGCAGGCAGGTTCGCGTTCTCTTGCTCTTACCCCAACCATTCCGCCAAGTTTTCAGCGAAGTAGGTGATAATCAGATCGGCCCCGGCGCGTTTGACGGCGGAGGTGGTTTCCAGAACGACGGCCTGCTCGTCCAGCCAGCCGTTAGCAGCCGCGGCTTTGATCTGCGCGTACTCGCCCGAGACGTGATAGGCCGCCAGGGGCAGATCAAACGCGCGGCGTATCTCGGCGATCACGTCGAGATACGTCAGCGCGGGCTTGACCATCAGGATGTCCGCGCCCTCTTCCACGTCCGCCCGCGCCTCAGCCAGCGCCTGGGCGGGCGAGCGGTAGTCCATCTGGTAGCTTCGCCGGTCGCCGAACTGCGGCGGACTCTCGGCTGCCTCGCGGAACGGGCCGTAGAGGCTGGAGGCGAATTTCACGGCGTAGCTCAAAATGCCCGTGCGGTGCAAGCCGGCCTGGTCGAGTGCCTGGCGAATCGCGCCGACCTGTCCGTCCATCATGGCCGAGGGCGCCACAAGGTCCGCCCCGGCCCGGGCCTGCGAGACAGCCGTCCGCGCCAGCAGCGCCAGCGTCTCGTCGTTGTCCACGTCCATCGCATCAGGGCCGACGGGCTTGACCACGCCGCAATGGCCGTGACTGGTGTACTCGCACAGGCAGGTATCGGCGATAACCAGCATTTCGGGCAGGCCGGCCTTGATTTCCGCCGTCAGCCTCTGCACCGGTGCGTCGGGCGAAAAGGCCCGCGAACCGAATTCGTCTTTCTTTTCCACCACGCCGAACAGCAGAACGGCCCGCAAGCCCTTATTTTTCCATCGCTTAACCGTTTCCAAGGCCGTGTCGACGGAAAACTGGTTCTGCCCCGGCATGGAGGCGATAGGCCGTTGCTGATTCTTCCCCTCGCGGACGAACAGCGGGGCGATCAGTTCCTCCCGCCGGAGTTCCACGCCCGCCAGCATATCCCGCAGCGTGGAATTGTATCGCAGGCGGCGAAGTCGCGTTGTTGGAAACCCAGCCATGTCCGTGAATTATACCGCCCGCCGGCGAAAATACGACGTTGTGATTGCTTTTTAAAAAATTTTTGTGAATTTTTTCCAACTTTTTTTAACTTCACCTTGCCAAACCGTTTTTTTTGTGTATAGTACCCTCAATGGTCGAGTCCCCCCCTTACTCGACCGATTAAGGTCTGATCTCCCCCCCCGGATCAGGCCTTTTTTTATGCGCAGAGGACGCCGGGAAATTCCGGCCTTGCAATTTCAAATCCGTCAATGGATTATACGCGGATTAACGGCAGGAAATCGGGCGGAACGGATCCCACAGGGATGCCATAGGTATGTTCCGCCAGGCGTATCTACAAGAATCATAAGGAGAAGGTTGAATGGCTGACGTGAAAGAAACCCTCGGTTCGATTCAGAAGAACATGACCCGGCTGGCCAGGGAATGCCCCGAATTCATGCAGGGCTTTCAAACGTTTCACAACAACATCGAATCCAATTCCGGCCTGGATGTTAAAACGATGGAATTGATTCTGGTCGCCCTGGGCGTGAATCGTCAATGCACCTATTGCATCGACGCGCACATCGCCAGGGCGCTGAAGGCCGGCGCGACGCGGAAGGAAATTCTCGCCGCCGCCCAGGCGGCCGTCCTGATGGGCGGCGGACCGACGCTGATGTATACCACCGAACACCTCCTGAAAACGCTGGACGAACTGGGCGCGTAGGCCGATAAAACGAAAAATCACCACGTGGATAATTCGGCGGGGTAGTGGCGACAGAAAACACACACAAGAGGCCGGCTTATGAGTGAAATGAACGTGGTTCCGATGGGATTTCTGGGGCGGGATTTCGTGCCCGCGGAGCTTCTCCCGCCGGGGGAAGATGAATACGCCCGGCGCAACGAGCAGTGCGGCCGGGCGCTTGACGCCTGGCGAAATCTCCGGGCCGACGAGATCGAAGTGCTCGTGCGCAACGGGAATACCTGCGCGAAATGGGACGATATTCTCGTCGCCGAGCAGTTCAACCCCGCGCACGTCAAGAACTGCCAGTTTTTCGGCCTGGTGCGGATCGGTCGGGTGGCCGACGTGAGCCTGGAATACCACGACCTGCGCGTCCCGGCGGGCATTACCAATTCTCGCGTCGTTTCCTGCGACATCGGCGACGACACCGCCATCCACAACGTCCGCCACCTGGCGCACTACATCGTCGGAAACAACGTCATGCTGCTGAACATCGACGAGATGCACACCTCGAATCACGCGAAGTTCGGCAACGGCTTTATCAAGGACGGCGAGGAGGAGGACGTTCGCGTCTGGCTGGACCTGGGCAACGAAGCCGGCGGGCGCCGCGTGATGCCCTTCCACGGCATGACCGCCGGAGACGCGTATCTCTGGAGCCGCTACCGCGAAGACAAGGCCCTGATGACGAAACTCGGCGAAATCACGCAGCGGCAGTTCGATTCCCGCCGCGGGTACTACGGCCAGGTCGGCGACGGGGCCGTGGTCAAAAGCTGCCGCGTCATCAAGGACGTGCGTTTCGGACCGGCCGCCTACGTCAAGGGCGCCAACAAGCTTAAGAATCTCACCATCGACTCGACGCCCGATGAACCCACGCAGATCGGCGAGGGCGTGGAACTGGTCAACGGAATCGTCTCGACGGGCTGTCACATTTTCTACGGCTGCAAGGCGGTGCGGTTCTTCATGGCCCCGTGCAGCAACCTGAAATACGGCGCGAGGCTGATCCACTCGTACCTCGGCGACAACGCGACGGTTTCCTGCTGCGAAATTCTCAGCAACCTGATCTTCCCCGCCCACGAGCAGCACCACAACAATTCGTTCCTGATCGCCGCGACCGTGCTGGGGCAGAGCAACATCGCCGCCGGCGCGACGATCGGCTCGAACCACAACTCTCGCGCCAACGACGGCGAGATTTTCGCGGGGCGCGGTTTTTGGCCGGGCCTGTGCACCAGCCTGAAACACTCCTGCCGCTTCGCCTCCTTCACGCTGCTGGCCAAGGGCGACTACCCCGCGGAACTCGACGTCCCGCTGCCGTTTTCCCTGCTGAGCAACGACGTGGCCCACGACCGCCTGCTCGTGATGCCCGCGTACTGGTGGCGGTATAACATGTACGCCCTGATGCGCAACAGCTGGAAGTTTCTGGCACGCGACAAACGCAAACATCCCGTACAACACATCGAATTTGACTTTCTCGCTCCGGACAGCGTGGAGGAGATCCTTGCCGCGCTGCGTCTGCTGGCGATCTGGACGGCCAAGGCCCGCGCCCGGCGCGACGGCGCGAGCGTCGAGGGCGTTGCCGACGACGAACTGGAAGCGACGGGACGCGCCCTGCTGGCCGGCCCGGCGGAGCAAACCGACGGGCTGACGGTTCTGGGCGAGGCGATGGAAAACTCCCGTCGCGACGTGGTGATCTCCAGGCCGCGGCAGGCGTGGGAAGCCTATCACCAGATGCTGTACTACTACGCCGTGAAAAACCTCCTGGACGGGTGGGCGGCGGCCAGGAAGCCTTCTCTCGATGCGCTCGTGAAGTTACTCGGCGGTTCGCCGCGCCAAACGCAATGGGTAAACCTCGGCGGGCAGTTGATGCCCAAGGATGATCTCGATGCGCTGCGGGAGGACATCAAGGCCGGGCGCCTGGCCGACTGGTCCGCCATTCACCGGGCCTGCGATACGCTGTGGGAGAAATACCCCTTACAGAAACAGCAGCACGCCTTCGCCACACTGCTGGAGTTGTTGGGTGAAACCGCCCTTTCGCCCCAGGCCTGGTCGGCTGTGCTCGACAAGGCCGCCGACGTGCAGGACTACATCGCCGAGCAGACCTATCGCAGCCGGGCCAAGGATTTCGAAAATCCCTTCCGCTCCATCGCCTGCCGCAGCGACGCCGAACGAGAAGCGGTCTTCGGCTCGCCGGACGACAACACCTTTGTAAAACAAGTCCGCCGGGACGCCGAAATGTTCCGCAAACGGACCGAAGCGGCGAAGAAATAACGCGCCGCCCGCCGGTCTTAATTTACTCAAACTAACCGCTTCAGAAAGAGTCCTCGAACCTGCCGGCAGGCAGGCAGGTTTCACAAATTATACCAATTCAACAAAGTAAAGGCCGATATGGTTTATTGACTTTTCTTTGAAAGTAGCCACGGGCGCAAGCCCGTGGAAATCAGCAAAGCGTTAGTCAAAAAGCCCCGCAGATGGCATAAGCAAAGACGATCTC
>JAFGEJ010000204.1 GCA_016931655.1 Phycisphaerae bacterium
ACACAGAGAACTCAGAGAAAATCATAAGAAATTACGTTGTTCTCTGTGACCTCTGTGCCTCTGTGGTAGGTTTTTCAGAATTCTCAACAGGCGAATCCGGGCCGTCCGTTTCCGTCTCGACATACCATTATACGCACCGGCTCGCCGGGAGCAAGAATTCACGTTCCGGGCAATCCGGCTACTTTACGCGGGAAGACCTTTTCGGCCTAAAATTCCCGTCAATTTTTCCGGTTTCGCTTGCGATTCGAATGGCTTTATGGGATAATAAAGCGGTCATGGAATGGTGTGATTTTGGATGTCCGTGGAGTGTTTCACCACGGTGTGCAGGGAGTGTGGAATGACGGGCACGGGTATGTATGTTTCTGATCTTTCGGGGTGGGCCGACGCGGAATCGCGCATCGGCGACGTTCTGGCGCGGACCACGGAAGAACTGGCCCACGCCGAGTGCTTCAACGAAGAACAGCGCGCCGAAATCTACGCGATTCTCCAGGCCCTTCGGAACGACACACTCAACCACCGTCAGATGGTCGAGTTGCTGGCCGGCAAACTCCGCCGGGGGAAGACGGCCGATGCTTGATCAACTTTTATTGCGGGAGCAGTTCAAAACACTGCAGGAAACGCAGCGCGAAGCGCTGGGGCAATACGAATCCGCCGCACGGGACGCCGATCCGGCCGCCCGGGCCGATCTCGATCAACTCTGCCGCGAAAAACGCCGCCACCTCGAACTGACCGAACGCCTGCTCGAAATCGTCGAGGAATAAGCGGCGTACATCTCTCGTTCCTGCTTGTGTGGTTCATTTTCCCCCTTCCATAATTACACCGTTGTGAAATCAACCACGGATTTCACGGATAAAAAATGGATTACACGGAGAATTGTTTTTGAAAAAATCCGTGCAATCTATATGAAATCCGTGAAACCTGCCTACCGGCAGGCAAGTCCGTGGACTCTTTTCCCGATGAAACACATTGCGCGACGATGATTTGGATTGCGCTTGCTTCTTACACACACGGACGTTACCTTTCCTCGGATGCTTGCTGAACTGATACCGGATTCCTTTTTTATCCAGGCGGGCGACCATTGGCAGGGTTGGTTGTGGCTGATGGCAGCCGGGGCGATTGTGCTGCTGGTCTACGGCGCGGACCGCGCGATCTCGGCGGCGGTGCGGATGGCTGCCGCGTTGGGCGTCAGCACCGTGATTATCGGCGCGACGGTCGTCTCGCTCGGTACGACGGCCCCGGAAACGGCGACGAGCGTCTCGGCGGCGCTGGCGGGCAAGCCCGGCCTGGCGCTGGGCAACGGCGTGGGGTCGGTCATCTGCAACATGGCCCTGATCTTCGGCCTGTCCTGCTGCCTGACGCAACTGCCCAAGGACCGGTTCATCCTCCGACGGCACGGCTGGCTGCAACTCGGCAGCGGCGTGCTGCTGGCGGTGATCATCGGCGTTTTGGCGCTGCTGCGGGGAGACTGGACCGGCGTGATGCTCCCCCGCTGGGCCGGTGCGATGTTCCTCGTTTTGCTCTGCCTGTACATGTACCTCTCCGCCCGCTGGGCGAAGCAGCACCCGGACATGATTCCCGACGAAGCGCGACAGGCGGCTGCCAAAGTCGGGCACGGCCCGAAGGAAGTTTTCCGCGATCTGCTGTTTCTGGCGGTGGGATTGGCGATCGTGGTTCTCGGCTCACAGGTGATGGTCGGTTCGGCTTCGCAGATCTGCCTGCGGTACGGTGTGCCGCCGGACGTGCTGGCCGTGACGCTGGTGGCCTTCGGAACAAGCCTGCCGGAATTTGTGACGGCCATCGCGTCCATCCTCAAGGGCCACCCGGAATTGCTGGTGGGCAATATCATCGGCGCGAACATTCTGAACGTGCTGTTCGTGATCGGCGCCTCGGCGGCGGCGGTTCCGCTGCGGGTTTCCAGGCCGTTCTTTTATCTCCATCTGCCGGTCATGCTCGCGGCGCTGGCGCTGTTTCGCCTGTACGTGGCCCGGAAAAACAACCGATTCGAGCGGTGGCAGGGCGTTCCGCTTCTGTTGCTGTTTGGCGGATATTACGCGGCCTTGTTTGTCCTTGTGGCGACGGGCGTGCTGAAAATGACGGATATATAACGTTTACTTTGGAAAGTCCCCGCGGATTACACGACACGGCCTGTGACCAAAACCGAAAGGATCGGTAGTCAGTAGCCGGTAGTCAGTAGTCGGGAGCCGGTACAAGATAGGTGACTTGTTCTTCCTGATAGTAGCCACGGGCGCAAGCCCGTGGACAAATCCGAGATATTTTTCCCCGGAGTCCCGTAGGGACGTTTGAGATTTAAAAAACCTCAATGTCCTCCGTGGATGATTTGATGATATCGCGGTTTTTGTGGAAATAGAGCGCTCTGAACGTGATTGCGCAAAACACGGAAAACGGAACCATGGCCTTGCTGAAAACGCTTCTGAAAGGGTTGAGCCGAACGAAGGAACGGTTCGTCGGCGGGCTGCGTGCGATGCTGGCCGGGCGCGGCATCGACGCGAAGCTGCTGGATGAACTGGAGGCGATGCTCATCCAGGCCGACATCGGCGTGAAATCCGCCACGACCATCTGCGCGGACCTGCAAGCCGCCCACAGGGAAGGGCGAATCGCCAAAGGCGAGGACGTGCTGGAATTTCTCAAGACGGAACTGAAAAAATACTGGCCTCCGTCCGACCGGAGCGTACATTTCGCGCCGGAGGGTCCCACGGTGATCCTCGTGGCGGGAATCAACGGTGCGGGCAAGACCACCTCCATTGCCAAGCTGGCCTATCAGTTTCACCAGGAAGGGAAAAAGGTCGTACTGGCGGCGGCGGATACGTTTCGTGCCGCGGCGGTGGAGCAGTTGACGATCTGGTCGCAGCGCATCGGCTGTGATATTATCAAGGGCGGCGGGACCGATCCCGGCGCGGTGGTTTACGACGCCTGCGAGGCGGCCGCGGCGCGCAAGGCCGACGTGCTGCTGATCGACACGGCCGGGCGGCTTCACACGCAGGATCACCTCATGCGCGAGCTGACCAAAATTCGGGACGTGGCGGCCCGGAAAATCCCCGGCGCGCCCCACGAGGTGCTGCTCGTGCTGGACGCCACCACCGGGCAGAACGCCATTCAGCAGGCCCGAACGTTCCAGGCCGCCATCGACGTGACGGGGATCTTTCTGGCGAAACTCGACGGGACGGCCAAGGGCGGCATCGTTGTGGCGATCCGAAACGAGATCAACCTGCCCGTGAAATTCGTCGGCCTGGGCGAGAGCTACGAAGACGTGGAGCATTTTGATCCCGACAGCTTTGTCGAGGCTCTGTTCGCGTAATGAGCAACCGGATTTTTTAAAAAATTCCGGCATGATGGAAAATCAAGAAAATCCGACACTGAGAGACAGAGAAAATTTATTTTGTTTTCTTTCTCAGTTTCTCAGTGACTCTGTGTCGGTTTTTCTTTGTCCGCAAGTTTGGGTGGATCATCGAGTTGCCATCATGGAAAAAGGTCGCTCACGTTCGCGTAAAGGCTTCGGGCCGAGGGTTGACATCGAACCGCGCCGGGGGATACCATTCGCGTGGAAGGAACCGATGTATGTTGAAACATATGCCACTTTTGGTGTTCGCGTGTGCGGCCTTGCTGATCTCCGCCGCCGCGAAAGCAATTCCCCCCGCCATCAACATCCCGGAACCCCTGCTGGAAGGGAAACTTCTGGGCACCCACCGCAAGCAGATCGACGATCGCGTCGCCTGGTGGAAGAAAAGCCTCCTGGCCGCAAAAACCGATGAAGATATCCAGCGCGCCGGAGAAAAACTCCTGAACGACTACCAGCTTTACCCCAATCCGAATTATCAGCAGGCCTTCGCCGAGGAAACGCTGAAACAATACACCGACGTGCTGAACGGCAAGGCCTTTTCACCCGACGATTCCCTCGTGCCGCTGAAGCGCATCAACGCGGCCTTGATCCTGACGCAGATGGAACAGCCGAACATGCAGCCGGCGTTGCAGATTCTGGTCGCCGATAAAAACGAGGCCCTGCGATTTCTCGGCTGGCAGGGCTACGACGCCATGCGAAAAAATCTGCTCAACGGAAGTAAAGAGGACCTCGCGCCCCTGATCGCGTCGACCAAGACGGCGGTGGAGAAGGAAAACAATCCGATTCTGCTCTCGGCGGTCTATCGGGTGATGAACCTCGGAAAGCTCGAGGGACAGGTGAGAGAACCACTCCGCCAGGCCGCCGACGCCGCCTTTCTGCAGGCCCTGCAGACCTCCTGGCCGAGGCGCTGCAAGCAGGTGCGAATCATTAAAACCACCAGGAAAGACCTCCTGCCCGCGCTGCGCGTCGCGGTGCGAACGCTGCGGAGCATCGGCAAGGACCTTCAGTCAGCCGGGCGGAAGGACGCGGAGGTGACGCGTTGTCTGCAAATGACGTTCGATATGGCCGCCGCCGCCGCCCAGACCTACGACCGCGCCTGGCAGAACCGCAACACCACGTTGCTGGAGCCGTGCACGGATTTGCTGGAAGCGTGCGAGAGCGCCTTTAACGCCCTGGCCGGCGTGAAAAACGCGTTCCTGAAAGAAAAACTCAATCCGCGCAACGAAGTGCCCGACCGTGGCGCCGCGGTTTTGGAAGCCGTCCTGGTCCACTGGGCCGAAGCCCTCAAGGACAAGGGCGTACAAGACACCGCGATGGAAAAATAACCGTCTCCATTCCGTCGCCTTACTTCCATCCGTATCACGCTTGGGAACGTATTACAGTTGCCGCAATTGTCGATGAAATGGTTTTACGTCATTTCGGTAATTCTCGTAGTCGCTCTGACGGCTTGCCCGTTTGTTCTTCTGAAAGAGGAAGATCTCAGTCGGTTCAAGGGGAAGGTTGTAACCTATAGTACCATCCCGGCGAAAATTCGATACATCGACCCGGCTGCGGTGCAAAGTGTCTATGCCATCGGACTTCTGGAGAATATTTTTGAAACCCTCTATACGTATCACTATCTGGAACGCCCCTCGAAGGTGATTCCCCTCCTGGCCGACGGCATGCCGGAATTTTCCGAGGACAACCTGACGTGCACGATCAAAATCAGGAAGGGAATTTATTACCAGGAAAACGCTTGTTTCCCCAAAAACGCCGACGGACGACGCACGCGGGAAATCACGGCAGAGGATTTCGTGCTCGCCATGAAACGAACCGCGGATTTTCATGTGAATCCCATTATCGGGGATATCGAGGAGAAAATCGCCGGGCTGAAGGAATTTCGCGATGCGACCAAACATTATCCGGAGGGGGATTTTTCACGGTACGACAAGGAGCAAATCGCCGGATTTCGCGCGACGGATCCATATACCCTTCAAATTCGCCTTCTGGAGCCGTATCCACAACTTCTGTATGACTTCACGGATATTCGAGGCACGGTTCCGACCCCATCCGAAGCGATTGCGTATTATCTCGCCACCCAGCCGGGAGAAAACGGAACAAGGGAAGAAATTCCCCTGAAGGAACGGCATGCCATTTTCACCCGCAAAGAGCAACTCGTCGGTACCGGCCCGTATATTCTGAGCGAATGGATTCGCGGGGAAAAGGTGATCCTCGTGCGGAATCCGAACTACCGCAAGGTTTTGTATCCTTCGGTAGGCACGCCCGAAGACCGGGCTGAGGGACTGCTCAAAGACGCGGGAAAGCAGATTCCTTTCATCGACGTCGCCTACCGGCGGATCGTGACGGAACTGAACCCCGCCTGGATGCTGTTCCTGACCAAACAACAGGACGCCAACGCGAATATTCCGTCCGACGCGTACAGCATGGTCATCACGCCGTCCAAGGAGTTGACGGACCAGTGGCGGAAGGAAGGAATACGGCTGGTGAAGTTTTCCGATCCGGTCGTCTACTTCATCATGTTCAATATGCGTGATTCGGTGCTTGGCGCCAGCCCATCGTTGCGCCAGGCGCTGTCGTTGTCGTTTAATCGTGAGGATTACATCAAGGTGATCTGGAACGAACGAGCCATCCCGGCCGAGAACCTGCTCCCCAGTTCCATCGCCGGGCACAACCAGGCCGGTCCGGGCCCGTATTATCATTTCGATCTTACCGCCGCGAAGGAAAAAATCGCCCAGGCCAAAAAGGAACTGATCGCCGCGAAGGTCATCAAACCGGGCGAAGACATCCCGCCGCTGATGCTGGATATCGGAGGCACGGACGAATTGGCTCGACGGATTGCGGAATTTATCCAGAACCAGTTTCGGCAAATCGGTATCCGGTTGAACATCGAGACGAACGACTTTCCCACCCTTCAAAAGAAGGTGGATAACAAGGTTTTCCAGATGTTCTTCATGGGAGGCGGAGCACCAAACCCGGACGCCACGCCGTTTTTAATGGGTTTTTACGGACCGAATATCAAGCGGGGCATCAACGATGCCGGCTATTACAATCCCGAATTCGACAAGCTCTATCGCCAAGCCTCGGTGATGATGGACGAGGAAAAGCGCGTCGAACTGTACGGCCGCATGACGAAGATCATCAGCGAGGACTGCCCCATCCTCATGATGACCGAGCCGATTCGATTCATCCTTCTGCATTCGTGGGTGTACAACTACAAGCCGCACCCCCTGATGTACGGAACGACGAAATTCTGGCGTATCGACGCCGCCGCCCGCCGGAAAGCAGGAGGATTGTGACATGATCGCATACATCCTGCGCCGATTGCGTCTGGCGGCGCTGACGATCCTCGGGGTCATGCTACTGACGTTCCTACTGTTCCGCGTCATCGCCGGTGACATCGCCGCGGCGCACGTCGGGCAAAAAGCGACCGACCAGCAGAAGGCCGACTGGCGGCACAAATACGGCTACGACAAACCGCTGCTGTTGAACCTGCACGAACAATTCATGTTGACGGACGCGACCGGGGGCGCGAGTCCGTTTCATCTGAAAAACGCGCCGGGCACGCTGTTGGCCGAGCGTTTGGCGATGGTGCCCGTCGAGCATTCGCGCAACGTCCTGCTCGGTCGCTATATCCTGCGGCTGTCGGCGAAAACGCCCCTCGAAGACCTCACCGGCCATGAGTCGCTCATCGACGAGACGATCTTAGAGCCGACGTCGCAACCCGCCACGCAACCGACGTTGATGCTGAATTTTCATCTTTCCGACGGCAGTACGTTTTCAGTGGATTGTTCGGACGTGAAAACCTGCGGTGACCTGATCGAGAAGATCAATCAATCGCCCGAAAACAAAAACCGCGTCCATGCTTCCATTCGTCAGCGCGGCGCGATGGAAATTTTCGACTCGCAGTTCTTCCACTTCTTTCTCACTGCCCTGACCTTCGACTCCTACAGCCTGGTGAATCACGAAAAACTCACGAGCATCATCGCCCAGCGCGCCCCAAAGAGCCTGGCCCTGACGATCCCGGTTATGGCGCTGGGATGGTTGCTGGCAATGGTGATTTCGTCGTTTGTTGCCTACTTCCGCGGCACGTGGCTGGACAAGCTGGGCGTGTTTCTCTCGGTACTGGGCATGTGCGTTCCGTACCTGGCTTTCATGATCTACGGCCAATGGCTGATGTTCAAGATCGCACCCAGCCACGCGTACGGCCTGATGTACCGGGGGAATATCTACGTCCCCATCGCCATCGCCGTAATCGCGGGCCTGGGCGGCAGTGTGCGGTTTTACCGGACGGTGATCCTCAACGAAGTTCACCAGGATTATGTTCGCACCGCCCGCGCCAAGGGGGCCGGCCTGGCTACAATCCTTTTTAAGCATGTGCTGAAAAACTGTATGTTGCCCATTTTGACGAATCTGATTCTTACCATTCCCTTTTTGATTATGGGAAACCTGTTGCTGGAAAGCTATTTTGGGATTCCCGGCCTGGGCGACCTGATGCTCAGCAGCATCAACGGCCGGGACGAGCCCATTCTCAGCGGGTTGGTATTTTTGACCGCATTGATCTATACGCTGGCGCTGCTCATCACGGACCTGTGCTACGCTGTATTTGATCCCCGAATTCGCCTGCAATAATGACGACTTCACCTTCACAATCTGAACGTTCGGAAAAAGGAAACCGGTACAAGGTTGAAGAGGCAGCCGGCTTAAGTCTCTGGGCCGACGCCATGCGTCGCATCCGGCGGGACTGGGTGGCTGTCCTCTGCCTGTTCGTGATCGGACTGTATGTCCTGATCGCCCTCGGTGGGCTGGTCTATGAAATCCTGGCGGATCATTATGAGAGTATTCCAAGATTTTCTGAAACGGTGAATTATGCCCAAAGCAACCTTCCCCCGTCCGCCGACCATTGGACCCTTTGGCTTGGAACGGATTGGGCCGGCAAGAGCGTGCTCGTCAAAACGCTTCTGGGAGCGAAAGTTTCGATCACGGTGGCCTTCATGGCCAATATTATCGCCGTTCCGCTGGGAATGATACTGGGAGCGATAGCCGGCTATTACGGAAAACGGACCGACGCCTTCATCGTCTGGCTGTTTACGACGCTTTCCAGTATTCCCGGCATTATTCTTTTGATCGCCCTGAAGTACGCGTTCAAGGGAATTCACCTCGGCCCGGTCGATCTGAGCGGAATTCATGGTTTGTATCTTGCGTTGGGGATTATTTCCTGGGTGAATACCTGCCGGCTGGTTCGTGCTGAAGTATTTAAGATTCGGGAATTGGACTATGTCCAGGCCGCCCGCGCGATAGGGGTTTCCAATCACAGAATCCTGGTGCGCCATGTTCTGCCGAACGTTTCTCACCTGGCGATCATCAATTTTTCGCTTGGTTTCGTCGGTGCGATTACCGCCGAAGTGATCCTCAGCTACCTGGGGCTGGGAGTGGCAGTGGGAACCCCCAGTTGGGGCAGTATGATCAACGCTGCCAGAATGGACTTATTCATCGGACGATGGTGGGAGTTAACCTCTGCTGTAATGGCGATGTTTTTCCTGATTTTAGCGCTGAACCTCTTCGGCGACCGCCTGCGCGACGCCCTGGACCCGAGGCTGAAAAACGTATCATGATACAGACGAACGAGCCATTGCTGTCCGTGCGCGATTTGCGGACGTGTTTTCACACGGACGACGGCGTGGTCTGCGCCGCCGACGGCGTGAGCTTCGACGTCGGCGCGGGCGAGACGTTCGCCCTGGTCGGCGAGAGCGGCTGCGGCAAGAGCGTGACGGCCTTTTCGATCCTGCGCCTCTTGCCCTCCCCGCCGGCGAAGATCGAACGCGGCCGGGTCGAACTGCAAGGCCGGGACCTCCTGAAATTCTCCGAAAAGCAGATGCGCCAAATTCGCGGCGGACAAATCGGCATGGTCTTCCAGGAGCCGATGACCTCGCTGAACCCCGTCTTCACGTGCGGCAATCAAATCGTCGAGGCCATTCGCCTGCACCGCCGCTTAAGCGCCCGCGACGCCCGCGACCTGGCGATCGAACTGCTGAAAAAAGTCGGCATCGCCGAGCCGGCCCGGCGGCTGGAGGCCTATCCGCATCAGCTCTCCGGCGGCATGCGTCAGCGTGTGATGATCGCGATGGCCTTGTCGTGCAACCCGCGGCTGCTGATCGCCGACGAACCGACGACGGCGCTCGATGTGACGATCCAGGCGCAGATTCTCGATTTGCTCAACCAACTGCAAGCCGACGAAGGTCTGTCCATTCTGCTGATTACGCACGACCTGGCCGTCGTCGCCCAGACGGCCCGGCAGGTGGCCGTCATGTACGCCTCGAAGATCGTCGAGACCGCCGGCGTGAAGGAACTCTTCACCCGTCCGTTGCACCCGTACACGCGGGGGCTGTTGCGGTCGGTTCCGCGCCTGGGCGAGGCGAAGCGGCGGCTGGAGACGATCCCCGGCGTCGTGCCCAATCCGTTGCATTTCCCAGCCGGCTGCAAATTTCACCCGCGATGTCCCGTCGGCTGCGATACGCACCGCTGCCAAACGCGGGAACCG
This sequence comes from Phycisphaerae bacterium, assembly GCA_016931655.1. Taxonomy (GTDB): domain Bacteria; phylum Planctomycetota; class Phycisphaerae; order SM23-33; family SM23-33; genus JAFGEJ01. Next base: position 9,897 of record JAFGEJ010000204.1, read on the forward strand.
CCGTTGCGCGAAATCGCGCCGGGGCATTGCGTCGCCTGCTGGGAGGCGGAAGGATATCCGGGAGAATGACCAAGACACAAGCACCAATGTCCATTGAAGCGCCAGGTACCAATGACACAATGTTCAAAAATTGGGCATTGAACCTTGGGTCTTCAATGGGAATTGGGTATTTGGGAATTGAGGCTTTTTGTAAACAGATATGAAATGAAATAGACTGTGATCGATACCACAGACAACCTGCTTCTGACGGTCAGCGACCTGAAGACCCACTTTCCGGTCGGCGGGGGATTTCTCCGCCGCGGGAAGGTCGTCAAGGCCGTCGACGGCGTGAGCTTTACGCTGCGTCGCGGGCGGACGCTCGGCCTGGTCGGCGAGAGCGGTTCGGGCAAGACCACCGTCGGCCGAACGCTGCTGCGGCTGATTCCCGCCACGGCCGGCCGGGCGGAATTCGACGGGCAAGACCTGTTTTCTCTTACCAGCCGAAAGTTAAAAAAACTCCGCCGGCGGATGCAGATGATTTTCCAGGACCCGGCCGGCTCGCTGAATCCGCGCATGACGATCGGGAGCATCGTTTCCGAGCCGCTGAGGGTGCACTTTTCGCTCCGCCGATCCGATCGCCGCGACCGGGTAGCCGAGCTGCTGCGGCGCGTCGGCCTGGCGCCGGAATACGTCAACCGCTATCCGCACGAGTTCTCCGGCGGGCAGCGGCAGCGGATCGGCATCGCCCGCGCCCTGGCGAGCAATCCCGATTTTATCGTCTGTGACGAACCCGTCAGCGCGCTGGACGTGTCGATCCAGGCGCAGATTCTCAACCTGCTCAGCGACCTCCAGGACGAACTGGGCTTGAGCTACCTCTTCATCGCCCACAATCTCGCGGTGGTGGAGCATTTTGCCGACGACGTGGCTGTGATGTACCTCGGCAGAATCGTGGAAGTCGCCCGCAAGGAAATCGTCCTGGGGCAGACGGGGCGATTGCAGCACCCGTACACCGAGGCGTTGCTCTCGGCTGTCCCCGTCGCCCAGCCGGGCGCGGGGAAGGATCGCATTCGCCTGCCCGGGGAAGTGCCCTCGCCGATCCATCCGCCGAGCGGCTGCCCGTTTCACCCGCGATGTCCGCTGACGCGCCAGCGGGCAGCCGAGATGCCCGCCGCCGAAACGTGCGAAATCCGCACGGAGGGCAAATTGCACCGCGTGGTCAAACGCTGCACGTGCGAAACACCCACGCTTCAACCAACGCCCGAAAACCCCACGCATCAGCACGCCTGCCTTCTGCGGCAAAAAAGCGGGGAATAACCGTTTTTTTCAACCTTTGGGTTTTCTCGAAAGAATCCGGGCCTTAACAGGCCCGGCTCGTTAAGAAGCTCGTTGAAAAATTTATCACGGTTGGATTGTGATTGTGCTCCAGCGGGTCCACGTGGCGCGGGGGTCGTCGGGGGCGGCGTAATCCTGAAACGCACCGTAGACGAATTCCATGTCCTCGTTTCGCAGGCGCAGGCATCCGCGGCTGACGGCCTGGCCGATGCTCGCCGGGTCGTTGGTCCCGTGGATCGCATAGCTCTGAGACGCCGAAATGTTCGTGCCCAGTTGGTCGATGCCCTCGATTTTCATGTTCCGCCCGCCGGGTCCCAGCGGATAGCCCGGCTGGCCGGGATACACCGCCGTGTTCGGCTGGCCCGTCTCGGCCGGCGGATAATAAGGACTGTTGAGCGTCTTGCCGCCTTTGGCGATTCGGAAATATCCCTCCGGCGTGGGGGTCTCCGGTGCGCCGATGCACACCGGAATTCTCCGCACGAACAGATCCTGCAGGTAGATGTCCGCGGCGCGTCTGCTTTTATAGACCACCATGTGGAAGGGGCCTTTGAGCAGTTTATAGCTCACGCCTGCGCGGAACTCCGTCGAGCTTCGCAGGCCGTTGGACCACACGACGACGCCGTCGGGCGTGTTCAGGCCGTTTCGCGCAATCACGCCCGGCTGCGTCACGCGCCCGCCTTTGCGACGGGAATTCAGCATATCGCCGGCGCGGAACGTGTAGCTGACCATGTACGGGTCTTTCGGGTTTACCTGGGGTTCCCGCCGCAGCACGGTCCGGGCGGCGAGATCCTCCAGCGTCTTGCGGGCCTGAATCGCCTGCGCCTCGGGCAGGCGTCCGGAGAGATACGCCCGATTCAGAAGCGTCCGCGCGCGGAGCAGGTCGGCGTTTTTCGCGTAGAGCGTCAGGCCTTCGGTTAAATCCGCCGTCGCCTGGTCCGGGGAGACGGGCGCAACGGTAATCGGCGAGGGGCCGATGAACTCAGCCAGGCCCTTCGTCATGCCCTTCGGGCCCGGCGCGGGCTGGGCGGCCTGGTCGGGGGATAATTTTGTTTTTCCGGCGTCGGCGGCTGGAGCATTTCGGCCGTCGGCCGAGGCGTCTTGCGGCGTTTTGTCCGCGAGGGTCTGATCGGGACTGTTGCGGGCGGCGGAATGGTCGCGCAGCGTGAAATACCAGGCCGCGCCCGCCGCTGCCAAGATCAGTATTACCGCCGCGAGGCCCCATCGTGGTTTCCTCCGCCGGGGCTTGTAACTTTCCATTCGCATAACGTTTCTCCACGTTTATGGTAAACCGAATAATCCGGATATTTCACCACAGAGACACAGAGTACACAGAGAAGAAAATAGGAGCTAGAAGTCAGAAGCTGGAAGTTTAGACGTTAAGCGATTCTGCATGTAGCTTCCAGATTCTATCTTC
>JAFGEJ010000205.1 GCA_016931655.1 Phycisphaerae bacterium
CTTCCCCGGCATGCAGGGCGGGCCGATGATGCACTCCATCGCCGCCAAGGCCGTCGCCTTCCATGAAGCCATGCAGCCGGAGTTCAGGCAGTACACCAAGGCAATTATCGCCAACGCGAAGGCCCTGGCCGGGCGGCTGATGGAAAAAGGCTGGCGACTCGTTTCCGGCGGCACGGACAACCACCTGCTGCTGGTCGATCTGCGGAGCCGCCTGCCCGAAATGACCGGCAAGGAGGCGGCTGCGCTGCTGGACTCGGTGGGCATCGTCTGCAACATGAACGCCATTCCCTTCGACCCGCGCGGCGTGATGACCACCAGCGGCATCCGCCTGGGAACCCCCGCCGTCACGACGCGGGGGCTGGACGAAAACCAGATGATCGAATTGGCCGACTGGATCGACAAGGTGTTAATGACCGGCGGAAAAGACCCAGACGTCCTTTCCGGCGCGCGGGGATTCGTCGCCGAAACCTGTCGAAACCACCCCGTGCCGAACCACAATCTGTAAACCTACGGATTGGGAGTGACTTTTTTCCCTGGCGGCGACTCTGTGATTGCATCGAGCCCTGTGGATATGAAAGAAAAACGCGACACTGAGTCCCTGAGAAACTGAGAAGAAAAACAAACAGAAAATCTTCTCTGTTTCTCAGGGTCTCAGTGTCGGATTTTCTTGATTTTCCATTGTGCCGGAATTTTTAAAAAATCCGGTCGTTCACTACGGATTCGCTCTTCAATTATGACCTTGCCTTCCGGCATTCGGCGCGTACAATAACAAATCCGTTCCGATACGTAAGGGCGGAAATTATGAGGGCTTGTGAAAAATGACAGCGGGAAGATTCCATACATTTGCTTACCTGTCTGTGATCGTCGCCGCCTGCGGCGTCTGCCTGGCCGAGGAAATCATCGAGGAAGCCGTCACCAAACCCAGCAAGGACCGCACGATCTCGTTCATCAAGCCGGGACTGGTGGAAAACGTCCTCGTCAAGGAAGACGACGTCGTCCAGGCCGGGCAGCTTCTGGCGAAACTCAACGACGCCGCCGAGCAACTCCAGCTTCAACAACTCAAAGCCACCGCGGAAGACACAACGGAAATCGAGGCCGAGAAAGCCCAGCTCAACCACGCGAAGGTGGAACTGGAGCTCCAGAAGAAGGCCAAGGTAAATAAGGTCGCCACCGAACTGGACGTGCTGCGGGCCGAAACGCAGGTAAAAATCGCCGAGGCCCGCGTCAAGATCGCCGAATTCAAGAACCGCATGAACAAGTTGCGATACCAGGAGGCCAAAATCCAACTGGAACGCATGGAACTGCGCAGCCCCATCGACGGAATTGTGGATGAAATCGCGGTGGACGAAGGCGAAGCCGTCGATACCCAGATGCGTCCCATCCTGCGCGTCATCAACATCGATCCGATGTGGATCGACGTGAACGTGCCGACCCGCCTGGCGCGAAAGCATCTTCGCAAGGGCCAGGCCGCCCAGGTGCGCTTCGAGGGCCTCGCCGAACCCCGGACGGGAACCGTCATCAAGGTTTCCTCCGACGCCGACGCCGCCAGCGACACCGTTCGGGTGCGCGTGGAGCTGGCCAACCCCGAAAAACGCGGTACGGGAGAAACCGTAATCGTGACGTTTATCCCCTCGTCCAACGGACCGGCGGCGGGGAAAAATGATGTATCGCCGGTCCGAAGTACACAACCCTTAGAGGATAAAACGAAGGAGAAATCCAATGGTTGACGAAGCCAACGACAAGCCCATCGAGGAACAGGCCCGCGAGCAGACCGGCCAGCAGGTTCGCCTGCGCATGGACGAGCGGAACATGACCACCTCCTACGCCAACGCCTTTCGCACGAACGGCACGGCCGAGGAAGTCATGCTGGACTTCGGAATCAACCTGGTCGCGCCGGGGCAGGAAAAGGATCAGCCTGAAATTCTCTTTCAGGTCAACAACCGGGTCGTCCTGAATTACTACTCCGCCAAGCGGCTGGCCATCACGCTCAGCCAGTTGATTCGCCGGCATGAAGATCAGTTCGGCGAACTGGAACTGGACATGAGCAAACGACAGAAAAAGTCGTGAAATGGCGGAGCGAGTTCAATACGATCGGCGGGCCGATCCACGGTCGGCGCCGTCCACGGCGGAACTGGTGGAGCACCTCAGTTGCTTCGCCGGGGCGCCGCATGAGTTTCTTCTGAACCTGCTGGCAGTGCAGTGTCACCTGGCCTCGGCGGCCTGCGGAGCGGTGATTCGTCTGCGCGACGACGGGCAGGTGGAGATTCCAGCCGCGTTTCCCGCCCTGCCGAAAGACGCCCCCGCGCCGCCGGTCTGGCTGGCCCAGGCGGTGGAATCCGGGCGGGAGGTGATGGCCGGCGGCGTTACCGCCGTCCGCCCGCTGCGCCAGGCGGAAGACCTGTACGGCCAGCCGGCGACGCGCTGGCTGGTGCTGCTGCCGATCAAACGGGCCGGGCGGGTCGAGGGCCTGGCGGTCTTCGTGCTGGAAAACACCGACCAGGCCGCCATCGAAGCGGGCCGGCAGAAACTTGAACTGACCGTCAGCCTCCTGAGTCTCTACGAAATGCGCCTCCTGCTGCAAAGCCGCGAGGTGGACCTGGAGCGTCTCCAGCGGGCGATGGGCGTGCTGGCCGCCGTCAACGCCCAGCCGAAATTCGCCGGCGCCGCCATGGCCATGTGCAACGAAATCGCCGCCCGATGGAACGCCGACCGCGTCAGCTACGGCGTCCTGCGGGGACGATACGTGCATCTCAAGGCCATGAACCACACCGAAAAGTTCAGCCGGAAGATGAAACTCGTCCAGGAAATCGAAGGCGTGATGGAAGAATGCCTCGACCAGGACATCGAGGTGTTTTTCCCATCGCCGACCGACGCCACCTACGTCAGCCGCTCCGCGGGCGAACTGTCCAAACACCACGGGCCGACGGCCGTCGTCTCCATGCCCCTGCGCAATGACAATGAGCCGATCGCGGTTTTGACCATCGAGCGGGCGCCGGACAAGCCCTTCAACACGGAGGAAACCGAGACGCTCCGCCTCGTGGGCGACCTGGCGACGGCCCGGCTGTTGAACCTGTTCGAGCGCGACCGCTGGTTCGGCGCGAAGATCGCCGCCGCCTGCCGCCGCGGCGCCGCGGTGCTGCTGGGGGCCAAGCACACCTGGCTGAAGCTCCTGGCGCTGGCGATCCTGGCCGGCGTGCTGTTCCTGACCATCGCCAAGGGCGACTACGACGCCGAGGCGCCCTTCCTGCTGGAGGCCACCCAGCGCCGCGTCGTGCCCGCGCCGTTCGACGGGTTCCTCAAGGACACCCACGTCGATCCCGGCGATCCTGAAAAAAGCCATATCGCCCGCGACGGCGTGCTGGGCGAATTGTACACCACGGAATTGAAGCTGGAACTTCTGGACGCCGAGAAGGAGAAAATCGGCTATGAAACCCAGGCCAAGGCCGCCCGCGAGGAAGGTAAAATCGGCGAAGTGCAGGTTGCCCTCGCCCAGGCCGACCGCGCCAGGGCGAAGATCGACCTGCTGAACCATCGGCTGGAAAAAGCCGTCCTGCACTCGCCCGTGGAAGGCTACGTGGTCGTGGGCGACCTGAAGAAGCAGCTCGGCGCGCCGGTGAAAACCGGGGACGTGCTGTACGAGGTCGCGCCGCTGGATTCCCTGCGGGCGGAGCTGAACGTTCCGGAGGATCAGATCGCTGACGTGAAAATCGGTCAAAAAGGCGAACTGGCGGTGGCGGCCAAGCCCGACGAGAAAATCCCCTTCGTCGTGGAGAAGATCTTCCCGCTCGCGGAGGTCAAGGATCAGAAAAACGTCTTCCGCGTCCAGGTGCGCCTGGAGACGCGCCTGCCCTGGATGCGCCCGGGCATGGAAGGCCTGGCGAAAATCCACATCGACCGGAAGTCCTACGCCTGGATCTGGACGCGAAAACTGCGCAACTGGATCCGAATGAAAATCTGGTAATAAAACAAACCGATTCAAAAAGAGTCCACAAATTTCACGAACCTGCCTGCCGGCAGGCAGGTTGCACGAATAAAAAATAACAAAGAATCGAAGAAGCCACAAAGGACACAAAGGTCACAAAGAAGAAAAACATCATATAAAAAAATTAAATTCTTTGTGCTCTTTGTGTCCTTTGTGGCGAAATTCTTTTTGTTCTATTTTTATTCTCTTCGTGCAATTCGAGTAATTCGTGGACATATTTCTTTC
>JAFGEJ010000206.1 GCA_016931655.1 Phycisphaerae bacterium
CTTTCCATAGATAATTCAGACACGTTGTTGCCGTGAATGGCGAAGGAGGAAAACGCCCCGCCTCGCGGCAGATACGGTACAGTCTTTTCCCCCAGCGGGTCGATGATAAAAGCACTGGAGAAAATATGCGCGAAGGTCCGATAACACTACCCATACGCCGTAAGCCCGGCTGCGATGACGTACCGCTGCCCCGCTATATGTCCGACCACGCAGCCGGGATGGATGTCTGCGCCGCGTGCGAAAAAGACGTGGTCCTCGAACCGGGCGATATAAAATTGATTCCCTGCGGGTTTTACATGGCCGTCCCCGTGGGCTTCGAGGCCCAGGTTCGCCCCCGCAGCGGACTGGCAATAAAACACGGAATTACACTGCCGAATACGCCCGGCACGATCGACGCGGACTACCGCGGCGAGGTGTGCGTGATTCTGGGCAATATCGGCAGGGAAGCCTTTACGGTGACGCGCGGCATGCGCATCGCCCAGATGATTATCGCCCCGGTCACGCGGGTGAGCGTTGCCGAAGTCGAAACACTGGACGAAACCGCCCGCGGCGAAGGTGGCTTCGGACATACGGGCGTTTGAAGAGTAGCTAAATTTGAATACCACATCCGACACAGAGAAACTGAGATACTGAGAAGAATAATTTACTTTCAAAAATCTTCTCTGTTTCTCTGTACCTCAGTGTCGGATTTTTCTGAAATTTCATTCGCCACTTGCGAATGGAATGCATTACGGACTACCGGCTACTGACTACCAAAGAAAAAGGACGCCACGGATGGCACGGAAATCCAAAACAAAGACGGCGACTCGCTCGAAAAAAACTCCCCCCAGACCCGCCTCGTCGGACAAAACCCCGCCGCGATTCGGGCGGTATTGTCTCACGCTGCTTCTGCTCGGCGCGATGATCCTGGCCTGGCTGAGCATGGTCAGTTTCAGCCCCACCGACCCGCCAAGCAAGCTGGTCTATCCGCCCAAGTCGCCCGTGGAAAACCGCGTGGGACTGGTCGGGTCGTACCTGGCCTACGCGCTGCGCTACTGGCTGGGCGTCGGCGCCTACGCCGGGATTCTCCTTCTGACGGTCTGGTCGGCGTTAGGGATAATCGGACGGCGCGTCGGCGATCTGCCCTGGCGCCTGGCGGGCATGGTCCTGCTGATGGCTGCCTGCAGCGGCGGCGCCTGGCTGCTGAATCCTGCGTTCGTCGGCGAGTTCTTCGAGAGTCCCTTCGGCGTGCTGGGCTGTTCGCTGGGGCGGTTTCTCCTGGAGCGGTTCGGGCCGACGGGCAGTTGGATCGTCCTGCTGATCGGCGGGTGTATCGGACTGATGCTCTCCGCGGACAATCTTCTCAAGGCCCTGGGCCGGCGCGTCTGGCAGCGTCGGAACGACGCCGCCCAGATCTTCGCACAGCTTCGCGCCCGGAAGCTCGCTACAGCCGGCGCGTCGGAATCCCCCTCGCCGAATGTTTCCCCCGCGCCGAACCCCCCGACGGCCCCGCGCGTCCTGGCGCCGGGGCTTAAGCCGGCCCATCCCGCCGAATTGCCCGCCGAGGCGCCGGCGGAAAAGCCCGAACCCCAGCCCGCCAAAAAACCGATCCGCCTGCTGGGCGGGCTGTCCCGGCCGGATCGCCCCAAGTCGCCACTCGACGTGGGCAAGCCCGACAAAAAACCGCGGAAAAAGTCCCCCGCCGCTTCCGACAAATCGCCCGCCAGGGCTCCGCGGATGGCCGACCTGCCGAGCATGGACCTGCTGGCCGATCCGGAAGGCGGATACAGCGAGGCGGCTGAAATCCAGGCCGTCCAGCGAAAACTCGTCCTCCAGCAGACGCTCGACGATTTCCACATCGAGGCGAAGGTCGTGGGATACATGACCGGGCCGGTCATCACGCTGTTTGAAGTCTCGCTCTCGCCGGGCGTGAAGGTCGCCCAGATCGGCAACCTCGCCACGGACATCGCCCGTGCGCTGGCCGTGCCGGGCGTACGCGTTGTGCCGCCGCGCTTCGGAAAGGACACCGTCGGCATCGAGGTGCCCAACCTCCAGAAGGAAATCGTCCGCCTGAAGGAACTGATGACCCGCTGCCCGCAGGCGGAAAAGAAGATGACCCTGCCGCTGTACCTCGGCAAGGACGCCGGCGGCGACGCGATCGTCGTGGACCTGGGCAAAATGCCCCACATGCTCATCGCCGGTACGACCGGCTCGGGCAAGAGCGTCTGTATCAACACCATCATCATGTCGCTGCTGATGACGCGAAAGACCCACGACGTGCGGCTGATCCTCGTCGATCCGAAGATGGTCGAGATGGCCGCCTTTGAAAAACTACCTCACCTGCTGTGCCCGACGATCAACGACATGAAGAAGGCCGAGGACATTCTCGAATGGGCCGTCACGAAAATGGACGAGCGATACGAACTGCTGCGGGAGGCCGGCGTGAAGAACCTGGCCCAGTTCAACCGCCTGACCAAAAAGGAAATTTATGAGCGATTCCGCGTGGAAACCGACGAGGAAAAGGCCCGCGTCCCGACAAACCTGCCGAGTTACGTCATCATTATCGACGAACTGGCGGACCTGATGATGACCTCCAGCAAGGAGGTGGAGGCCTACGTCATCCGCATCGCGCAAAAGGCCCGCGCGGTGGGCATCCACCTGGTGCTCGCGACGCAGCGTCCCAGCGCGAACGTCGTGACGGGCCTGATCAAGTCCAACATGCCCTGCCGCGTGAGTTTCCGCGTCGCCAGCGGCCAGGAGAGTCGCATCGTGCTGGATTCCAAGGGCGCGGAAGTCCTCCTCGGCCAGGGCGACATGCTCCTGCTGGAACCCGGCGACAGCTCGCTCGTGCGGGCGCAAGGCACATTTGTTGACGATTCGGAAATCCACGCCGTCGTGAAGGAACTGGAGAAAACCGGCGATCAGAGCTTCGATACGGAGTTAATGAAGATTCAAAGCGGCGCGACCGGCGAGTTGAGCGAAGAGCGGGACGATCTGTTCGATCAGGCCGTCGAGATCGTGCTTGCCACGGAGCGGGGAAGCGTTTCGCTCCTGCAGCGGCGGATGCAGATCGGCTACGGCCGAGCCAGCCGCATCATCGACCAGATGGCCGAAGCCGGCATCCTGGGCGGACACAAAGGCTCCCAGGCCCGCGAGTGCATGATCACGCTGGAGGACTGGGAACAGATGAAGGCCTCCATCGTCGCCGACCGCTCCGGCGCCAACAGCCTCAACGGCGAACCGATGAGCGTGTAATACACAGGCAAGCAAACACTTACAACCATATTCGGTTTTTGTTCGCAATTTTGGTGCTCTCTGACTATTTTTTCGGAGAGGGAAAAATAACCATTGACAGTATATTGGAATTGATATAGTATGTTGATAGGACGTTTAATCAAATGTTTTTTATACATATTCATTCTCATTTGTATTGAAATCTGCAAAATGTGTTTTTTATTTGCCGATAAGATAAAACGTTCTATCATGCAGAAGAATTTTTGAGCCGGGAAAAGCAATATGCCTGTGGCTTCATTAAAAAATGTGGCGGAATCTTCCGGCGTTTCGATTGCCACCGTTTCTCAGGTGCTCAGCGGCGGGAAAAGCAATATTCGTGTCAGCGCGGCGACGCGTCGGAAGGTGCTGTCGGCTGCCAGAGAATTGAACTACCACCCCAATATCATGGCCCGGGGCCTGAGGGGCGGTAAGACGCAGACCGTGGGGATTCTTTTCTCCCTGAAGGGGCCGCACAGCCCCACCGAGATGGTACAGATGATCGCTCGCAAGGTTCACGGGCATCACTACGTCTCGCAGGTGTCCGACACTCTCTGCGAAACACGAGTGGTTCAGCGTGTTTTGCGGGACTACATTCGTCGCGGCGTGGATGCGGTTGTGATTCAGCTTATGCTGGATATGCGTATCGAGGAGTTCGAAGATTTGTTCTCGGCCTTCAAGGCCGTTGTGCTGATTCGGTCGATCCCGGCGGACACAACCGCCGACCAGATCGTCCTGGCTCGCCAACGGGCTATCTACGATGCCGTGGATCATTTTGTGGACGCCGGGCGAAAGCGGCCGATGATTTTTGTGCCCCCCTCGCCGAGGGAAGAAAAAATCGAACCGTTCCTCCAACGTCTTCAGGAACGCGGGCTTGTGTACCAGGAGGAACCGACCATTTTCTATCAACGCAAATCTGCCGTGACAAACCTGGCCGACGTGGCGTGGGACGCCCTGGAGACCCGTTGTCCGGATTCCGTTCCGTTCGACGCCCTGTTGTGCGGCACGGACGAGACGGCCATCGCGGCGTACCGATGGTTGGCGAAACGAGATAAACAGGTTCCCCGCGACGTGGCGGTCGTGGGATTTAACGACAGCACGTATGCAAAATATCTTATGCCGGCCCTGGCGAGCATCAACCGGCAGGATGAGGAGGTGGCACAACTGGTGGAAAAGATGTTGTTTGATCGGTTGGAGAATCCCGACCTTCCCCCGCAGCGAAAGGACGTCCACATGACGTTCATTCCTCGGGTCTCGGCGGGATGACGGAATGAATTTGAGATTTGAAATTTGAGATTTGGAATTGAGTTTATTAAGGCGGTGGGTGTTCCGCGGCCTGCAAAAAAAGGAACCATTTCGTTAAGAAGGAGAAGCAAGATGAAAAAGACAATTGGACTACTAGTTCTAATCGCGATGTTGACTTCTGTTGTCTCCGCGGCGGAAGTGCTTATCCGGTTTGGAGAAGGCGGCGTGTCCGACGGCGGCCTGCTGGACAGCGCCGCTCGGTCGGAAAACGGCCGGGAAAATTACAACTACGGTGCGTCACAAGCTATCAATACCGGCTGGGAAACATCCACCGATGAACTTATCGCCTTTTCCCACTGGACGAATATCTTCGGGAGCGGCGCGAACCTGGTTCCGTTGGGTTCGACAATCAACAAGGCGGAACTGATGATGGTTGTTAAGGGCACCTCGGGAACGGGGGACCGGACCGTCAACGTCTACGCCATGACGACCCAAATCACCGACATGGGCGACGGCGACAGCCGTGGCGCCGAGAGCGGTGAAGTGTGCTGGAATTGGCGCGCGTATGACACGGTGGCCTGGGGCGGCGACGGCCCGGTCGCGGGTACGGACTACACCATCACCGGCGGTGCCAGCCTGACCATTCCCGCCGGTATGACAACCACGGCCACCTGGGACGTGACGGACATCGTGCAGGCCTGGTCGGACGGTACGGCGAATTATGGGTTTATTCTTCGTGGTGATGCCTGGAACGACAGCGATACCCGAACCGACTTCTGGAGCTACGAAGCGGAAGATTCGGGGAATGTCCCCGTCCTGAAGATCTATTACGAACAAATCCCCGAGCCGGCGACGATGAGCCTGCTGGCCCTGGGCGGCCTGGGTGTGCTGATTCGCAGAAAACGCTAGTTTTGTGCATCGTTCCTTACAAGA
>JAFGEJ010000207.1 GCA_016931655.1 Phycisphaerae bacterium
AAACCGCCTGCTTTTCATGATGCCGTTGGCAAAAAAGCGATAAACGCATCTTTAGATATCCAATAAACCTAACGTTTCACAAGCACCGAAATTGGATGAGAACCCGAAATTCATTTCACTTGCCTGGTGGAGCACCCGCTCCACCAGGCCGCATTTTGAATTACTTCGAGGTTGCGGTTTCCGTCTCATTATTGCGGGAGCGGACGCGCAGGAGATTTCCCTCCAGCCCCTGGATGGTCGAGCCGGTGTTGTGGAACATCACACCGCGATAGTGATAGTCGCAAAAGACGTTGTGCGTATGGCCGAAGTAGACGTCGCGCAGGCCGTCGCGCAGGCCGTTCTTCTCGCGCTTCAGGGCGCGCAGGAAGCGCCGGGCGCAACGGCGACGCCAGTACCATCGGCCGGGCAGGCGGTGCAGCCGGGTGAAAATCAGCGCGTCGTAGCAGGCGTGCAGAAAGCGGCCTCTCGTTCGGCTGGTTTGGGGCAGTTGGCGATGAAAGGCTTTGCGCCTTCGCTTCAGGCCCAGCGGCAGGTCGCCATGCAGGAACAGCGACGTTCCGATGCGCACGTGAGAGGGATGCCACTGGAAATTCGGCATGCGCTTGGCCAGGGCGTCGAGATGTTCGGTGAAGAATTCCCAGGAATCGTGATTGCCCAGGACGTAGAAAATTCGGCAGTTGGGATGACGGCGGACGAAATCTTCCAGCCAGGCCAGGGCGGCGTGGGCGGTGCTCTCCGCCGTTTCGAGCGTGGTCCAGCGGAAGTCGAAGATATCCCCGTTGAGGACGAAAAAGTCGGCCTGGTTCGCCGCGGTGCGCATCGCGTCCAGGTGATTGTCCGCGATGGATCGTTTGGCGAAAAGGTGCAGATCGGAAATCACGTATCCGTGGTCCATGAAGGGTGCATTTTACCACGTTTCGCCGGCCGGCGCACGGAAAACTCCCCGGGATGGGATAGCCTCGGCCTTCATGATGTATTTTTCAGCAGGAAGCATGTATAAGTTCGCATGGGAACCATGAAGGCCAATTGTATCGGAGCACAGAAACCTATGCGAAAACTTCGAGTTCATGCGTTGCGACTGGGATTGATCCCCGCCATTTTTGTAGCCATGTTCGTTCGGCCACGCTGGTCGCTGGAATCCGATCTGTCGTACTACGTTGAATTTCTCGGATACTTTTTCCTCCTGGCGGGTCTGACCGTTCGCATCTGGTCCATTTTCTACATCGGCGGCAGAAAAACAAAAACGCTCGTAACGGAAGGCCCGTATTCCCTTTGCCGAAATCCACTGTACGTCGGAACCATTTTCCTCGCCGTCGGCGTGGGATTGTGTTTCGAGAACATCTTGATGTTTCTCGTGCTACTGGCGGTAATCGTCCTTGTGCACATCTTCACCGTGCGAGCCGAGGAAAAACACCTGGAAGAAGTATTCGGCGAGGAGTTTCGGAAGTACAAACGTCGCGTCCGCCGGTACTGGCCTGGCTTCCACAATTACCATACCCCGGACGTTATCCCCGTTTCCGTTCGGGCGATTCAACGGATCGCCGTGGACACGTTGATGGTGCTGCTGATTCCGGAAATGGAAGATATGTTGGAACTGGCGCACCTGCACGGCCTGCCGGTTCTGTGGTATTTCCCGTAGGAAGGCGAATTTACTCCGTCATGCTGAGCATCGCCAAAAACTCTTCAGGACGGAGCACGTCCGTGTCGGATTTCGTGAAATCTCCGGTATTCCGCGAGATGATATACGACGCTTCGATGCGCCACGCGGAGAAGTACTGCACCGCGTCTTCCAGGTCGCGCCAGTTGGCGTCGATGGCCTGGTGCAGAATCGTGTCGTCGCAGGGAGCGACGTGAAACACGTCGCGCATCCATTTGACGGCTTGCCTCGCGGCGCGAAGATCCCGGAATTTACGAACAATGTAAAAGATGTTGGTGAAACTGATCGCCGAGGCGAACGCCTCGATTTTTCCCGTCTCCGCCAGCGTCCAGATCCGCGCGGCGTCCTCATAATACGGTTCGCGCCGACCCAGAACATCCAGGAGGATATTTGTGTCGAGCAAAACTCTCATCACATCCTCCCGTGGCGGTCGGCCAGAGCGTCGGCGAGAAGTTTCTTGTCCGATCGGGTTTTCGGAAGGGATACCAGTCCGCTGGCCTTTTTGGTGATGGGTCCAAGCGGAGCATCCGCCCATTCCCGCTTTTCCATTGACCGCACGAACCGTGAAAACAAAGCCGAAACACTGGTGTTATGCTTTCCGGCGATCCATTTGGCGCGTTGGATGGTCTTTTCGTCGGCGCTTAACGTCAACTTGGTCATGGCGGATTCCTCAATACGTATAATCCCTCGTTAAGTATACGTATTATTATCAAACGAAACAAGGGGAATCTCAGGATAATTTTGCCGCGTTCGTACCGGAGAATCCGGAGGCCGGATGCTTGAAAACCGCGCCGAAATACGAAGCTTTTTATTCCCGGCGTTATTCACAAGGCCAGTTGAGTTTTTCCCGTCGCAGACGATACATCAAGCCGCAAATTCTTCCCGTCACCATCAGAAAGGCATGGTTTACGCAAATTGCAGACGCCCTTTGGGTTGAGGAATCTCCCGGCCCAGTTCTTTTGCCGTTTCGAGCCATTCCTGAATCACTATTTCCACGTTCACCAGGGCTTCCCGCATTGAGGCTCCATCGGCGGCGCAACCGGGAAGTTCCGGCGCCTCGGCGATGAAGGCCTGATCCTCCTCGCTCCAATAGATAATAATTTCATATTTAGACATTATCGTCTCCCGCGAGTTGATATTTAAGCAAAACGGTTCTTACCTGCTTTACCTGATAAGATTTTGCTTTGGTTCCTTTGGGTTGGAGGTTCAAAATTTCCATAACTCCATCACGAAAGAAAATATGATGGCTTCCGCGAATTCGTTCCTCGAAACCCAAATGAATCAACAACTGTCGCAAATCGGAAAACGCGATATTCGCGTCGGATGTTCCTCGTAGAACGCGAAGCAAAATCTTTTCGTGTCTGCCCATTGTACCATTCTCAAGAAAAAAGGAATAGACGGATTTCAGGCAGAGTACCTTGGAATTATCTTTTTTACAACACCTTGGGAAAAGAAGCGGAATCTATTTCATCCCTGCCTTAAAGAAAACGCGGCGCTCCTGTGGAACGCCGCGTAATAAACCAAAGTCAGATCAACGTATTCAATATTCTGATTTCTCTGCCGCCCTGCGTAGCAGTGAGGCTTACTTCGTATATTTCCCCGTATTTCGCGGCTGGGTCATCGCCCGCCATTTCGGGTCGAGTTTGTCGTTCATGCCGTACCACGCTTCGGTGAGGAACAGGCCGTCCAGGACGGCGATGGCGGTCATGGCCTCGGCTACCGGATACCAGCGCGGCAGCAGCGTGATGTCGCGTCGCGTGATGGCGGCCAGCTTGTCTTCCTTCATCGTGATCATGTTGACGGTGTCCTGCGGCTTGGAGATCGTGGGCGTGGGCTTGACGTAGACCTTGAAGAGGATGTCCTCGCCCGTGGTCATGCCGCCGAGGAATCCGCCGGAATGATTCGTCCGCCAGCGGACGGCGCCGTTTTCGACGTACGGCTGATCGTTCCACTCGCTGCCGAGCATTTTCGCGGCCTGGGCGCCGAAGCCGAACTCCAGGCCCGTCATCGCAGCCACGCTGCAGATCGCGTGGGCGATGGTGGCCTTGAGCTTGTCGAACACCGGTTCGCCGACGCCGGCCGGCACGCCGCGCACGATCACTTCGATCGCCCCGCCGGCGGTGTCGCCCGCGTCGGCGACCTTCAGCAGGTCGTCGAGCATCGTTTTGGCGGCCTTGGCGTCGCAGCAATTCAACTCGTTTTTGCGGTAGTTTTCCTTCATTTCCTCGAACGTCATTGTGCCTTCGGCGAGGCTTCGGCCCTTGATGCCGTGCGATTCGATCACGTGGCTGAGGACTTCGATGCCGCGCGTGTCGAGCACCTGCTTGGCGACCGCACCAGCGGCCACGCGCGTGACGGTCTCTCGGCCGCTGGCGCGCCCCGCGCCGCACCAGTCGCAAAACTCGCCGTACTTATGGAAAAAGTTCGCTTCCGCGTGGCCGGGACGGATGACCTCCTTCACCTCGCGGTATTGATTGATGTGAATGTCCTGCGTATCGACGTTGCGGATAATCATGCCCAGCGGGCCGCCGGACGTGACGCCTTCGAACCAGCCGGAAACAATCTCCACGCGATCGGTCTCCTTGCGGGGCGAGTCGATCTTGCTCTGGCCGGGGCGGCGCTTGTCCAGCTCGTTCTGGATTTTCTGCACGTCCAGCTTGATGCCGACCGGCACGCCGTTAACGATCGCCAGCAGTCCGCCGCCGTAGCCGGCCTGCTCGGCCGTCGCGTGCCAGCCGTAGCTCTCGCCGCACGTCGTGACCTGAAATACGCGTCCAAACGTGTTGCCTAACATGGTCTTTCTCCTTCATCTATAGGGGTATCGTGAGTCCACACGTGAACCGTACCTTATACATCCGATTTGCGAAAAATGCAAGGTGGAAGGAGGGGGAACTTGTATTTCGGAATTCGTATTTTGGAGCTCGGAATCCGGAAAAGGATTTCACTGAGATACGATTTTCCGGCGCCTGCGAAATCGAGGATACCCCGGATTTCTTATTAAAAATCTCCGCCGGAACTCCGATACTAGTACAAAAGGAAGGTAATTTTTTCTTTCGTTACGCTGTTCTCCCGCGTGGTACGGGTAGAAGGGGTATCCATGAATATCGGTATTGTCGGCGGTGGTCGGGCCGCGGCGGTTCTGGTGGACTATTTCCACCAGATGGCCTCCATGAACGTCGGAATTCTTTGCGATCTCAGCGAAAACGCGCCGGGCGTGCTGCGCGCCCGCGAGTTGGGCATCAAGACCACCAGGGACATCGACGACGTACTGAAATGGCCTCCGCTGCAAACGCTGGTCGAGCTGACGGGTTCGTCGGACGTGCAAAGCAGAATTTTCCATGCACGCCGGGAAACGCAAAGCCACTGGGACGTCATCAGCGCCGGGGGGGCGCGGATCCTGTGCGAAATGATCGACAGCCAGGCCCGGCAGATCGGAGATATCGCCCACGACGTCTGCGGACGACTCAGCGAACTGCGCTTACAGGCCGGCCACGCCCAGGGGCGAATTCAGACCGCCGACGGCAACGTGTCCAAATTGCTGCGCGAGGCGCACATGGTCACGTTCAATGGCCGAATCGAAGCCAGTCGACTTGGCCAGGCTGGAATGGGCTTTGCCGCGCTGGTCGAGCGGCTGGACGATTTAATCCGGCAGATTACCACGGCAGCGGCTGACATTTCCGCAGCGGCTGATGAGAACCACTCCATGCTCGAGAAACTTTCCCAAAGCGAACAACACCTCCGGGAGCAACTCGTTGAGGGAGACGCCTCACCGTCTTCTCAGAAGGAATCCGAAACGGCGAGAAAGTGCACCGCCCCCAAATCCAGACTCGCGGCTGCATGAGGACGCGCCTGCGCGTCAGGAAGGTTTTTTGGCTGTATCCGGGCCGAGGTCGGCGAGACGTTCCCTCCCTGCCGTCCAGCGGATGACGACCCGGCCCTGTCGGGCGACGAAGGCGTCGCGGCGGTGAAACGGAATTGTTATCTCAAACCGCCTGCCGGCGTGGCGGACGACGGCCCGGAGCGTCAATTGGTCCTCGCCCGCCGGGGCGCCGCAGCGCAATCGCCAGCCGGGCCGGCCTTCAATTTTGATTCGCTCGATTTCGACGCTGGCGGCGGGGCCGTCAGGAACGGTGCACGATTCCACCGCCAGGTCCGCCGGCTCGCCGGGAAACGTCGTGACAATTGCCTCCAGCCGATTCCCCTCAAACACCCGCTCGGCGATCACACGCGGCTGGGGCGATGTGGAACAGCCGAGGGGAAGAAGGTAAAAAGAAGTAAGGAAAATAAATAACAAACGACAACCTATTTGGTGTCGGCATGTTATTGAAACCGACATGGTTTAACTTCGATTCTCTTTACTGGATTCCAAAAGAAGATACAGACGAACCAGTCGATTGGGAAATACCCATTCTCCACGAGACTCTCCCGGGAACAGGGCGTGAAGTTTTTTCATTCGATTCAGAAAGTTTGCCAGTTTCTTCTGCTCGGTTTCACTCAATCCCTTGGCCAAGTCTGCTTTTTTGAAGGAAATCTCCAGGCCGGTTTCCGAGCTGCCGAGTTTCTTCAAAATGGAATGATAGTCGACACTATGTAATGCCTCACGAATCGGTTCAAAATACTTTCTCCCAACGATATCCGCGGCGGTTATAATTCCGGGAACCACGTCTTTTCGTTGAACTATATCATCGGTATTAATCCAATAAACGGCATCGCCCAATTCGTGCATGAGCTTGGGAAGTCCGCCGGAATAAAAGACAAGATGTTGGAGCGCGTCCTTTTCAACAGACATATTGACCGAAGCATATGCTTTTACGAAAAAATCAGATACCTCATCATTCTCCAGAGGGTTAACCTCAATGATGTCAAAAATTCTGGCTACGGAAGGCTGATTGGCCAGTATTTCCATCCTTCGTTCCGGAACACCGGACAGGGCCAACAGCAGAGGAAGTTCTTCTCCCGATGTGGCGATTTCATCCACAAGGCTCTTGATGAAAGCGGCAAATTCCGGGGTTCTTGTGATTCCATTCAGATCATCAAGAAACAAGGCCATGCCGTCAAAGTGCTTCCCAAGTTTTTCCCATAGGCGACGAAGAAATGGAAGAAAATCATGGGCTAAGCTTGGTGCATCCTTTTTCAGGCGAGACAGATTGAGTTTGACTTTGAAAAGTTCAACCTGTTCCACATATCGCCCCAGCAGATCTTTTAAACAATCCCAAACCCCTTTGCCCTGCGAATGCTGTATGATTCGCGAAACCACCTGCTGAACAAGAGTTTCGAGTGTACTGACGCCTCCAAGAAATACATGAAAACCAATTACGTTCTTTTCCCGTTCGCCGACCTGCCGAACATAGGAGATCAGCGAACTTTTTCCGATTCCGTATTCCCCTGTAACGAAAAGGTTTTCTTGTTTTCCCAGGGCGATTTGGGAGAAAGATCGCAACATACGGGCGATTTGCGGATGACGGCCCACGAACATATCCGGGGATACGGGTTGTCCCGGACTAAACGGGCTGCGCCCCTTCTCCATCGTCAATAATTCACCCATTTGAAAGCCATCTCCTTGTAGACGGATTCGCCTTCGACGGAGAACCACGAGATCTACTTGGGCTATATGCTACCCCGGCTTCTACACGTTGTCCAGCAGGTGTCCGAGTTTGTCTTTTTTCGTGCGCAGGTAGCCCCGGCTGTGTTCGCCGGCGGGGATTTCCAGCGGCACGCGCTCGACGATGCCCAGGCCGAAGCCCTCCAGGCCGTAAATTTTGCGGGGATTGTTGGTCATCAGGCGGAGCTTTCGCAGGCCCAGGTCGCGCAGAATCTGGTTGCCGACGCCGTAGTCCCGCCGGTCGGCCTCGAAGCCCAGGTGCAGGTTCGCCTCCACGGTGTCCATCCCCTGCTCGATCTGGAGCTGGTAGGCCTTGAGCTTGTTCACCAGCCCAATCCCGCGCCCTTCCTGGCGGACGTAGACCACCGCGCCCTTGCCGGCCTGGGCGACGGCTTGCAGGGCGGCCTGCAACTGCGGGCCGCAATCGCACCGCAGCGAGCCGAACACGTCGCCGGTTAAACATTCGCTGTGCACGCGCACCAGGACGGGTTCCTCGTGTACGATCGGCAGGCCCTGTTCGTCGAGCTTGCCGACGCCGCCGTAGCACAGCGCCACGTGCGGCTCGGGATCGACCAGCGAGGCGTAGGCGATCAGGTGGAACACGCCCGCTTCCAGGGGCAGGTCGATTTCCACCTCGCGGCGGATGAGTTTTTCCGACCGCAGACGGTGGCGGATGACGTCGGCTACCGAACACATCTTGAGATTGTGTTCACGGCAGAAGAGGTCCAGGTCGTCGCGCCGGGCCATCGTGCCGTCGTCTTTCATGATTTCGCAGATGACGGCCATTGGCTTAAGGCCCGCCAGTCGCGCCAGGTCCACGCTGCCTTCGGTCTGCCCGGCGCGGATGAGCACGCCGCCCTCGGCGGCCCGCAGGGGGAAC
>JAFGEJ010000208.1 GCA_016931655.1 Phycisphaerae bacterium
ATCATGGCTGTCTCCTTTCGGTTCGATGGTTTTTAGGCAAACACATCTTACCAAGGAGACAGCTTTGTCATACCATTAGGGCGTGCAGTCCGCTGCACGCGCAATCTTCATCATCTCGCGTGCAATCGAGTTGCACGCCCTACACATCTCCGAATTCCGAGATACGAGTTCCCATTCCCCAGTCCCCTCTTCCGTGCGGAATCCGGGCCTTAACAGGCCCGGCTCTTTACCGGCTCCTGACTACTGACTCCCGACTACAAAGCCCCCTTTTCCGTGGACAACGCGGCGGGGCGGATTCATAATGGGGTTTATGGTCCCGGAGTTTCCGGACATACAATGGCTTGGGAGGTCAACCATGAGCCCGAACCGTCGTTTATGTAGGATGTTGCAAAGAGGTTTCCCCGCCGCCGGGTCGTTGCGGCTGATCGTGCTGCTGCTGGCGGCGATGTTCCTGGCCGTCGGCTGCGCGCCGTCCAGCCGGACGGATGAGGAAGCGGTTCCGCCGCTGCCGGAAGGCTCGCTGCTGTCGGAGCTGAACCCGGTGGAGCGCAGCCTGCTGTGGCGCGCCAACGAGGCCCGCCGCAAAGCCGGCGTCATGCCGTTGACGCTCCGGCCTGACCTGTGCGTGGCCGCCCGCAAACACACCGCCGAAATGGTGCAACTGGGGCTTGTAACGCGATTCTCCAACGACGGGAAGGACGTGGGCGAGCAACTGACCGACCAGGGCGTCAACTGGAACCTCTGCGCGATTAACCTCGCCCAGATCGCGCCCGGCGTGGACAACGTCGCCCAGAAGGTGGTGGACTACTGGCTGAGCCAGCCGAACGCCCGGCGGGATTTGCTGTTCCATCTCTACGACGAAACCGGCCTGTCCGCCCAGTGCGATCCGAAGGGCCAATGGTTCATCACCCAGATCTACGCCCGCCGAACGAGCTACTGGACCCCCTGAGAAACCCCTCGGCCATGAACGACACCCACCACGTCGAGCGCGAGCGGTTTTTCGGAGCCGCGAAGGTCGTCGCGGGCCTGACGCTGCTGTCGCGCATTTTAGGGCTGCTGCGCGACCGGGCGATTTTCGCCTTCGGGGCGAACCGTCTGACGGACACGTTCTGGGCGGCCTTTCGCATTCCCAACACGTTCCGGCGTCTGTTCGGCGAGGGGGCGCTGTCGGCGGCCTTCGTGCCGGTCTTCACGCACGTAGCCGAGGCGCAGGGCTGGGCGAAGGCCAGGCTGGTGCTGGCCAACACCGCCGGCGTGCTGGCGATGCTCCTGGCGGCGATCCTTCTGCTCGTGGAAGGCGGCGTGGGGGCGTGGCTGATCGTTCGGCCCGGCGCGTGGGACCGAACCCTGCTGCTGCAACTGCTCCTGATCGTCATGCCGTTCATGGTCACCGTCTGCCTGCTGGCGCTGGGGGCCGCGGCGCTGCAGTGCAAGGGGCGATTCGCGTATCCCGCCTTCGCGCCGGTCATTCTGAACGTGTGTATGATCGTCGCGGCCTTGGCGGCCCGGGCGTGGCTGGCCGGCGCCAGCCAGGGGGGCCTGTTTCTGCTGGCCTCGGCGGTAATCGTCGCGGGCGTGGTGCAACTGGCCGGCGTGGTCTGGATGCTCCATCGCGTCGGCCTGGCCGTCGTGCCCCGCCCGAAGCCGATCCTGCCGGAAGTCAAACGCATGGGCAAACTGTTCCTGCCGATGCTCGTCCCGCTGGGCGTGGTGCAGTTCAGTTCGTTTTTCGACGGCGTGTACGCGTGGTGGATGACGGCCACCCCTGAGTCGCCCACGGTGAAGCTGTTGTGGTGGACCGTCGCGCGGCCGCTGGAGGACGGCGTGGTGACGCACCTGTACGCCGCGGAGCGCCTGTACAGTTTTCCGATGGGGATATTGGCGATTTCCATTGCCACGGTGGTGTTCCCACTGTTCAGCCGCTACGCCAGCCGAAACGACACCGCGGGCCTGCGCGACGCGACGAATCGCGCCCTGCGCCTGTGCGGATTTCTCGCGATTCCCGCCGGCGTGGCGCTGATCGTGCTGGCGGAGCCGGCCATCGCGACGGTGTATCGCAGCGGGAAATTTCAGCCGCGGGACGTCGCCGACTCGGCCTACGTGCTGCGAATGTATTGCCTGGGCATGTGGGCGTACTTCTGCAACCATATCCTGCTGCGGGCGTTCTTCTCGCGGCAGGACGTTCGCACGCCGCTGCGCGTCTCGATCTGCCTGTCGAGCGTGAACATTATTCTGGTGGCGGCGCTCGTGTTCTCGCCGCTGCGGGCCGGGGCGATCGGGCTTGCGACGGCGACGACCTCCACAGCCAATTCGCTGATTCTCATTTGGGTGCTGCGGAGCCGCTGGGGGCGGATCGGCTTTCGGCGGATCGTCGCGGCGCTGGGAAAGACGGCCCTTGCCACGGCGGGGATGGCCGGTGCGATGTGGGCCGCCTGGCGGTACGTTTTCCCGTGGGTGCAGCGCCTGCATCCCGCCTTGCAACGCGACTGGGCTGGTCATTTTGCCCCGGCGGTGGTGCTGCTGATTCTGTGCATTTTCGCAGGCCTGGGCGTCTGGGTAGTGCTGGTCGTGGCACTGCGATGCGAAGAACTTCGGGAATTGCGATCCGTGAAAGAATAAAGGGGCGTTTTTTTCTCAATTCGGTGAATTCGATCCGGCGGAACGGCAAGTCGACAATTCAACTTTGAAATGGGCTTGCCGTTCCGCCGGATTGTCTTACTTCGTTTTATTCGTGTTCTCTTTTTCGGTGTGTGGAGTGTGGGCGAGCAGGTCGCAGACGGTCTCGGCGATATTCTGCGTGGTCAGGCCGGCGTCTTCGAGTTGTTCGTCGCGGGAGGCGTGGACGACGAAGCGGTCCGGGATGCCCAGGCAGCGGATCGCACCGACCCGCAGGTCACGTTCGGCGGCCAGTTCCAGGACGGCTGAGCCAAGACCGCCGATTTTCGCGTGGTCTTCCACGACGACCATCGGCGCCCCGCCGGCAAGACATCGGCCTATCGTCGCCGTATCCAGGGGCTTGGCGAAGCGGGCGTTAACGACGGCGGCCCGGATGCCGCGGGCGTCGGCAAGATACTCCGCCGCGGCCATCGCCGGGGCGACCATTGCGCCGTAGGCCAGGATCGTCGCGTCGGGGCCTTCCCGCAGCACGCGCGCCCGGGTCAGCTCAAACGGCGGGCACTCATCCGCCAGGGCCGGCGGAACCTCGTCCCGCGGATAGCGAATGGCCACCGGCCCGTCGTGCCGCAGCGCGAAATCCAGTGCGGCCCGCAGTTCGGCTTCGTCGGCCGGCGCCGCCAAAACCATTCCCGGCAGCGGACGAAGGTATGCAATGTCCGCAAAGCCGTGATGCACCGCGCCGTCCGAGCCGACCAGGCCCGCCCGGTCCATGCACAGCACTACGGGAAGTTTTTGCAGGCAGATTTCCTCGAACACCTGGTCGAAGGCGCGTTGCATGAACGTCGAGTAAATCGCCACGACCGGCCGCCGGCCTCCCTTGGCCAGCCCGGCTGCCATCGCCACGGCGTGCGACTCGCTGATGCCCACGTCGAACGTGCGATCGGGGAATTCATTTCGGAACTCCGCCAGTCCCGTGCCGTCGGCCATCGCAGCCGTGATCGCCACCACGCGATCGTCGCGGCGGGCCTGCTGCGCCAGGGCGTCGGTAAAGGCCCGGGTCCACGTCGGGCGCGACGGCAACGGAAACACCGCTTTTCCGTCGCGGATCGTGTAAGCCGCGGGGCTGTGGAACCGGCAGGGGTCGTCCACGGCGTAGGCGCAGCCTCGGCCTTTCTCCGTGTGCACGTGCAGAACCGTCGGATACGGCATCTGCCGGATGCGTTCCAGCACGCGAATGAGCGTCGCAACGTCGTGTCCGGAGATCGGGCCGAAATAATTGAATCCCAGCGTTTCAAACACCTTCGGGCCGTGCAGCGTGGTGCGAAGACCTTCCTTGATGTGCCTCAGGGCGTCCTTGATTTCCCCGCCCATCGGCAGGCGGTGCAGGAGTTGCTCCGTGGTGGCCTTCAGGTCGCCGTAGCGTGCGTCCATGCGGACGCGCTCCAGCACGTCGGCCAGTGCACCGTGGGTGCGGTCGATGGCCATCGAGTTGTCGTTGAGCACCACGAGAAACTGCCGCCGCAGCATACCGGCGTTATTCAGTCCCTCCAGGCTCAGTCCGTTGACGATGCTCGCGTCACCCACGACGGCGACCACGTTCGTGTCGCGCCTGGCCTGCTGGTCGGACCACGCCAGGCCGACGGCTGTCGAAATCGCCGCCCCGGCGTGACCGGTGGCGAACAGGTCGTAGTGGCTCTCGGCTGGGCTGGGAAATCCGCTCAGGCCGTCCTTGCGACGAAGCGTGTCAAACCGCCCGTCGCGGCCGGTGAGAATTTTGTGCGCGTAGCACTGATGCCCCACGTCCCACAGCAGCCGGTCGCGCGAGAAGTCAAAGACGTAATGCAGGGCAATGGTCAGTTCCGCGATGCCGAGATTGCTCGCCAGGTGTCCGCCGTTGCGGCTGACGACCTGGATGATCCGCTCGCGCAGCGCCTCGGCGAGGCGTTCCAGCTCTTTCATGCTCATTCGCCGCAACTGGTGTGGCGTCTGAACCCGCTGAAGAAGAGATTCGTCCTTCATGGCAGTGGGCGTTACGGAACAAGAGGAACGGTTTGTAACCGGCGAAAGCGTGCAACGTTACAAGATCAAAAGATTCGATTGGCTGCACCGCATCGGCATCAACAAAGCTGCCGGTTATGATAACCGCTTTTCAAAGCCTTTGCAAAATATTCCGCGCAACATCAGGCACGCGACGCCAACGGAAACACCGACGCTGGGACCTCCTCCACCCGGCGGCGGCTCGATGAAAAGGAGAAAAAAAGTATTTCCCTGAAATATATCTTATGTATATAATAAAGGTATGGATTTTGAATATGACCGCAACAAAAGCGATGCAAATAAGGAAAAACACGGCATCGACTTTGAGGAGGCACAGGCCTTGTGGCTGGACGAAAATCGGGCGGTCGTGCGGACTCGATGCGTCTCGGAACGACGCGATCTGGTTATTGGGCGCATCGGCGGCGTGTACTGGACGGCTGTGGTGACTTCTCGCGGCGATGCGATTCGCATCATTTCAGTTCGTCGCAGCCGGAAAACGGAAAAGGACATATACGATGGCTAAAAAACGGAAAACAATCAGTGCGAAGGAATTCGATCGCCGTTTTGATAACGGGGAGGATGTTTCGGACTATCTCGATTTGAAAAACGTGCGTCGCCCCGGCCGGGATATTCGCCGGGTGAACGTCGATTTCCCCTCGTGGATGGTGGACCGCCTTGACGAAAAAGCCCGTCGGCTGGGAATCAACCGGCAGGCCGTCATCAAAACGCTGCTCGCGGAACATCTTCAAAAGGAATTGGGGTAGGAGAATTCTGAAAAATTGACCACAGAGACTCAGAGATCACAGAGAAAGAGGTATTTTCTTAAGGTTTTCTCTGAGTCCTCTGAGTCTCTGTGGTAAAAAATCGGTTTTTCAGAGATCTCGTAGATGAATTCACCGCCTTCAAGGGAACTCTGACAGGAAATTTGATTTTCCCGCGTTGCCGTCGTGCGCCGGCGGGTTGGTTTTTGGGGGGGGGTAATTAAATTACGAATAGGTCACTATTTTCCAGACACACCTAAGAAATAGTCGGGAGGAAATTCCTGATTCCAATCCCTTTTCCACTTCACGGTTTTCGGCTTGCGAAAAATAACGGTGTAATTCAGTAGAGAATCTTTATCGGTACCACAGCAGGAAACAGAACCAGACAATAACGATCAATATACAGATCAGGATAGATATGAATGTCATGTATTTGTAATATTGTTTCCTGTCCCTTTTCGTGAGTTCATCATTCGAAAAAAGTGCCCGGAAGAAATAATATGGCACAAGGATAAAAAAGAGGGAGTTTAGACAGCCGAACCAGAATGAATAATACGCTTTTTTGGCATATTTCTTCTTGCAGGATTCCTGAACATCCGGTTGTTTTTTCTCGATCTCGGTGACCTCTATTCTTTGTGAACGGTCCTCCAGAATCATTCGGGCTTGTTCCCAATCGCATTGTCGAACGACAATTTGAAGTCCCGCATGATTAATCGCCAGAAAAAGGTGCGGCAACGTGGCAGATGTATTTTCGTTCAGGATATAGGAGGGGATATCATGGCTGGACAGTACGGCTTGTACGATATCCGCCTGGCTAAGAGTTGTTGTTCTCGCTACGACAGCCATGCGATTAGTATCTGTGCTGGCATGGGACATGAATTAACTGATGTTGATAAGAAATTTTGGCAATTTGCCGTTTCGTCCCGGAAACCGCTCCCGGACATGGTGAGCGTATTTTACCACCGCAGCCGGAACGATCAACCGCCGGGATCGGAGGAACATGCGGCCTTTTGATTCGGGTTCCGGTTTGGCAAGGCCGTTTTCGGAGTGCTCGGAGCACTGGGCGTTACTGGACTCGAACCAGTGACTTCATCCTTGTAAGGGATGCGCTCTAGCCAACTGAGCTAAACGCCCCGAACGTGAATTTTACCATGAAATGCGATGGGAGCAACCCTCTTCCGCCGTCGCACCAGGCCGCCGGGAGCAACCGGATTTTCTGGCCGCGCCTCTATTTTGTCATCCTGAGCGGAGGGGCGAGCGGAGCGAGCCCCGAAGCCGAAGGACCTGATGATTTTGAAGCATATAGGTCCTTCGACTTCGGCCCTCACTTCGTTCGGGCCTTCGCTCAGGATGACAATATAATCGTGGAATGCCAGAAAAAAGGTCGCTCACAGGCCGCCGGGAGGCGGGCCCGCGGAGGAGCTATCGCGTATTCAGGCTCGCCAGGCCCGTTTCCAACGAGAGCGGTTCCCCGCGGAGGAGCCGGCGGAATTCGTCCTGCAATTCCGGTTTGTCGTCCACGCAAAGGGACTCCGGGCCGTGGGCTTCGACCATGCGGGTAACGACGTCCCGCAGCCGTTCGGGAGGCATGCCCCAGCCGCCGATGTAGCGGATGTCCTTCGGGTCCACGTACCAGTCGGCTGACAGCCGGCCCTCCATCGCCAGCAGAAGCTTTTTCGCCACCTTCACCGGATGCCAGTGGGTCTCGACGAAGTCCCGCGCGCGGCGTCCGAGTTCCACGCGAAATTTCTCGTCGTCGATCAGCCGCAGGAGCATTTCGGGCATTTGATCGGGATAGCAATACAGCGTCGGGGGGCGGTGGGCTTCGTCGGGCAGTTCCCGTTTCCAGGAATCCACCGCCAGCCCGCCCACGAGGACCGCCTTGGCGAACCAGGCGGCTTCGGTGGCGAAGCCGGCCATCGCGTAGTCCGCGTACACCTGGTCGATCACGAAGTCGCAGCGGCGCAATTCCCGCAGGACCACGGCATTCGGTTGGCCCACCACTTCGACGTATTCGACGTCGCGCACGCGGCGGACGGCTTCGATCATCTCCCGAATCCGCGGGGTTCCCTTGCCGGCGGGGTTGGACGGGCAGTGCAGGATGCGCACCGGCCCGGCGGCGCGGGGCTGGAAGACCTCCGAGCGTTCCGGCAGGGGGTCGGGGCAGGACGGCAGGCCGACGCGAAGCCACTGGACGAAGGGGCGTTCGTGCAGATGTCCCTGAGGCCCGATGTTGATGACAACGTCGGCCCAGCGGTCGATTCGGCGAAGGACGCGTTTTTGCTTTCGGGTCTGCCGCGCCAGCCGGGCGACGTCAGGCCGCTCGCTGTTTCTCT
Source organism: Phycisphaerae bacterium (assembly GCA_016931655.1). GTDB lineage: Bacteria > Planctomycetota > Phycisphaerae > SM23-33 > SM23-33 > JAFGEJ01. The sequence goes on from JAFGEJ010000208.1 coordinate 7,751, forward strand.
GGAAAAAGGCGTCCAGGTAGCGCGGGCGGCTGTCCGTGCCGTGAAACTGAACCAGGACGCGCTTTCCCAACAGCTTCAACAGGGGAAGGTCGTAAAAGGACAGGAACGAGGTGCCGTGTCCCAGAAGAAACACGTCGTGCCTGCAGACGGCGTAGAGGAACAGCGGGGGCTTGAACAGCATGATCAGCAGACGCCACATCCGATTTCGCCGGACGGTTCGCGCCGTCTGGCAGCGGGCGGCGAGATAATCGATCCACCGAAGAAGCCAATTTCCGCGGGAACGGTTCTCGTACTGGTTGCAGTTTCCGAGGGTGTCGACAAAGGTGGCCTGATGCCCCAGCCGGCGGAATCCCTCCGCCAGGGAGCGATAATGGCCCGCGATTTCCACCAGGCCGAGAAAAATCCGATATGTTCGTTTTGGTTTCGACACGATCGTGCGGCGCTATCCGTGGTTCGGGGCGTTTCGCGGTTCCAGGCCCAGCGAGCGATTGATGCCGTCGAACACCCGCCCGACGGCTTCGGTGGAATGATGCTTCCGCACGTACGACAGGCCGGCCGATCCGACGGCCCGCAGTTGTGAGCGGTCCCGAGACAACTCGCGAAGCCGGGATTCGATGGAGGAAACGTCGGTGTTCAGGATCGGGATTTCGCCCGGCTCGACCAGCCCGGCGTACGTGTACAGGTCGATTAAGTCCCGGCGAAGGTAGCACAAAACGGGTTTGCCCAGGCTCAGGGCCTCCAGGCAGAACATGGCGTACCAGCCCACGACGAATTGATCGGCGACCACGTCGGCCAGGGCCATTTCCCGCAGCACGGTTTCATGATCCGTGCGGTAGAACTCGATCAGCTCGATTGGGCAGCCTTCCTGCCGCAGATTTTCGACGGCCCGTCGCAGGGCGGCGGTTCCCTTGACCATCTGGTGATTGCTCGCGTGCACGACGCGCAGAGGCCGCGCGTCGTCGTTCGGTGCGGCTTCGTATTCCCGCAACTGCGGTTCGAGGCCCTTTCGCAGGGCGTCGGGATCGATGGAAAAATGCGCCAGCATCAGCGTATCCCAGCGGGTCTGGTAATCCACCCAGTCGCACCCGGCGGTAACGTGATCGGCCCGGCGGGACCACAGATCGACCATCGCGGCGATCCG
>JAFGEJ010000209.1 GCA_016931655.1 Phycisphaerae bacterium
CCGAAGTCGAAGGACCTGATGATTTTGAAGGCTTGAGGTCCTTCGACTTCGGGGCTCGCGTTGCTCGCCCCTTCGCTCAGGATGACAATCTGTGAGTGTGACCACCGGAAAAAACCTCGCACACTCGTTCAACGCGAAGCTCTCGCGGCGAACAGGTCGGCGTATCCATCGTCGATATCCGCTTGCTCGGCCAGGCCGTGAAGGCGGATGGCCTTGCCTTCCCGAATGGCCGGGCAGACGTGAAAGCAGAAGCCGCAGCCGCGACAGCGGTCCGCCCGAATGATCGGGCGAGGAAGGCCTTGAGCGTCTTCGTCCGTTTCAATGGCGTGATAGGGGCAGAATTCCTGGCAGACCATGCAGTATTGACCGTCGGACCAGGCCAGGCAGGCGCTGCGGATCACCTCGGCGGTGGCGATTTTCCGCTGGCGCTTCTGAGGCAGCGAAAGCGGGCGAATCGCCCCGGTCGGACAGACGTTCGAGCAGTTGGTACAAGTTTCGGTGCAATATCCCTCCGCCGCGGCGGCGGTGGCAGAGCAGACCACCTCCGGCTGAAACCACTGCGCCGGCGATCGGCCGGCCAGGCCGATCGGACGAAGGACGCGCGTGGGACAAACCTGAACGCAGGCATAGCAACGGATACACGCGGCGGCGAAAGTTTCGGCGTCCTTCGCGCCGGGCGGTAAGATTGGCACATCGGCCTGTTGTGATCGAGAGCGAATCCACCACCGCCCCAGCAGCCCGACGGGGATTCCCACCGCCAGACCCGCCAGCAGATGACGCCGCGTCCGAAGAAACACCGCGCGGGGTTTCTCCCGGCGCAGGCGTCCCAGAAGCTCCAGGCCGTAGCCCAGCGGGCATATACGGCTGCACCAGACCACCGGCGCAACGGCGCACAACACGAGAATCGCGGGCAAAAGCAGCCCCGGTACGAGCGACAGCCCGAAGTACAATCCCCTGGCCGCGGCTGCGGCGCGCTGAAACGTCGCCAAAGGATCGAGCATCAGCAACAGCGGCAGGCCCGCCAGCGAGGAGACGATCACGATCCAGAACAGATACGCGTTGATCCGCCACGGAAGATGGGCCTTGCTCGGACTGAAACGCGAGGAAAGCGGAAACCAGCGTCCCGACGGGGCAAACCCATCGGCAGAACGCCCTGCCCCGCCAAAACGCCGCCACCAACATCAGCGTCGGCCCGATCAGCCAGTAGACGCCCAGATACCATCCCCGATTCGCCAACGTCGTCGAAAACACCGCCAGCGGACTGAGCGAGGGAATCAGTTTCGCCAGCCAGACCGGCCCCGCGCCGCCGGCGGCCAGCGCCCCCGCCACAGCCAGCAACGCCAGGCGAACCGCCCACCGGATTATCGCGGCGCGCCGTTTCACTCCACCTCGATTTTCTTCACGGACATTTTCTCCACGTCCGTTTCGCCCAGGCCCATTCGCCCGGCGATCACCAGATATCTCACGTCCCCCGGCCCGCGCGGGGACAGCAGCGTGGAGGCGTACGCGTCGGCGGCGACCGGGTCCCGCGAGAGGATCAGCAGGTCGGGGATCTTCATGTTACGCGTCGGTCCGCGGGGCCCCCAGTCCAGCATGACGCGCGTGGCGTCCAGGATGGTCCATCGCGGCTGCACAAGCGTGCTGAAGTCCGCGATGCACTGGTGCAACTGGTTTCGATGCCACGCGCCGCGGTCGTGCACCGAGCCCATCCAGTTCTTCATCGCCGCCGTCATGCGGGCCGCTCCGTGATGCTTCACAACCGGCAGGTTCACCAGCGCGTCGGTTTCCAGTACCTCGCGGGCGACGTCGGCCCGCCGGAGATTTTTTCCCCTGGGAATGTTCCGGGGAATGAACGCGTTTTTTTCCTTCCGCAGGTCGAGCATTCGCGCGTGGTTTTCCCTGGCGACGGCCTGCAGGCCGCTTTGCGTGAAGCTCTCCTCGGACCGGTCGCAGGGGTGCTCCGGCAGGACCAAGTCCCGAACGCCCCGCTTGCGACAGCCCTTCAGGAAGGCGTCCACCAGTTCGGGGTGCGTGTTGGCGCCCTGGCGCGGCGTGCGTGCCCAGGCGGCGTTGACTTTCAGCGTGAGTTTTCTGACGTTCCTCCCCAGACCGCCGTTTTGGTCGATCACGTTCAGGCAGGCGTTCATCAGGCGGGTCTTGTCCGGGCCGTGAAACACCCAGATTTTGGCGGCGGCGTTTGCGGCGTCGCCCCAGAGCAGTCGCCCCGGCAGCAGGGCCGCCAGCGCACCGGCAGCGCCAGCCCGCAAAAGCTCACGACGCGACATCCAGCCGAATTCATCCATCATCATCCTCCCGCCCATAGACCTACTGCGCACCGCCGACCGCGGGACGCGCCGTCAAACCATTATAGGCTCTTACTCACCGGAAGCTTCGGCGATAAGTTCATCGGGCAGGTCAAGGTTGGTGTAAACGTTCTGAACGTCGTCGTGGTCCTCGATGCTTTCCATCAGTTGCAGGGCCTTGCGGGCCTGGTCCGTATCGAGCGTGATCGTCGTCTTGGCGATCATGGCGACTTCGGCGGAGGTCGGTTCGATTCCCTTATTTTTCAGGGCGTCCCGAACGTCCGAAAAGGCGCTGGGTTCGCAGGTGACCTCGAAGCATTCGCCCTGGGCGACCACGTCGTCGGCGCCGGCCTCCAGGGCGAGTTCCATCAGCGCGTCTTCTTCCATCTTGTCAGCCGGGATGACAAACGTGCCCTTCTGGTCGAACAGGTACGCCACGCAGTTCGTCGCGCCGAGCTGCCCGCCGCCGCGCTCAAAAAGCTTGCGCATTTCCGGGGCGGTGCGGCTGCGATTGTCCGTCAGGCAACTGACCAGAAACGCCACGCCCCCCGGTCCGTAGCCTTCATAGACCATCGACTCATACGTCACGCCCTCCACCTCGCCCGTGCCTTTTTTAATCGCGTTGGCGATGGTGTCCTTGGGCATGTTGGCGGCTTTGGCTTCGTCGATGGCGTAGCGCAGGGTCAGATTGCCCGCCGGGTCGCCCCCGCCGGCGCGGGCGGCGACAATAATCTGCCGCGCGATCTTCGACCAGATCTTTCCGCGTTTTTCATCCTGCCGCCCCTTGCGATGCTTGATATTCGCCCATTTACTGTGTCCGGCCATGCCTGCATGTACTCCGTCTGCGTGGTTTATTGCATTTTGTGAAAATTCTGTCGTATGGGAATAACCTGTTTCGCCCTGAAGACAGAGGCAAAACAGGGATTTTCACGACATTCTTTCCAAAAAATGCTCTATTCTTCCATCGCCGGCTGACTTGTTGTGGCCGGCATAACGACGCGGTTCTGTTTGTATTCCTGAAGGGTTTTCTCAATGGAAGATTCGACCTCTTTCCCCAGCGGCGCGACGGGCGGAAGCGTTTCGTCCCGGACGGCCTGGAGTTTTTTCGGGGTGTTATCGAGAATCCGCTGAATTTCGCGGCTGGCGACGGGTTCGTCCCTCGCGCCTCGCAGGGCCCGCGTCCAGTAATGCACCGCCCGGTCCACCCATCCAAGGCGATAAAACACGTCCCCGGCGTGATCCCAGATCACCGTATGAACGTCGTCCTCGTCATCGTCCTCCGGCAGAATGGACGCGAACACCTCCGCCGACTCACCGAGCCGGCCCTGCTTGTAGTACACCCACGCGAGCGTGTCGGCCGTCGTCGAATGGGGTCCGTCACTCCGCAGAGCGGTCTGGATGAGTTGCTCCGCTCGCGTGAGTTGCTTGCCGCCTTCGGCGAGAATGTACGCGAGATTGTTCTGATAGGAAGGATCCTTCGGCTGCAGCGCGTAAGCCCGCTGGAGTTCGCGGACGGCCTGGGCGTCTTTGCCCCGCTCACTCAGAAGACTGGAATGGAGATTGTGCAGCGCGGCGTTATTGGGATCATTGGCCAGATACGTATCAAGACGCGAGGCGGCTTCATCCAGAAGGCCGGCCGAGAGAAGCATTCGAACGGCGGCCTCCTGCCATTTCGCCCGTTGCGCCACGGCATCGGAAGGGCGGGGCTGGGCCTGCTCGATTTCATCCATCCAGCCGTCGATCATTTCGACGGCCCGTGTGTAACGATGATCGCGCGCCAGGGCGTACAACAACATATCCCGCAGGCGCGATTTCTTCGCGGCGTCGGATTCCTTCGCATGGGCCTTGTCCAGAATGGATATTAACCGGTCATATTGCTTTTTGAGATGTTCCGGCAGGTAGGATTGCGTGGAGGGGGTTCCGTTTGGGGCGTTCGTAACCACGGCAAAGCGAGTAGATCGCATCGCCCGGATCAGTTCGTCCACCAGTACGGAGTAGTAGAGGGGGTCGCGGTTTTTTTCCGCCAGGGCGACGGCCTGGTCGTATCGGCCCGCACGGCAGAGAAACGCGAGGGTTCGCGAAATGCGAACTTCCTTCGGCAACAGGTCCGGGGAGTCGGTTTTCAGTTCACCCAGGAGTTGCAGGGCGTCGTCATGGCGGGTGGTTTCCTGGTAAAGGTCCAGCAGGAGCATGACCCAGGTGGTGTTGGATTTGTCCTGATCCCACCAGGTGCGGATGAGCCGGGTCGCCTCGTCCGCCCGGCCTGCTTTTACCAGGGCGTCGGCTTCCAGCAGCCGCAGGGTCAGGTCCTTCGGCAGGGTTTCGCGCAGCCGGCGAATGGATTGAAGGGCTTTTTCGTATTGCCCCGCCCGCAGGCGCATCATGGCCAGCGTTTCCGCGGCGGCTGTGTCATCCGGGTTGTGCCGAACGATTTGGGCCCAGATTTCGGCGGCCTGGTCGTAGTGTCCGGGGACGGCCTGGGAGAGCAACTGCGCCAGAAATCGCCGCGTCCTGTCGTGATCGGGATGTTTGCGTAGCAGCTCCCGCAGGCGATCCACGGATTGATCGTACACCGGTCGGGGAAGGACGCCGGGAAATCGCTTGAGGATGGCCTGGACGGCCAGGAGCTGAATCATCGGATGATCGGGAAATTTTTTCACCAGCAGTTGCAGTACGACGCGGGCCTGGTCGGTTCGCCCGGCGTGCAGAAACGCCTCGGCCTGCATCAAGGCCCCGTCCGGGCGTTCCGGCCGACGTCGCATCAGGGCGTCGGCTACCTCCAGCGCCTTGGCATGATCGTTCTGCTCCAGATACAGATCAAACAGCGTGCGATAGATGTCCGTCGCGTCCGGCGTGAGGCGAATCGCCTTTTGCAGAACGCTCTGGGCGCGCGTCTGGAACATTCTCCGCACGTCGGCATCGCGCGACCGCTCCGCCTGGGCGAGATACGCCTTCCCCAGGGTCAAAAGCGTGGGCACGTGCGTGGAATTTTTTTCCCGGGCCGCCTCCAGGGCGTCGATGGCCTGGTCGGGTTTGCCCTCGCTCAGCCGCGCCCGACCCAGGAGGTAGTTGTAGTAATACTCCTCCTTGGCAACTTCTTTGCACAAATCCAGCAGCACCCGAAGGGCCTCGGCGTCCTTCGCGCGAAGATGCAGATCCAGCAGGGCGTCGTAGGCGGGATAAAAATTCTTTTTTTCCCGGATGGCGCGCTGGAAGTGGTCGGCCGCCTTGAGCGGCTTGTTTTCCTGCAGCGCCAGAAGCCCGGCGACGTAGTGCAGGGCGAATTTGGCGTCGCCGGCGTCCTGGTACGTCTGCTCGCTGAAGGTTTCCAGCAGGGTCGGATCGGTATTGCCCGCGGCGACGGTTTTCACGCCGACCGCCACCGCGTCGGGACTTTGCGGATTGGCCCGGATCAGGCGCGCCAAAAGATGCAGCGCCTTGTTCCGGTCGCCGGTTTCCACGGACAACTCCGCGAGCAATTGCACACCTTCGACGTGATCGGGAACCTCCTTCAGCAGGTCGTCCAGAATGGCGACGGCCTGTTTCGTTGCGCCGCGTTTCCGGGCCGAACCGGCCAGGCTGATCGCCAGCGGCGCGGAGACTTTTTCATCACGCCGCAAGGCCCGCCAGACGCGAAGGGGCATGGTCTTGTCGTCGGAGGCGTCGCAGAGATTCTTCGCCAGCGTCGGGGCAAGACCCTGCAGCGAACCACTACCGGCGAGTTCCACGAGCATCGTCTCGGCCTGGTTGTATTGCCTGGCCCCCACCAGGGCCTCGAACAGCCAGTTCGCCGTCTGGGCGTCGGCGCGGTTGCGGTGGTAGGCGTTGGTCAGAAGTCGAATTGCCTCCTCGTGGCGAAGGAGCATCGCCAGCAGCCGGCCTCGCATGGCTTTAAGTTTTTCCGGGCGAAACAGCAGGCTTTCCAGCAGGGGATTGGATTCATACGCCCGGGCGTGCTGACGCAGGTAGGAATCAAGGGTAGTCAGACATTCCAGGGCCGCCGTCCAATATCCTTCTTCTTCCAGCAGCCGGCTGAGCGTCAGCAGGGCGTAGGCGGTCTGTGGATTGGAGGGTTTGGCGTTGCTGCACTTCAGCGCAGTGCGAAAGTGCAGAATGGCTTCGTTGCGCTGGCGGAGGTTTCGGTACAGTTGTCCCAGGAGGATTTGCATCTGTACGTCGTCGGCGAGGTATTCGCAGGCGGCCTGGAGGTTTTTCAGCGCCTCGCCGTAATTCGGCAGGGACAGTTGCGCCATGCCCAGCAATTGACGGATATGAGGATTGTCGGGGTCGAAATCCCTCGCCCGCTGGAGTTTTTCCACGGCGGCGGCGAAGTTTTTTTTCTTCTGGAGTTCGCGTGCCTGGTGCATGGCCTTGGCGGCGCCGGCGGGCAGGCGGCGGGGATAGGGTTTGGAGATCGGCCTGGCGATGGGCGGGGAAAGATCGTCCAGTTTTACCGTTGCCCGCCGCGGCAAGACCGGCGCCGTGGTCGGCTGGGCTTCGGAGGGGTGCTTCGGCGCCTCGGGCGCCGGCTGACAGGCGGGAATCGCCAGCACCGGTAAAATCGCCGCCAAACGCAGCAGGCCCGAAATCGCGCGGCACAACTTCACGGAATCACCTTGTTCAGTGGATACGTGAAGATCCCCGACGCCCCGGCCCGCTTGAGATCAGGAATCAGGTCGCGCTCGACGGTTTCCTCGACGATGATCTCCAGCGCCACCCAGGCCTCGTCGGCCAGCGGGGAAAGGGTGGGGCTTTTTTCGGGCGGAAGCCTGTCCATGATGAGGCGTGTGACCGCTTCCAGGGCGGACCGCGGGACGTTCATCTTCATCCCCACCTTCCGTTTGCCCGCGATCGCGCCGCGCAACAGCAGGGCAATGTTCTCGATCTTCCGGCGCTTCCACTCGATGGCCATCGCCTGCTTGTTGGCAATCAGGCGGGGCGTGCTGGTCAGCAGTGTGTCGATCACGCGAAGCTTGTTGGCCTTTAAGCTGCTACCGGTTTCCGTCACGTCCACGATGCCGTCCAGCATACGGGCCTTGACTTCCGTGGCGCCCCAGCTGAACTCGACCTTCACGTTGAGCCCCTTGTCCCGGAAGTACCGCGTGGTCACACCGACGAGTTCCGTCGCCACGACGCCGCCGTCGAGGTCCTCGGGGGTCTGAACGGGGCTTTCCTCCGGGACGGCCAGTATCCACCGCGCCGGACGGGCGGTGGCTTTGGAGTACACCAGTTCGCAGACCTCGTGCACGTCGGATTCATTTTCGCAGATCCAGTCGTACCCCGTCAGGCCCACGTCCACGATGCCGTCCTCGACGTAGCGGCTCATCTCCTGGGCGCGGAACATCAACGGGGAAATCTGGTCGTCGTCGATGCCGGGGAAATAGCTGCGCGAGGAAATCTGGATGTCGTATCCCGCCCGTTTAAACAGGTCCACCGTGCTGTCCTGCAGGGAGCCTTTGGGAATACCCAACACCAGTTTGTCGTCCGTAGCCTTGTGCACCATGAGGGTTTATTTCCTTTCCGCCGAAATCCCTCGCCGCCCGGCGAGAGCGTATTGCTATTTCTTTCTGGTTTTTGGTGCGGTCTTTTTTTTCGCTGTTTTTTTCACGAATCGATTCGCGGATTTATTTACAGATTTCTTTGTGGGTTTTTTCGCCACCTTTCGGACGGTTTTCTTCGCCGTCTTTTTGGCGGGCTTTTTTGTCGCCTTTTTGGCGGCTTTTTTCGCCGCCTTTTTGGCGGCGGCGCGGGCGAGCTTTTCCGCCTCTTTTTTTGCCTTTTTCGCCTCTTTTTCCGCTTCGATTTTCGCCTTTTTGGCGGCGGCTTCGGCGGCCTGGCGGGCTTTTTCCTCCTCGGCCTTGCGCTTGGCTTCTTCTTCCGCGGCGAGGCGATCGGCGTCGGCTTTGCGTTTTTTCTCCAGGGCCTTGGCGTGTTGCGTTACATAACGTCGGAAAAATGCGTGCGCAGCCAGGCCGTCTTTCTGCGCGATGATTCGCTCCAGGAACGCCTGCGTGTCGGCAACGTCCGAGGACGCATGAACGCATTCGTTCATTTGCAGCGTTTCAAATAGCGTATCGTCCACGGGAATCGCGTGCACGCCGAAGCACGTCATGGCGGTGAGGGCTTCGCTGAAGGGGGGCATTCCCAGTTCGCGCAAATGGCGGCGGATGTCGCGTTTGGACATATCGGCCAGGTATTCGGCGCTGAGCTGGTTGGCGCGGTCGAACACGCCGTTGAGCACCGCCTGCAGCACCGCCGTCTTGGTCCGGGCCCTGGGATGCTCTTTCCCAAGACACTCGATCACGTCCTTTTCCGGCGCGACGCGGAGTTCGTTGTAGTCCACAAATTCCTTCTGAATGGCCGTTATTGCCTTGCCGACGTCTCCGTCGGTCGCGTCGGCCAGAAGAATGGACTCGATGATGCGCTGCAGCAGTTCCTCCGGCGTGTTTGCCGCCGGTGCGGCGGCGGTTTTCTTCGCCCCGCGGAGCAGTTTTTTGACCTTCCGTTCGTACGTTCTGGCGTCTTTCATCCGTTCGGCATCCTGAAAATCGAGTTCACCCGTCACGCTTCCGGCTCGGCCGGCGGAACGTGTCCCTCGGCCCGGGCCAGATCGTTCTGACGCAGTTCCTCGGACACTTCCGAAAGCAGGTTCAGCGTGTGCAGGGTCTTTTTGTACTGTTCGTCGATCTGAAAATCCAGCCGCGGGGTATGCCGCAGCTGAATCTGCTTCATCATTTTTTCCTGGAGATATCCCGCCGCGTGGCGCAAGGCCGCGATCACGCGGGATTCCTCGGCCTTCTCGTTGCCCGCCACCGAAATGTACACCTTCGCGGTCAGCAGGTCCTCCGGCACTTCCACGCGCGTGATCGACACCTTCGCCGGGTCCACGCGCGGATCGGACAACTTCGCCAGGAGGATCGCCCCCAGCGTGTTGCGAATCAGATGACCCACTCGCTCGGTTCTTCGTGACATCGTGTTGCGAGGCCTGGTTTGCGTTACAGCCATTCGATCGTATGATCGAGCAGGACCATGTCCCGGTGCGTCGCGGCCAGGTTCCAGACGGTCTGTATCACGCCGGCGACGCGATCCCGATCATTTCCCACCATCGCCACGGCCAGGGTGGCCCGGCGATGGGTTTCGTGCCCGTCCACTTCCGCCACCGATACGCGGAACCGGTGGATAAGGCGATCCTTGAATCCTTTGACAATGCGGCGCTTGTCTTTCAGGCTCCGGGCCTGCGGCACGTGCAATTCCAGGTGCAGTAAGGCCAGAACCGTCGCCATGAGATTCTCGTTATCCAATTCCTTCGTCGAATCAATCAACCACGGATTTCACGGATGAAAAAACGATTCCACGGATTTTTTTATTGTGAATCACTCCGTGAAATCCGGTTTTGTACCATGTGTCATCCGTGGAGTATTTTCGTTTTTACCAGGGACGAATTACGCCAGGGTTCGCGCCACTTCCACTTTCCGATAAAATTCCAGAACGTCGCCCTGTTTGACGTCGTCGAATCCGGCGATCTTGATGCCGCACTCCAGGCCGGCTTTGACTTCGCGGGCGTCGTCTTTTTCCCGCTTGAGACTTTCCAGCGTTCGTTCGTCCTCGAGTACCACGTTGTCTCGGATAATCCGCACCCTGGCGCTTCGCTGGACGAGACCTTCGGAGACGTAGCAACCGGCGATGGTGCCGAGGCGGGAAATCTTGAACGTTTGTCGCACCTCGGCCCGGCCGAGTGATTCTTCCTGAATTTCCGGCGCGAGTCCTTCTTCCAAGGCCAGGCGCATATCTTCGATCAGCTCGTAGATCACACGGTAGAGGCGGATTTCGATCTTCTTTTCCTCCGCCAGGCGTCGCGCGACGGGGTCGGCTACCACGTTGAAGCCCAGGATCACCGCGCCGGAGGCCTCGGCGAGGGTCACGTCGCCCGTACTGATGCCTCCCACGGTGGCCTGGAGAATGTTCAACCGCGTCTCGTCAGAACCGACTTTCTGCAGCGACCCTCTCAGCGCCTCGATGGAGCCTTGCACGTCGGCCTTGATGATCACGGGCAGTTCCGTGACTTCACCGTCTTCGATTTTGCCCAGCAGTTCTTCCAGGCTGCGCGGCGTGGAGACGGCGGCCGAGAGGCTTTTGGCGCGATCCTCGCTGCGGCGGGATGTCGCCACTTCGCGGGCTTCTTCGATATCGGAAACGACGTAGAACCGGTCGCCGGCTTCGGGCACTTCGTCGAGTCCCGTCACCGCCACCGGCGTGGAGGGTCCAGCCAGGCCGAGCGGCTGGCCCCGATGATCGTGAATCTGCCGCACGCGTCCGAAGCCCCGGCCGGCCAGCAGAACGTCGCCGGGCCGAAGCGTACCACTGCGCACCAGCAGGGTCGCCACTGCGCCCAGCCCCGGGTCCATGCGGGCCTCGACCACAAACCCGCTTCCCGGCGCGTCGGTTTCGGCTTGCAGTTCCAGAATCTCCGCTTCCAGGCTCAGCAGTTCCACCAGTTCCTCGACGCCCTGGCCGGTGGCGGCGGACGTTTCGATCACTTCCGTCTGGCCGCCCCACTGTCGCGGCTGAAGGTCGTGTTCCGCCAGTTGCCCCAGGGCACGCTGGATGTTGGCGTTGGGCACGTCCACCTTGTTCAGCGCCACGACAATCGGCACGCCGGCGGCCTTGGCGTGGCTGATGGCTTCGACGGTCTGCGGCATCACGCCGTCGTCGGCCGCCACCACGAGCACGACCACGTCGGTCATGTTCGCGCCTCGGGCGCGCATGGCGGTGAAGGCTTCATGCCCGGGCGTATCGAGGAAGACCACGTGCTGGTCGCCCAGATCGTGACGATACGCGCCGATGGCCTGCGTGATGCCGCCGGCCTCGCCCGAAGCGACCGTCGTCTTGCGAATGCGGTCCAGCAGGGACGTCTTGCCGTGGTCCACGTGTCCCAGGAACGTCACGACCGGTGCGCGGGAGGTCAGCTCGCCTTTTTCGCGCGTCCCAAGCCGTTCGAGGAGTTCTTCCTCCGCCGTCTTGGCGCGCCGTACCACCAGTTCGACGCCGTACTCCGACACAACGGTTTCAGCCAGTTCCGTGGGAATGGCCTGGTTGACGGTAGCCATCGTGCCCAGGGCCATCAGTTTCTTGATGATCTCCGCGCTCTTCAGACCGGTGGCGGCGGAAAGGGATTTTACCGTGATCGGTTCGGCGACTTCCACTTTCCCGCCCTTGGCCGCCGCGACGGCGTGAGGCCCGGCGCTGCTGACGCGCCGCCGGCGCAGGGTATGTCCCGCCCCGGCAATCCGCTCGGATCGTTCCAGCAGGTCCTGGTTGCGCCATTCCTTGAGTTTTTCAATGGTCTCGGAGCGTCCGCCCTTGCGTCGCGGGCTGCGGCGAGAGGTTTTCTTTCCCCGGCCCTTACCCGATTCGCCGTCACTGCGGGGTTTCTGGTCGGCAAACTCTCCGCCTCGGCCGCCTATCGGCGGCCGGCTGGTGGAACTTGGCGCCTGCCTCGGCTGGGGACGGGGGGCATAGTCGGGCTGCTCCACGCGGACGACGCGCGGCCCCCTCAATTGGGCGGGCTTGGGCACGACCTGCGGACCGGCGGGGACGACCGGTTCGGGCGGCTTCGGCTTGCGGGGTTTGGAGGCCTTGGATTTTTTCGCGGGTTTTTCCTTCGCCTCGGCGTGCGGTTTTTCCTCGGTTGGTTCGGGGGGGGATTTTTCTTCCGGCTGGTCCGGAAGCGGCGCCGCGGGAGATTCCGCCTCTTCGGCGGGCGCCGCCGTCTCGGCGGGCGCTTCGGCGGCGGATTCCATGGTTTTTTTAGTGCGCCGCCGGGCCTTCTTGGCCTTTTTGCGCGCCTCGTCCAGGTCCACGTGTTCCGCGGTCTCTATAGCGGTGTGCGAACGAGCGTCTCCGGAGAACCAGTCGCGGATCGTCTCTTCCAGGCCCGCCGAAAGGGCGGCCATGTGGTTTTTCAACTCGATGCCTTCGGCGCAGCATTTGTCCAGGACGTCTTTGCTGCGGACGCCCAATTCGCGGGCCAATTCAAATACGCGCGTTGCCAAAAGAACCTCCGGTTCCGCGGTGGTGCATGCTTTCAACTCGTATTCGCACGGCACACAAAACGATGCCGCCAGACCGTTACCAAAAAATACTCCACGAACCTGCCGGCAGGTTTCACGGATAAAAGACGGATTACACGAAAACAAATTTTGTAAAAAGAAATCGCAAAAAATAATCCGTGAAATCCTTATGAAATCAGTGCAATCCGTGGATGATTCCACAATAGGTTGTCTTTATGTTCACATATACATTATCCCGCCGGTGGAACGGGTTCATCCACGTTCGGTTCGGCTGGAATATTGTTGTCGAGGCTTGTCGATTCGTCGGGCGTTTCGGCGGAAACGTCGTCTTTCGCTTCGGCTGGGGCCGGTGCTTCGGCAGAGGCCTCAGAAGAATCTTCTTCCGCGGGAACTTCCGAGGATTCCCCGGCGGCGGGCGCTTCTTCGGCTTTGGTGGTTTCTTCCTCGCCGCGGGGTTTCTTCTTTTCGCCCCGGCCCTTGCCGGCCTTCTTCGCCTCGGCCTGTTTGGCGGCCTGGGCTTCGGCGACGCGCTTGGCCTCTTCGGCGCAGCGGATCACGATCTTCTGGGCCAGTTCCTGCTCGAGGTTCAGTTCGTTCACCAGCGGATCCGGGCCGACTTCCTCCACGTCCAGCACGCTGACCATACCCATCGCCACCACCTGGTCGACAATGGTCGAATCCACGCCTTCCACGGCCCGAAGCGTCTTTTCGAGAGTGTCCAGGCCGTTGTTGAACTCTTCCGGCGTGAGGATGTCGATATCCCAGCTGGTCAGCCTGGCGGCCAGGCGAACGTTCTGGCCTCGCTTGCCGATCGCCAGGGACAACTGATCGTCGGTGACGACCACGGTCGCCCGCCCCAGCTCAAAGCACAGGGCGATTTCCGCGACCTCGGCGGGTTTCAGCGCGTTGGCGATGAGAATTTTCGAGGATTCGTTCCAGCGAACGATGTCGATTTTCTCCCCGCCGAGTTCGTCCACGATGTTTTTGATTCGGCTGCCGCGAATGCCCACGCAGGCGCCGACGGCGTCGACCTTGGAGTCGAGGCTGTTGACGGCGACCTTTGTGCGATAGCCCGCCTCGCGCGACAGGGCCTGGATTTCAATGATCCCTTCGGAAACTTCGGGCACTTCCAGTTCGAACAGCGCCCGGATGAAATCCGGGTGCGTTCGGGAGAGGATGATCTTTACCGCGCCGGGCTGCTCGCGCACGTCCAGCACCATCGCGCGGATGCGCTCGTCGGGCTGATGGCTGTCGCCGGGGATTTGCTCGCTCTTGGGCAGCAGCGCCTCGACGCGGTCCAGTTCCACCACCAGCGATCCGCCTTCCCATCGCGCCACGCGCCCGGTAACGATCTGCCCCTTGCGCTGAAGATATTCGTCGTAGATACTGCCTCGCTCGGCTTCGCGCGTCCGCTGGATAATCACCTGCTTGGCGGTCTGGGCGGCGATGCGCCCCAGGTCGCGCATGGTAATCTGCTGCCCGTCCACCGTCGCGGTGATCTCGCCGCTGGCGCGGTCGATCTTCACGACGATGTCTTCCGTGTGATCGTTGGCCTTGCGAATGGCCGAGAGCATCGCCATCTCCAGATCCTCGAAGATCGTTTCCGGATCGATGTTCTTCTCGCGGGCAAGGCTGTCCACAATGCGTAGCAGTTCCTGGTTCATGGTTCGTTCCTATGTTTTCCCGATCCCGCACAGGCCGGGGTCTGAATGTCACGACAATAAAAAAAGTGGGTCGTTTCGCCCACTTCCGTTGGCCGACGTTTCTTCATCACGAAAAAACGTCCGCCGAGGTCGTCTTGTTCCGGGCCGGTATCGGCCCGCCGCGCCTTAGCGCACGCAAACCGTCCTGCCCAAAACACGCCCGGGGAATGCGGCAAACCACCGAATCCCGCCGAGGGGCGAATCCAACATGGACCCCCACCGAATCACCGGCCTGGGTCCTCACGAAGGCGTCCGGTCACTGTTGTGACTCCATGCCCGAATTCCTTTGTGTTATGGTCCGATTCCACATCTGTCATAACCGCCATACTTCAGGCGAAGTTATAAACTCGGACGACCAAAGCGCCTCTACGCTTCGCTCGCCCGGTACGGCGTTGAAACTATCGTAGTTGAAGGATTTTACGAAACCCCACCCAGCCGGTCAACAAGAAAAGACAAAAGGTGCGGAATTCCAAATCTCCCTCCGTCGGGGCCTTAGGGCCGGTCCGAACGACGGCAAAACGCGCGGAGAATGGCTCGATAGCGCAAAGGGACAGGCGAATCGAGATCGGCCTGGGCGGCGCGGGCCCGGGCGGCCCGCCAGGCGAGCATCTCAGGGGTTTCCCCCGCCGAAATGGGTGGAGCAACGCGGGACGGTGTTGTTTCCGCCGGCGGGGAGGCGTGATCGGCATAGCGGGGATGTCCCACAGCCGTCACGGCGCCGGTGGTACGTTCCTTTTCCCGCGGCAACGAGAAGGCCGTTTCGGTATCCGTTTCGGTAAAACGCCCCTCGCCGGAAGAAACGGGGGGCAAATCCCCAGCCTCTTCGGGCAGCATTTCACGAACGTCCAGGCCCGCCCGGCGAAGTTGTTCCAGAAGACGGTGAAGTTCCTTTTCATCCCGCGCTTCGATAACGCCCGTCAGTTCCGTCAGGACGCCCCGCGTTTCAGGATCGGCCTTCTCGGCGGCGCGGAGAAGTTTTTGGATCATCGCGTCGCGTTGTATCGCGTCGGCGGCGAGGAGTTTTGCCGCCAGCCGGTCGTCGGGACCGGGCAAAAGGAGCAGCGCCCCGCAGAACAGGATCACCAGCGCCAGGGCCGCCGGCGTGCGACGGGAGCACCGCCACACGTCAAGCCGTCGCGGCAGGGAGCGGCCGGCCGTCGCCGCCTGGGCATAAACAAACTTCGCTTCGCCCGAAGCGTCCCCCGCGGTCAGCAGTTCGCGGGCCGTGCTCAAACGCTCCTTCAGATCATAGCGCCGATCCAACAGGACGGCTGCCTGAAGTTCGCTCGCGCCGCGCAGCCACGCGACGGCTGCGCCGAGAATCGCGCCCGCCGGCAAGAGCACCACGGGAATCATCCACGCAGACACCTCGCTCAACACCAATCCCCCCTGCCATTCCCATACGCGAAGAATCATCACAACAGCAGCGACGATCCCGCCGAGGATCGCTCCCCACACAGCCATCTCCAGCATCCGCGCAAAAAGCAGCGTCCGCCGAAACCGCTTCAACATGACCTGCAATTCCATCATCACTACGCCCAAGGCCAGAGGATGGTGTCCACGCCTTTTCCGCTGCGGGTTTGGTAGCCGGGCGCGTTCCGGAGGGCGGAATCCGCGAGGCAGGCGTCGCACAATTCCAGGTACACGCCCGCCGGGCCGTCGTCGGGCAGGAATTCCCGCACGCGGCGGAACGCCTCCGCCGCCTCGGGAAAGGCCTGCTTCTGAAAGTGCGCTATTCCTTCGGCGAAGGTTTCGACGGCCTGGCGATATTCGTCCGTGGCTTCCTCGTCGCGCCCCAGCAGGTTCCAGACGTCGGCCGGCTCGCGCTGCCCGGTCACGAGCACGCGTCCCAGCGGCCGGGCCAGCAGGCCGTCCCGCCCGCCCTGCCGCAGGGTCGCTTCCGTCACCAGAATGCTCGTGCCGAAGTATTTATTCGCCGCCTCCAGCCGGGCGGCCAGGTTCACACAATCGCCGATGGCGGTGTAATCCATACGCTGACTCGACCCGCAGTTGCCCACCATCGCCTCGCCGGTCGTCACGCCGATGCGCACGGAAAGCTGCACCCGCCCGCCCATTTCGCGTGAAAGTTCCTCATTGAATCGGCGAACGTCGTTCTGGCAATCGACGGCTGCGTGCAAAGCCCGCCAGGCGTGGTCGTCCTGAAACACCGGCGCGCCGAAGAACGCAAAAATACCGTCGCCGAGGAATTTGTTCAGATACCCCCCCCGCCGGTTCTGCACCGTCTCGGTAATATGATCGAAATAGCGGTTCAGCAGGCGCACCGTGCCCTCCGGGCCAAGGCGCTCGGCCAGCGGCGTGAAACCCGCCACGTCGGAAAACAGGCACGTCAGCGCCCGCTGCTGCCCGCCGAGTTGCAAAATCGAGGGGTCCTCTTCGATCCGCGCCACGAGCGTCTCGGACAGCGCGTGGGCGAACAGGCCTCGAATCCGCCGCTTGGCCCGTTCCTCGGTGAGTTGGCGATACACCGCCACGAGCAGAAAGCTCGCCGCCATCGCCGCGACGGGCCCGACCAGCACCAGCCAGATATCCAGCACCGCGAAGACCCAAAAGACATTCAGGACGATACAGACGGCTGCGATCAGCACCGCCAGCAATCCGGCCTGCAGCGCCGGCCGCCACGCCGCCAGGGCGGAAATCAGCAGCCCGCAAACGACCATCGCCCCCCAGTTCGCCCACGCCGGCGCGGTGCGCAGAAAATCGCCCTCCAGGATCGTGTTCAGAATGTTCGAGTGCACCACCACGCCGGGCGTCCGAGGCCCCAACGGCGTGGGCACGAAGTCAGCCGCCCCCGTGGAAGTCGATCCGATCAGGCAGATGTTCTCGGCGACCACGCCGCCAAGGCGGACCTTGTCTTTCCGAACCCGCGAGGCGATGCCGCGATTGGCGGCCTGGATCTCGTCGAGCAGGTTCCGCATCGCGATAAGTTTGTCGTACAGGACGGCCCCGGCCGGATCGGAAGGACGCTGGGCGAGGTAGAATTCATCCATCTCCCGGCGGAAGGCGGCGAAGGCCTTGTCGATTCGCTTTTCGATTTTTGCTTCCGCGCGGAGAAGGTCCGCGGGTTCCGGCGGTACGTCGGCTGGGTTGTAGAGCATCGCGGCGTAGCGGTCGCGCTGGGCGGCCTGCCGCTGGAAAAACAGTTCGTCGGCCTTTTGGAAAAGTTCCAGCAGATCGTCCTGGTTCAGTGCCTCGGCCAATTGAATTTGAATCGCGCGGGCGCGGCGGCGGTTGGTGAGAATGTTCTGCTCGTCGCGCCAGATACCGCCCACGCCGGCAGCCGAGACGTGCTTCATCCCCGTCGGTGCGGCGTCGGCGCCGCGGCGGACCGCCCAGCGAATCAGCAGCCGTCCCTCGCGGCTGACGGGAATGTCCCGCCGCAGCCCGTCGGGACAAAGAAGGGTTACCGTGTTATTCTCCGCCTGCACGTCGCACTCCCCGCCGTGCCCCCGCGCCAGGGCCTCGATCGCCGCCGCGAGGGCAAACTGCGGGTAGATTCCTCCCTCCGCCCGGCAGAGCAGTGGAATGTGTCGCACCGCGCCGTCGGAGTCTGGCTGAAAGGTAACGAATCCCGATCCGTCGGCCACCTTCGCCAATGGCGCCAGCGGCGGCACGATTCGTCCCTCGCGGAGGGGAAAATGTTTCACCGCGTCGTCCGACAGTGCAAACCGCCGCAGGGCCAGCAGCCCCCGCCGGTGAAGATACGCCTCCGGGAGGAGTTCCTCCCAGCCGACGGATAGTTCACCCGCACTTGCCAGCTCCGAGCGAACGCGCGACAAACTTGCCTCCGGTTCGGCTGTCAGCCGCTTCGCCACAGCCAGCCGAACCGCCCGCCGGACCGACGGGGCCTGGCCGGCGCCGAAGTCCACATGAAACGGCAGGAACACGTCGTCCGCCCGACGAACGGCCCGCGTGAGGATCATGTCATCGTAGACGCGCAACGGCGGCGCTTCCTGAAGAATCTCCGAGGCGTCGGTGTCGTACACGTCGCCCAGGGGGCTGAGGAAACGGGGCTTTTGCGGCTCAGGCAGGATAATGTCCAGCACGACCATCTTCGCGCCGCATTCGTCGAGCAGGTCGATTACGCCGGCGAGTTGTTCGCGGGGCCAGGGCCAACGGCCCAGTTCCGTCAGGCTGCGGTCGTCGAGGTCCACGTGGACGATGTTTCTCGGCGCCGTGGACGCCCCGGCGTGTCGCAGCCGCCAGTCGAGGGTTTGCAGTTCCGCCCGGTCGTCCAGTCCCAGGCCGTGGGCCAGCAGAATCAGCGCCGTTCCCAGTACGCCCAGCAGAAACGACGAAATCGGCCTGGATGTCTTTTTCACGCCGCCGCCCATGACGCCCAAGTGTACCGGCCAGGGCCGAAACAAGCAATTGTGCGCAAGAGAATACGAATCATCGATCTTCCACCACCGGCCCTTGCATTCCCCCGCCGGGCCGCGGAAACCCCGGCCCAAGCGCGGGCGTCAACACCGAAAAGCCCTCCGCCTGGCAGCCGGGCGGGGTTATTGGGGACAGCAATGATTCGTTTGTTTTTACCCCACGAACTCGTTGCCGACCTTGCGGGCGCGGGTGGGCTTGTCCAGGTCGATCCCCAGCGACAGGCCGATCTCGACCAGCAGGTTCCAACCGGCTGCCAGGAACAGGAACGGATTCATCATGCAAACGTCGGGAACCTGGATCGTCGGAAAGCCTTCGACGGCCCGCGTGGCGATGCAGACGACCTTCATGCCCACGCCCTTGACGAGTACGTCGTGGAATTTCTGCATCTCCTCGGCGATCGGCTCGACGACGAACACGATATCCCCGGGGTCCATGACCTCTTCAATGCCGTGCACGGCGTAGGTGCCTTCGAGGAAGTCGCTCTTTTTGCGCGTGATTTCATTGGTCTTGAGCGTAAGCTCCTCCGCGACGCCGTCGTTGTATCCCGCGAAGTGAATGGTCCCCGCGTTGCAGGCCGCCTGCACGACGTCCGCGGGAATGTCCATCGTCAGGGCTTTGTCCAAAGCGGCGGCGAACGGCTCCATTGCTTTTTGGGGGATTTCCACGCCCGCCAAATGCGCCGCCGTGGACTGGTACACCATCGCCTGTTCCAGAACGCTCTTGGTCGCGGCTACGGCGTTTTCCCAGCCGCAGGTTAAAACGAGCGTTTCGTTGGTGTAATCCTTCAGCAGATTGTCTTCCTTCGCCGTCAGGCCGAAGAGATTTTCGTGCCCCTTCTCCTTTAATTGCTGAAGGAGTTTGACGACTTCCTTGGTCCGACCGGAATTGGACGCGGCGCAAACGACGAATTTGGACAGGTCGTAGGTAGCCGCCTGGCGGGAACCTTCGGTGACGACCTGGACGTCCAGGCCGGCCGTCAGGATTTTGCGGATCAGATTCTTGGCTGGGAAGATGCGGCTGGAGCCTTCGCCCGTCAACAGGACGCGCCCAATCCTGCCGAACGCCTCCGCGAGGCCCTTCGTCCGGCTGGGATCGAACCCCTTCGCCACGCCCACCGACTCCAGCATCTCCCGACACAACGCATACTTCGTGTATTTTTCTTCCGTGCGATTCATGGCATTTCCTTTCGTATTGGATTTTCCCTTTATTTGGCGGATGTGTATTTCAACTCCGCGTATTCGGGCAGTTCACCCACGAGCGGCCGGGCGTACTCGAAGAACGCTTCGGAGGGGAAATTGCCCGCTTCGTTGAGAAAGTGATCCGGCATGGGTTTGGCGCGGACGGCTACGTCCGCCAGCGGCGCCGTGCCCGTGGTGATTTTATAAGGATCGTTGCTTTCACGCTCGAGTGTGACCATCACGCCGGATTGCCCTTCGTCGGCCAACTTCACCGCCGCCCGGCCACAGAGGTAGGCTTCGTCCAGGTCCTGCTGCACCGCGCGGTCGATGGCGCACATCGGCAGCGATTCGGTGATCTGGAATTCGCCGCGCCAGCCAAACGTTTCCGAAATCATTTTGTGCAGGTTGAATGCGGCGCTCGAACCGCCCATCGCGCCGAATTCGATATTGCTGAACTTGTCCTGCGTCCGGGAGGCCGACACCGGTGTGCCGTCGGCGTACTTGATTCCCTCGCCGCAGACGATGCTCACGAAGCCGTACTTCTCGTGGCAGGTTTTTACGTCCGCGAGAAATGTCTCCGCGTCGAAAACGCGTTCGGGCGTG
This sequence comes from Phycisphaerae bacterium, assembly GCA_016931655.1. Classification (GTDB taxonomy): domain Bacteria; phylum Planctomycetota; class Phycisphaerae; order SM23-33; family SM23-33; genus JAFGEJ01. The sequence continues at coordinate 20,256 of JAFGEJ010000209.1, forward strand.
TAGATCAGGTGCGGCGCGTCGGCTTGGCATTTTTTTCCCAGCGCCGCAGCCGCCGTCAGCCAGCCGGCGTCGCGGCCGATGGACTGGTAAATCACAAACGGGTCCACCTTCTGCATGTCCCGCGCCAGTCGGCCTGCCTGTTGCACGCTCAGGGCGGTGTAACGGGCGGCGGAAGGATATCCGGGCGTGTGGTCCGTGCCGAACAGGTCGTTATCGACGGTCTTGGGCACGCCCAGGCCGCTCATCTCGTAGCCCCGCGATTTGGCGTATTCCGTCACGCGGTGGATGGTGTCCATCGTGTCATTGCCGCCGACCATGAACAGCACGCGAATGTTGAATTTTTCCAACTGCGAAAGAATCAGGGGGAAATCGGCGTCCTTGAGCTTATGCCGGCTGGACCCCAGCGCGCTGGAGGGCGTCCGGCGGAGCAGGTCCACCGTGCTTTGCGGCTCGGCGGAGAGGTCCACAAGGTTCCCGGCCATGAAACCTTCGATGCCCCATCGCATGCCGAGAATTTTCTCGATGTTGGCTGCTTCACGCGCCGCGTCGATCACGCCGGCGAGGCTGGCATTGATGACACTCGTCGGGCCGCCCGATTGGCCGATAACGGCGTTTCCCTTGGGCATGACGTTCTGGCTCCTGTTTGCGGAAAACGGCTCTGCCGTGAAATGCGTCGCACCGTTGACAACGCCCCCTTCGACGCCTACGCTTTTTTTATGAAATCCACGAATCCGATCCTGTACGCCGGCGACACGTCGCTGAGAACGGCTGGGACGTACCTGGCGGGAATCCTCGCGCACGCGGGCCTGGCGTTCGAGTATCTGCCAAGCGATCAGCCGATCGCACCGGCGCTGCGATGCGGATCGCGGCCCTTATACATCATCAGCGATTACCCTGTCAAGAATTGGACCGATCCGGACTTCCAGGCCGTCGCCGCCGCAGTGTCCGACGGGGCCGGTCTGCTGATGATCGGCGGGTGGGAAAGTTTCCACGGCCTGGAAGGCGAATACCACAACTCGCCCCTGGCGGAAATTCTTCCCGTGACAATGGAAGACCACGACGATCGCGTGCAGTCGCGCCGGCCGTGGCTGATCCAGGCCGTCGAATCCCACCCGATTCTGAAAGGCCTGCCGTTCCAGACGCCGCCGACGGTCGGCGGGTTCAATCGCATTTCTCCCAAGCCCGGTGCGACGGAACTTCTCCGCGCGACGGCTATGGAAATTTCCGATTCGCCGGAGGAGGGCCTGCAAATGACGAGTGGCGCAAGCGAATCGCTACTGGTGATTGGGACGTTCGGGAAGGGAAGAACGGCGGCCCTGGCCTGCGACGTGGCGCCGCACTGGGTGGGCACGCTGGTGGACTGGGGACAACCGCGTGTGCAAGCCCAGGCCCCCAACGCCGAAGCCGTCGAAGTAGGCTGTCATTACGCCGAGTTCTTCACGCGACTCGTGAAGTGGACCATGGGAGAAATATAAGATTTTTTTTGACCACAGAGACACAGAGAACACAGAGTTTTTTGTATTAAATTACTCAAACTGACCGAATTCGTCCACGAATTGCACGAACCTGCCTGCCGGCAGGCAGGTTCGTGGACTATATTCTAAAATTGGTCAGTTTGAGTTTATGAGATAGTTTCCAACAATCCCCAAACGCTCACCCCGCCTCACCGCACGCGATAGACCCAGTGCGGTTCCACGCCCAGCCGCTGCATTTCCGGCGTGATCTGCTCGTAGAACCGTCGGCCGTCCACGTAATACCCCGCCGTCGGCGCCAGCCCCTCCACCCGCCGCGTCCAGAAGGCGTTGAACTGCTCCATGAACAATTCGCGGACGTACTTGCTGAGCATCGACGCCAGCGCAACGGGCAGCGATTTGCCCTCCCCGCCGACCTCAAACGACACCTCCATGCACCGCTCGCCCCGCCGGATGCGATACGCGCTGCGGGTCTCCGTTTCCTCCAGAATTTTCAAATCGCAGCCGTCGAAGACGCGCTGAAGCGGCTCGCGATAGCGCACGCGCCCGCCCTGATGGTCGACGGCTGTGCGAATGTCGTCCTCGTCCGCCGTGCGCCAGACGTGCATCAGCAGGCGGCTGGTCACGTCGAAGGCCGTCGTCGATTTGTTTTGCGTCGCGGCGATCAGGCGGTTGAACTCGCCCACCTGCACCGGCTCGGCCCGCAGCGAAAGCAGCTCCACGCCCGCGCTTCGCATCGCAAGGCGCACGGCGTTGGCGGTCAGTTCCACGTCCGCCGCCGTCGCGGCGCGAGGCAGCGAAAGATCCCCGTCGGTATACCAGGGATAATCCCGCGTCCCGGCCCGCGCGCCCGGCGCGAGTTCCTCCAGAAACGCTTCAAACGATGAAGCGGCGTTCAAACTGGCTTGCCGTTCCGCCATGTTCATCATCATCGTCAGCACGCCGCGTTCCAGCGGCGCCAGGCCGCCGGACTTGCGGCGGGAATAGAGCTTTTTACTGTCGCCGACAGCCACCACGCCGGCCTTCTTCGCGCGACGCAAATCCCGCGTAACACAGCCGTGAAGCACGGACCATAGATCGGGCGTGTCGTTTGCCTCGTTTGACAAGGGCGCATAGCGAAACACCGCCGCCGAAGCCACCAAAGGCCCCAGCACCGGCCCCAGCCCCGCCTCGTCTATACCCGCGAGAATCATGGTTTTGTAGTCAGTAATCAGTAGCCGGGAGCCAGTATTTCGCCTTCCTGCTTCCTGCTCCCTGCTTCCTGTTGCCTGTTGTTCTACATCTGTTCCAGAACATCGATGCCCAGCAATTCCAGCCCTTTTTGGATCACGCGGGCGGCCAATTTGCACAGGGCGACCCTGCCGGCGCGGATGTCGCCCTCGGACTTTAACACGGGGCAGGTTTCGTAGAAACCCATAAACGCGCCGGCCAGGTCGTACAGGTACGCGCAGAGGATGTTGGGCAGGCACGTCTCCGCCACCGCTTCGATGGTTTCGGGGAATTGCAGCAATTTCACGCCCAGCGCCCGCTCGGCCGGTTCGACGACGTGAATTGTTCCGTTCATCGCCGAATCCCCGCCTTGACAGGCGGGGCTCATTTCGTCCTGCTTCCTGAAGATACTTTGAATGCGGGCGTAGGCGTACTGCATGTAGGGGGCGGTGTTACCGTCGAGGCTGAGCATTTTATCCCAGCTGAAGACGTAGTCGCTCGTGCGGTTCTGGGACAGGTCGGCGTACTTCAACGCACCGACGCCAATAGCTTTGTATGTTTTATATGATCTTGCTTGTGGATATACATCCTCCCTTTGATCCATTGCAATGCCTGCAGCATATTCGGCTTGGTCAATTAAGTCCATTAATTTGACGGTACCACCTTCGCGCGTCTTAAATGGTCTTCCATCTGTCCCCAGCATCATGCCGAAAGGTACGTGTTCGAGTTTTGTGGAAAGTTTATGTTCTCTGATGTTTGTTTTTCTTTTGATATGAAACAAGACAAGAAGAAAAGACAAAATATTAATTAATTTACCTATAATTAAACGTAACCAAGGAGTTGATTGATTGTGTCTAGCACGATTGACAAAATCAGCCTTTTTGGCAACAGCGAACACCTGCGCAAAATGCTGCGCCTGACGCGAATCGGTCACGTAGAGAATTCTGTCGGCATGCAATTCCTGCACACGGTATCGAATCGCCGCCAGGTCCGTGGTGGCATATAAATATCCGCCGTCGGATTTCTGCACGATCATGAAGAATGGTTTATCATCCTGATTCTTAAATTCCTCCAAATATACACCCTTTGCACCATCACTTATTTTCAAAAGGCTCCTCTTTTCAAGATCTGCTACGACATTTGGCAAATCATCATTGTAGAAGCTTTCTCCGCGTACATCTTTGTCTGAAAGAAGAACGCCAAGTGCTTCATAAACCTTTTTACAATGACGAAGAGACTCTTTCCTGAATTTTTCCCATATCTCGAGGGTTTCTTTGTCACCGGATTGAAGGAGAACGACTCGTTTTCTCGCCTTTTCGGCAAATTCCGGGTCGGTGTCGTATTTTCTCTTCGCCATACGGTACAGAAACTCCAAGTCATTAATTCGTAAGTCACTGTCTACTGTAACGACAACACCATCTGTATCTCGTTCACCTACGATTCCCCCCTTCTCTTTTCTCACATATAAAATGAATTCAACAAGCATCCCAAACTGTGTACCCCAGTCGCCGACGTGGTTTTGGGGGATGACGTTGTAGCCGATGAATTGCAGCGTTCGCGCCAGTGCATCACCGATGATCGTTGACCGCAGATGGCCGACGTGCATTTCCTTGGCGAGGTTCGGGCCGGAGTAGTCCACGATGACAGTTTCGGGATTCTTTGGTATGGGAACGCAAAGATGTTTCTCATCCGCGAACATGGCTGCCAGCCGGCTGTCCAGCCAGTCGCGTTTCAGTGTGATATTGATAAATCCCGCACCGGCAAGTTCGACCTTTTCCGCCAGATCGGAGAGGTCGAGTTTTTCGACGACGGCCTCGGCGAACTTGCGGGGATTGGTCTTCATCTTTTTCGCGGCGGCCAGGCAGCCGTCGGCCTGGTAGTCGCCGAACTCGGGCCGGCTGGCGGGTTTGACCATCGCCGGCGCCTCGGCGGCGCCCGCGGCAGCCAGGGCGTCGGAAATTCGCCGCTCCAGTGTCGTTTTAATGTTCATCGTTTATCGCTTGTTACGGGAAAAAGAAAACACGAATCAGGATTAAGACCTCTGGGAAAAGGATTTTTTTACCACAGAGACACAGAGAGCACAGAGAAAAACATAATAAGAAATTATATCTTTCTCTGTGATCTCTGTGACTCTGTGGTAGGTTTTTCCGAATTCTCAATTTGCATAGGGATAGCATGAATGATGATAATTTTCACGAGTTGTTTTTCGCTGGTTCTGTTGAAAACGGGAAAAAAACAAAACAGAGTATAAACCGTCATCCTTCCGGGGCAGGTTGTAGATCCCAATAGCCGCCCGTTTAGAAAGTCCTTCAACGTGGCTTGGGCCTCCGGCCCAAGTGTCGCAGGGTCATCCTGACCCTGCTTGTATTGTTATTTTCATGGGCGAGACGCCCATGAGACACTTGGACAAGATGTCCAAGCCACTTTCTAAACGGGCTGATAGGTCGTAGATCCCAATAGGGGGGCTTGGGGCACAAAGCCTGCCTGCCGGCAGGCGGGGTCACAAAAGAAAAAACGTGGAAAAGAGTCATTATGTTTTACTTTGAGGCGTGATACCATGTAAACCATTCGTGGAATTCGTCTTGCCCGTCGCCCAGGGATTTATGTTCTCGTATGCAGGAGATGCGATGATGAGCAAAAAGAGTCCATCCGACAACCGGCGCGTGGCGGTGTTCCCGGGCACGTTCGATCCGGTCACCAACGGGCATCTCGACGTGATTCAGCGCGGCGTGAAGCTGTTCGACGAACTGATCATCGCCGTGGGCGATAATCCCGAAAAACAGGCCATGCTGCCGCAACCCGAGCGCGTTGAACTTCTCCGCGAGGTCACCGCCGAGTTGCCTTCCGTTCGCGTGACGCCCTACCAGGGGCTTACCGTGGACTTCGCGCGGTCCGTCGGCGCCACAGCCATCCTGCGCGGCATCCGCAACAGCAGCGACCTGCAATTTGAATTTCAGACCGCCCTGACGAACCGCGTGGTGGCGGACGTGGAGACCGTGTTCATCATGACCAGCACGCAGTACGCCTTTACCTCCTCCAGCCTGATCCGCCAGGTGGCGGCGATGGGCGGAGACGTTTCGGCCCTCGTGCCGGTGGAGGTGCTCCGGCATATCGAGAAGCATTGTCCCCGCGACGCGTCCTCGGACCGGAGCCTTCACGAATCGGAGTAATCGGCGCTGATGTGGGAAAACGCGATGCAAGGCGCAAAACGATGGGCGATGCCGGCGGTGATTTTTTGGGCGGCGCTCGCGGCGGCGCAGCAGAACGCCGTCCCGACGCCGGTGGTGGACATCCGCCGGCAAATGCAGCCGTTCGTTCGCCAGGCGGTTTTCGCGGAGAGTCCCCTGGCCGCCGAACACGCCGCGGGCGTGCTGCGGGACGCCCACGCCGCGTATCTTTCCGTTCTGACCCGATGCGGAACCCGCCGGGACGCGGAGGTGCGCACCCGTGCGAAGGACGTGCTGGACCGGGCCGTCCTGGCGGCGCGCCTTCGGCGCATCGAGGCGATACTGTCCGAAGACCTGGCGAAAAAGTTCGCCGCGTTTCGTCGCAGGTACCCCCAACAGACAGCCGATATCTTCAGCCGGGATCTCCAGCAACAAGTGGAGGTTCTCAAACACATCGAGGAACAAAAGGATCCTCAAGGCCTGGCCGAGCCGATCCTTGTGATCTGTCTGAAGCATCCCTCGGAGGAGTTGCGGGCCTGGGCCGCCACGGCCGGGGCAAAACGACACTACCGCAGCGACATGTTCGCCGACGCCCTGTGCGACGTGCTGGACCGGGAAATTTCGTTCCGCGGCGCCTCGGCGCCCTACATGGTGTACCTCGTCGAAGGAGCCGAAGACGATCCGCCGAACGTTTTGCAGGTCGCCTTTGACGCTCTGCGGGTGATTCGTCCGCCGCGAGCGAGACAACGGCTGCTGGCAATTCTGGACAAACGACGAAACTATGAAATGGATCTTCGCCTGTGTTTGGCGGAAGCCATCGGCATGCTGCGCGACCCGACTCTGATTCCGCTGCTGCTGCGGCGCCTGCCCCGGCGTGCACGGGCAAATTACACTCGATCCCTGGACGGCCGACGGGTTACCTTTGCCGTCGGTGACGACGCGCTGTTGGCGCTGCTGCGATTGACGCGCCAAAGCCCTTCCCAATACGACTTGATCCTCGAAACGGGCCAGCACGGAACCTTCCTGGGTTTTGCCGATAACTCCCAACGCGCCAAGGCCTATGAAAAGTTCAAGGCCTGGTGGGAAGCAAACCGAAACCGAAAGGAATTTCAGGTTTCTCCCGCCGCCTCTCGTCCCGCTTCCGCGCCGGCGGAAAGTAAACCGTCGCCACCGGCGCCGTTCCCAACGCAACAGGACGCGGAGCGATTGAAAAAAACCGTCGCAGCCGAGGCGCAACGATTGGCTCGCGGATTCACCGAGGAACATTACCGCCGTCGTGCCGCCGCGTCCGAGGAGCTGCTGGCGCTGCAGGATGCGATGCTGGCCGAAGTGCTCACCGGTGCTCGGACGGATCCGCCCGCGCAGCGTCGGGCTCGCCTGGGCCTGGCGGAGGACATGCTGGTTTCCGCGCGGATCGAGCAATTTCTTCTCGATCGCTCGCCGGCGGATCGGCCGACCTTTCGCTCGCTCCGGGCGGATTATCCCCGGGCCTTTCGGGACTATTTCGGCCTGTCCTCCAGCCGGCGTCGCCAGGCCCTGGAATCGCTCACGAAGGATGACGCCACCGCCCGGACCGAGCCCCTTGTGCTGGATATGCTGCAAAATCTCGACGATGAAACGACGCCCATTGCGATTCAAGCGCTGGGAACGGGCTGGTATCGCTCGGGGCCGATCCAAAAACTGCTGGCCGGGCCGATCAGCGATCGATATGTTCAAAAACTCAAACGGGAACATTGTTACTACGCGATGGGCGCAGCCAATCCCTATCAGCCTTGGATCAACGCCCTGGCGGCGGTGGGCGGCGAGGAATGCTTCGGCGTGCTGAGAAGCATCCTGGAAGATCAGGATTGGCAAATGCGGCAGCGATGCGGGGACGTTGTCAACGCCATTGCCGAAAGCAAGGATCCCCGGGCCGTCGACATGCTGCTGCCGCTTCTGGAGAAGACGGATATTCTCAACTCGATGCAGTTTTCGGATAAAAAGAAGATCACGCAGGCGACGTCGGATTACGCCCTGATGGCCCTGATTCGCGTAACGGGGCAGGATCCGAAGGGCTATCCTTTCTCCCACGCTCCGGGCCGACGGTTTGGGGGCGCCGATCTGTTCGGCTTTCCCGACGAGGCGACTCGAAAAAAGGCTATCGCCCAGTTCCGCGACTGGCAAGACGCGCAGAAAACGCCGACCACGAATACGGCAAAATGATATGGTTTTTTCCCCTGTCGTGATTACAATAAAGGTTGTCAATACGGAGTGTAACGATGGTCAAGGAATTTAATGTCGTGATCGAAAAAGATAAGGATGGGTATTTCGTGGCCTCCGTGCCTTCCCTGCGCGGATGTCATTCCCAGGCCAGGTCGCTGGACGTCCTGATGAAAAGGGTCAAGGAAGCCATCGAACTGTGTCTGGAAGTGGAGAAACCGGTTTCCAATCAGTTTGTGGGCGTTCAGCGTATTTCCATCGTGGCATGAGCACCTTTTTCGCCATTACCGGGGCACAACTCACCAAAGCACTTCGTCGTCTTGGTTTTGAACTCGTACGGACAAAGGGAAGCCATCATTTTCTTCGTCATTCCGACGGCCGATGTACTGTCGTTCCCGTCCATCGTGGGGAAACCATCGGACGTGAACTGACGCGGGAAGAACTCCAGAAAGAAATTTGAGCAAATCGTGGAAGAAAAAAATGGCCCCGTATATGAATGGGTAAGTTTGGGGAAAAAGCTCAATATGCCCGGAAGATGACGGCCCCGGGGTAGTAAAACGCGAGGATGTCCTCCGCTCGCATGCCGCGCTGAGCCTTTTCCTCCGCGCCCCATTGGCTCATGCCCACGCCGTGGCCGAAGCCCCTGCCGTCGTAGAACTCCACCGCGTCGCCAAGGTCGCGGATCTGGCAGTTCATCGAGTAGAGTTTTTTCGCTTCCGGCGGCCCGGATTGCAACAGGCAAAGGCGTACGTCCTCGGCGCGGATCGTAGCCGATCGGCCGACTGGGCCTTGTGCCTCCAGCCAGATCGGCCGCCCGTAGGGCGTCTGGGCCTTTACGCGAAGGGTTTCGATTCCCCCCAGGGAACGAACGTCTTTGTACCTCCCGGCCAGGGCGGCGTACAGGTCGGTTTTGGCGATGCGCACGGGCTGCCAGGCATAGCGCGGACACGCTCTGCCGTCGTCGTCCTGCTGTCCGCCGGCCAGCGGCTCGATGCGGCGGCTCAGCGGCACGTTGCGAATCACGTGGGCTCCGTTGACGTATCCGCCGTTGCAGGCGGAAAACTGCGCCAGGAACACGCGCTCGTTCCCCGGCGAACCGTAGGCCAGCACGCAGGCGTGGGTGTCGCGGACGGCCTGCCAGCTCCGGTCGGTCTCCGCGAGCATCCCGCCGTACACCTGGGATCGCTGCGAGTCCCACACGTCGAAATTGCCGCGGGCGCCGCGGGTGGCCATCTCGTAAATCGCGTACGTGCGGGCGGCCATCGCCTGGGCGCGGTAGGCTTCCGGGTGAAAGTTTGGGTAGAGCTCCTTGGCGATCACGCTGGCGAGATAGCTTTCCAGGTCCACGTGGTTGTGCACGTAAAAATGATCCTCGTCGGAGGCGACCAGGACCAGCCGGCCGCGGTACATTTTGTCGCCGACGCGAATAAACCCGTCCGACCGCGGTTCAAGAACCAGTTGCCTTCCCGGCGCGGTCAGCAGCCCCAGCGTCCAGGCGCCGCCGGATCGGCGGCAGGGGGTGAGTTTCATGCCCAGGTTGGACCGTCCCGCGCTTCGCCCATCGACGCTGATGCGGTATCCGCCCGTACAGCCGACCTCAACGGTGTTGGCTGGGCTGCTCGTCAGGCGGACGCGCACCGTCGGCACGCCGTCCAGGCGCAGCGGCAAGGCCGGGGCGCCTCCCGACGGCGGCGCGGAGGTGCGACAACTCAGCGGCGCCATGACCGCCAGGCTACAGGCCAGCAGCAACCCCACCGCCGCCCACGTGGGGCGTGTGTGGCGCAACAACTTGTGTGCGTGTCGAAATGCCATATGTACATCATCCGTGATGGAACGGGACCAGAGCGTTTCCTTCACTTCCTCTGAGGGTAGTATTGTATCGGATGGACGCGGCGCGGGGAAAGTCCATTTTCTCCGCTGGGAAGTGTCTGAAGCCGCCGAGTCGTTCCGAAAAACAACAACGCCGAACGGCAAGCCGATATGTAAATCCACTCGCCGTTCGGCGCTATAGTAAGAGTTTTTTTATGTGAGGCGAACTACGTTATCCACGGCGGCGTTTCAGGAACACCAATCCGACAGCCAGCAAACTCATCCCCGCCGGTTCGGGAGTGGGAGAGGACGCTCCCGTTCGACCATAATTGTCTGCAAAAATTGTGTAGTCTGCTGGATCAACATAACCATCCAGGTTAAAATCAGCCTGGTTCCAACTGTTTCCGGTACCATAATTATCTGCAAAAATTGTGTAGTCTGCCGGATCCACAGCCCCATCTAAATTCGCATCCCCCAGGATGGAGGGATACAGCGCCAGCAGGGCGGAATCGTAGCCGACCTGGCCTTCGTTGTCCACGACCTTCAGGCCGATCGTCAGCCACTCGCCCGTGGACAATCCCAACGCGATCAGTTGGTCATACGTCAGGCTGCCCGTCCCGGAAAGGTCGTCGTATTGCCCGTCACCGTCGAGGTCCCAGAGCCACTGGAGGATATCGCCGCCGTCGGCGTCCTCGCCCGTGGCGGAAAAATCGACCGACGAACCCGGTTCGAGTGCATACGTCTCCAGGGCGTCGGCTGTCGGAAGGGAATAAATGTACACCGTTGTGGTTTCCTCCGCCTCCCCGGCCCACCAGCCGGTGATGTCCGCGTCGTTGTCCACCACGCCGAATCGCACCAGATGTCCCGACTGGCTGGGCGCCAGGTTGTACGAACCGGTCAGTTCTTCATAGCTCAGCGTCGCCGAGTCCGTGAAAAGGTCCCATACGCCGTCGTTGTCAATATCCCAGCGATACTGCGAAATCCCCCCACCATCCGGGTCGGAACCGCTGCCGTCAAAGTGCGCCGGACTGCCGCCCTGCCAGGCCGTCGACGCGGAATCCACATCGCACGTCGGATTCACCAGGATCGGCATGGAAATACCGCTGATCGTTTCTGTTTTGCCTTCATTGTCCGTTACGCGAAGTGTAACCGTATGATTTTCATTCGCGGTGATTCCACGGGATTGGAAGTCGGTGTAGTACACCATGACAGAGGAGCCGCCGCTTTTATCGAACGATCCGTTGTTATCCAGATCCCATTGCCAGTTGGTGATACCTCCACCGTCGGCGTCGTCCGAACCGTCGTCCTCCAGGTAGTCCCAGTCCCATCCCGTCGGCACGTCGCCCGCCTTGCCCAGCCAGCCGTAATGCGCCTTGCCGGCGGCGGTCGGATTGGAATACACCGCCAGCGTGGCGGTGTCGTAGGCTGTGCTCTGGTAGGCGCTCGGTTCGTCGTCGGCCACCCGCAAATTGACGGTGGTTCCCTCGGTATACCCGACCAGGCTGACCAGTTGCGAATGACTCAGGTTGGGACTCGCGCCGGAGGTTTCGTACGTGCCGTCGTTGTTCAAATCCCAGGAGCAATTGATTCCCCCGCCGTTGTTGGAATAGGAACCGCTGGAGTTCCACGAGATCGAATCGGGGTCTTGTGACCCGGCGCTGGAGAACGTCACCGACCCGCCGGGGTTCACCGCGTAGTTGCCGTTTGCGTTGGCGATGGTCGGCTGTTCGGCGAGAAACAAGTCCGCCAGCATCACCCGGCCGAGGAATTGTCCCAGCGTCGTTCCGTTCCAACCGGCGGCGCGATAGTCGTTATAATCAAAAAGTGGAACGCCCAGATTATCTTTCGCCCAATTCGCGGCGTTGATGGCGGTGTCATAGTATTTCGTCATAATCTGGGAACGCGTTCCGTTGAATGTCTTCGAATAACCGTTTCTGCTATGGGTAAAACTCGACGTGCCGACAATACTGGGATAATCACTCCATGTGGCCACCTGGGCTTCCAATGCCGCTTCTTTTATCGTGTCGCTCCAAACATCATTGGCGGGGCTATGGCCCACGGGCACGCCGCAATCGGTGGCGATGTGAATGAGATATTTCACACGCGTGGTTTGATCCAGACTCGTCCAGTCCTGGCCGCTGTACGTTCCTAAGTACCCGCGATCGCGAATCATTGCCCACCCCGGGTGATGCCATTCATCGGGCGGTTCGCCAGTGAAATTTATGACAGTGCTGACGCTACAGTCCCCGGGAATCAACGGCGAGATCACAGGATCATACAGCAGATTCTCCGCCAGGACGGAGTGCGACGGCCCGCCCCAGCCGAAGGCGGAAGCGGACAGAACAAGAACAGCCGAGATCGTCAATATGGAATTGGTAACCCTAAACATAATTTCGCTCCTCTGTTGCGGGGCCTTGGATTCGGATTATTCCCGACTTCGTTCGCCACGACAGCGTTCGGCGTATACGAATACACTTTTAAAGTTTGTGCCCTTCGGGGGGGAGAGGCCCACGAGAAAACTTTATTTTTTTACACCTGTCGTTTGTCGGCGTCGGAGGTGCGGCATGGCGGAAAAAACGTTCACGCACACCAAACCCAGCCGACTGCGGACTTGACGCGGGGCGCGGTTTTTCCTACCATGCGGCGCAGCGTCGGCGGGCAGCCGGCGCTTCCTCGAAGCGCCGCTTCATTCACGATTCATATTCATCATTGCTCTCGGCGGAGTAGAGGTTTTTAGATGGTCAACTTTTATTGTCGAGCCTGCGGGCTATATATCAGCGTCCCGGCAGAGTATGCCGGCGGACGGGGTGTGTGTCCGCGCTGTAAAACGCCGCTTCGCATTCCTCGTTCCCTGCCGGAAAATCACCCCGATTTCGTGGAAGGACTTCGGTACCTGGCCGACCTGTTCGACTCCGCCCCTCTGCCTCCGACGGAGCGCCCGCCCATTGTCATCGCTTCGATGGGACCCAGTGTGCGCTTCCAGTGCGAAACATGCGGGCGGGAGTTCGAGAGCCTCAAGCCGACCGGCCGGCCTGAGGGACAATGCCCTCATTGCGGCACGGTCACAAAAACGCCGATAACGCCGGCGGTGGACTTCCCGCGTGAATACGCCTCCGACGCCCAATCCGCCGCCCCGGCTGCACCGAAAGAGGGCGGATGGATCATGGACGGCGACTTTCTCGTCGCGCCGCGGTCTCCCAACCAGGATCCAAGCGATTCGATTATCCAGGGCCTGCCCCTGCTGTCCAACGAGCAAAGCGCCCCGGGTTCGGATCTCGCCGAGGCCCGGAAATCCAGCTCGGACATCGAAGCGCATCTGGCCGCCCGAATGGCGCCCGAATCCGCCGCCGAATCCGGGGACCGCCGGGAATGGTTTTACCTCCTGCGGGAGCATCAGCACGGCCCGGTTTCCACCGCCAAGCTGCAACATCTCATCCAGAACGGGAAAGTGGGCCTGTCGGTACTGGTATTCCACGAAGGATTAAAGGGCTGGCGCCCGATTGAGGAATTTGAGGAACTCCGCGTTTTCGCCAAAACGCCCGATGTTCCGGAACCGTTCGCCGAGGTGAAATCGTCTTCCGCCCTGACCCTGCAGGAACTCAGGCGACTGCATCGGAAATTCGTGAGGCTGTTGTGGTTGTTCATCATCGCCGGTTTTGTCTTCACGCTGGGCCTGGTGATGAGACAAAGCCTCTACGCCCTGGGGGGAAAATTTTTCACGCGGGCGAACCTGATGCTTTCGCTGTTGATTTTTCTGGCGGTCCTGTACGGGGGCTCGCTGTTGATTCGATGGTGGGTTATTTTCCGCCGGGCGCCGCTGTCCGTTCGTCTGCGGACGTGGATCGGCATGGGCGGATTGCTGGTGTGCATGGTCACGACGCTGACGTTGGCGTTGAGCTGGCGGGGCGAAGGACAGGCGCAACTGGATCGAGACAGTATCATGACGGCCCAGAGGATTTTCATCGTTCTTCGCGGAGGAAAGGTGGAAGATTCACACGTGAGTGTGGATTGGGGAAATCTTCGGGTCAACGGTGTGGAGTTCGGCCAGCGGTTTGACGCCGCGCATAGCCGGGCCGATCGCCAGAAACTCATGGACTCCGTCTGTGAAGTTTTCCTCACGGCCTTCGAGCCGTACTTCCACCACGATGAGTTGAATTATCCCATGCACCTCGACACGTGGCGCGTGGTTCATCGCGACGCCGGCGACACGACGGTGGAAGTGCGCATTCCCTCCACGGGGCGAATTCTCCGCTTCACGCTCCGCGCCAACCGCCTGGTCGGCCTTGATTTACCGTAAGGTGGGGGTGGCTGGAAAATCATGGTGGTGTAGTGGCACCTTCAAGAAACGGCGGGCTCGAAGAGAACGTCGGTTCTTGTGGGTGCTCTTTGCCCCAGGTCAAAAGCACCCACAAGCTCGTTTTTTAAACTCGCTTGAAGGCGCCACAAATCACGGATTGGCCGCAAAACGGGATTGACAGAATCCTTTCCAAATACTACAGTACTCAATTCGCCCCCGGTCCCCGGGATGGCCCGCGGGGCGAACCTGAGTTCAGAGGATCGCAGCGGGAGATGGTTTATGGCACATAAAAAAGGACAAGGTTCAACGCGCAACGGCCGGGACAGCAATCCCCAGTACCGCGGCGTGAAGCGATTCGGCGGGCAGAAGGTCTCGGCCGGCACGATTCTCGTGCGCCAGGTCGGTACGCCCTTCAAGGCGGGCAAGAACGTCGGCTGCGGCCGAGACAACACCCTCTTCGCCCTGACCGAAGGAAGTGTGAACTTCCGCGGACGATTCGTGGACGTCGTCTGACGCCCCGCGGCTGGAACACGGTGATATTCCGGGATGGCCCTTCACGGCGCCATCCCTTTTTTTGGGATTTGGTAGTCGGTAGCCCGTAGCCGGTAGTCGGGAAAGAGGCTGTCGCCTTTCACCGGCTACCGGCTACTGACTACCGACTATTGAATTACGGGCTACTAAACCATGTCCAAAGAAACGACAGTCAGCCGGGCGATCTTTCTCGATGAAATCGTCATCGCCGTCAAGGGCGGCGACGGCGGCAATGGGTGTATGTCGTTTCGGAGGGAGAAATATATTCCCCGTGGCGGTCCGGACGGCGGCGACGGCGGCGACGGCGGCAGCGTGTATCTGCAGGCGGACGAATCCCTCAACACGCTGCATCACCTTGCCGGGCGGCATCATTACGTCGCGAAGCGCGGCGGGCACGGCAAGGGCAAGCAGTGTCACGGCAGAAATGGCGAAGATCTGATCGTCCCCGTTCCGCCGGGCACGTTGGTCCACGACGTCGAGCACCGCCTGCTGCTGCAGGACCTGACCCAACCCGGCGAAAAGGTCTGCGTGGCCGAGGGCGGCAAGGGCGGAAAAGGAAATACGCGGTTCAAAAGTCCCACGCACCAGGCGCCGCGCGAATGGGAACCGGGTCTGCCCGGCCGGGAGCGAATACTGCGCCTCGAACTGAAACTGATGGCCGACGTGGGACTCGTGGGCAAACCCAACGCCGGAAAGAGCACCCTTCTGTCGCGCCTCTCCGCGGCTCGGCCGAAAATCGCCGCCTATCCCTTCACCACGCTAAGCCCCTCGCTGGGGATCGTCGAGTTGAGCGGATTCCGCCGATTCGTAATGGCGGATATCCCCGGCCTGATCGAAGGCGCCCACGAAGGCGCGGGCCTGGGCGATGAATTCCTCCGCCATATCGAACGGACGGGCATTCTCGTGCACCTGCTGGACGTCTGTCCGCCGGACGGACGCGACCCCGCGGAAGACTACCATGCGATCCGCGCCGAACTGGAACAATACTCCCCGACCCTGGCGGCCAAGCGGGAAATCGTTGTCGCCAACAAAATGGACCTGACCGGCAGCGGCGAACACCTTGCCGCTCTGCAGGAAGCGCTGGGCGGCGAGGTGCTGGCGATCTCGGCGGCCACGGGCGAAGGGCTGGGGAAGGTAACCGAACGAATATGGCAAACATTGCGGGAAAATGACGAATGACGAAATTCGTTATTATCCAAGGAATTGACCCATGACCAACGACAACGAGTCACAAATCCCCGGCGTGCTGGCCTGCGACTGCGGCAATACGTGCATTTCCTTCACGCAGGTGCAGGGGGAAGCCGTCTCGCCGGTGCAACGATTCCGTCCGGGCGAGTGGAAATCGCTCGGTAAGGCGCTGGAGGATGCATGGGCGGACATGCCCTCGCCGAAGAAGATCGTCGCCGCCAGTGTGAACGCCGCCGCGCTGAGGGCTTTGGAGGCTGCGGCTACGGAAATCCTCCGGCAGGACGTGCTGGTTGTCGGACGCGACTTGCCGCTGCCCATGAGCACCACATTGGCGAACCCGGAGAAGATCGGTGTGGATCGCCTCTGCTGTGCCGCAGCCGCCTTCGACCGGCTGGGAGTCGCCTGCGTGGTGGCGGACTTCGGAACGGCGATTACGATCGATTGCGTTGACGGCCGGGGCGTGTTTCTCGGCGGGGCGATCCTGCCGGGCCTGCGGACTTCGGCCGCGGCGCTGCACGCGGCGACCGATCAATTGCCCGAAGTGGAACTCACCGAGCCTACGTGGGTTTTCGGCGGCGACACGCGCCAAGCCATCGTCGGCGGCGTGGTTTACGGAGCCCGCGGTGCGCTGCGGGAACGCGTCGAGGCCTACGCCACCGAACTGGGCGCCTGGCCGATCGTTATCGTCACCGGCGGCGATGCGCACCTGATCTGTCCCCACCCCGGCGAGGAAGGACTCGTCCAGGCCGTCGTCGAAGACCTCTGCCTGCGCGGCGTCGCCATCGCGTACTACAAAACGCTCCTGCGTAGCGAATGACGAAGGACGAAATTCGAGGACCTCGCCTGGCGGAGCACCCGCTCCGCCAGGCAGAATTCGGATTTCGTCATGGATTCGTCATTCTTCATTCGTGAATTCGTCATTTCCCTTTCTATCCCCATTGGCGAAGCAGCAGGAAGTAGCCCGTGTTCAGCGTCGCGGTCAGCAGCGCCGAAGGCAGCAGGTAGCGATACACCGGCCCGTAGGTCGTCCCGAAGTATTTATTGCTGAGAATCTGGCAGACGTGCAGCGGGCTGAGCATTTGCCCCATGTGTCCAAAGCCGTAGGCCAGCGGAATGTACATCCACACCGCCCCGGCGGTTTCGCTTACGCCGACGAGGTTCAGCACGATCGGAAACGACGTGCCGACAAACCCCACCGCCACGCCCGTGACGAATCCCGCGATGAACGGCAGAATCGCCACCACCAGGATCATCGGCACGTGAATGCCCTGGAGTTCCTCGGCGATTCGTTGCGGCGCCCGGACCTCTTCGAGCGTGAGTTGGAATATCATGATCGACAGGATCAGCACCGCCATCGTGTAGGCCGACGGCTGACCGAACGCTTTTCGCAGACTTTTTGCGCCGAGTTTTCGCGTGTGGAGCGTCCAGAAGATGCTCCCCAGCAGGCCGAGGATCAGCGGGCCGTATCGCGGGATCGCGCCGAGCAGCGACCCAGCCGGCCGCGAACCCAGCCAATAATTGGCCGGCAGAAACGTCGCCACCCAGATCAGCAGGATCAGCCAGATGGCCCCCGTGGCGCGCAGCAGCTTTCGCTTCGTCCCCGCCGGCGCCGCGACGCTCTTGGCGTGCAGGTCGGGATGCGTCCCGCGCAGCATCAGCAGCCCGCCGAGGAACATAAACAGGCTGGCGGGGAGCATCAGGCGGGACCAGGAGGGAATGCTCAATTCCGTCAGTGCCATCGCGAGGATCACGCCCGGGTACAACGGCCAGAAGTATTCCCAGACGTGGCGGAACCAGTAGTTGACCGCCGAGAGCAGCCCGCGGGGCACGTCGGCCCGTCCGCTGGCGGTTTCGACCATGGGGGCGGAGAAAATCGCCCCGCCGGGCATGGGCAGCAGACCGATCAGGGCGGGCATGGCCATCATCGTCACCGCCGGGCGACGAAGCACCGCGTGGGCCAGGGAAACGATCTCCTCCAGCTGGCCGCTTTCTCGCATCAGAATGGACAGGCCCAGGAGCAGAATGGTAATCAAGGCCAACCCGACGGACCGCGGCGCCGTCGCGCCCGCCAGGGCCGTCTGCGCCAGGCCCACGCCCCCCAGACCCAGCGCCAGGCCCACCGCCATGCTGCCGGCCAGGATCGCCGCGCCCAGCGGCACGCGAAACCGCGCCAGCACCAGAATCAACCCGAACGCGCCCAATGTGACCGGTAAAGCGAACATGGGTGGGTATCATGCCAAGCCCGCCGCGAAAAGTCCAACCCGGATTCGCACCGTGAATTGATAAAAAGGTTCATGCCGCAATTTCGGGAAAGGCAATATTTGAAAGTAGCCCCGGGCGCAAGCCCGGGGATGAATAACAACATCTATTGATTTTCGAGTCCCATCGGGACGATTGATTTTTTTAAAAATATTTCAATCGCCCCGACGGGGCTTTCCATTATTTCAATCCACTCAATTCCACGGGCTTGCGCCCGTGGCTACTTTCAAAAAACCAACGGCTACGTTTTCCCGGGAATAAGGCAAGAATCATAAAAAAACGGCTGGGTTCAGAACCCAGCCGTAAAAAACCTTCCGGGGAGCGAGCTTACACCAAACCGCCGCGAATATGTCGGTGTTTTCGTCGCTCTTCCCAGAGGATCGTCACCGCTCCGAGCGCCAGAAGCATCGCCGTCGTCGGTTCGGGAGTTTGCTTACTGTACGTAACCGCTCCCCTCGATCCGATCGACACACCGCCGGCGGCCTGGATCGTCCCCAGAAACGCCAGGTCATCCCCGGTGTTGACGTCGCCGCCCCAGGCGCGAATTTGGGCGGCCAAATCCACGTTGTTGCCCAGATTTACGTTGTCCTCGAACACGTTAACGGCGAATTGCCCCTCGCCGAGGACGTTGAACGTCACGTCGTTGCCGACGCTGAAACTCTTGTGAACGTTGAGCACAACGTCGCCCGCCGTGGCGTCGACGTTGACGGTCCCCTGGTTGCCAACCCAGAAATCCCGCAGCGTGTACGTACCGGAGGACAGATTCAGCTGCGTTTTGGTTCCCCACATATCCACGTCTTTGTAGTCTCCCGCCGAAAGATCCATGACGGCCTTGTTGCCGCCGTAGATATTTTGGCTGCCGTAGGAATGAACATCCGGCGCGGGGCCCATCGAATCCAGGCTCACCGTGTCGTAGGCCGCGTACGACGGATCGGTCGAACCGCCGATGGTGACCTTTTTCCCGGTGCTGAGTTTGCCTTGCAGGCCCGGGCTTGCATCGCCGGACACCTGGCCGTAGTTTCCGATCCAGATATCGTCGTTTCCGTTCAGGTTGCCCGTGATGACGGCTTTGGTGTTCAGTTCCAGATTGCCCGCCCCGGCGATAATGTCGCCCGTGACGTTCGCTCCGCTATCCATGTACACGCTTTTGCCCGTCCAGCTGGGGCCGGTGAATTCCAGATTTTTGGACGCTTCGGCGGCGAGGTTTGCCAGCACGCGCCCATTGACCTTGTTGTCCTTGCTCAGCCAGATGAGATTTTCCGTGTACAGACCCTTCAACTGGGTTCCCGAACCGGTGGTAATCGAGCCGACGGCGGCGATATCCGCATTGACGACAGACCCCGACCCCAGCCAAAGATCCTTTCCGGCGTAAATGGCCAGGGAGCTCATATCGGGCGTAATTACAGCGGCCGAAGCCGCCGAAACCAGCGCGCAAAGCACTGAAATTGTTAATTTTATGTTTTTCATGGGTTCTCCTCCCTCCGAATTTCTTTTCGAGGTTAAGTTCAGGCGGGAAACCTCGAATTTTCAATGGTTGGCCGCATCACAAAAGCACGTTTTACAGTGACTTATAACCTTTTTTACTTTTTCAGGCGGCCTATTGGTTTTTACGTGAGTCAAGCCCCATTCGTTCACTATTTCAATAGGATATATTTTGCGGAATTAAGGAAAAATAACCCCTAATTTTATAAAAATATCACCCTACACACCCCTTAGTGAGATCGCGTTAATCAACTGCCATAAATTGACTTACAGCTTTTGGATGAGAGCGAAAACTACTTATCGAAATGTGCAATGGACAGAAGGCCTCGCTTTACCTCGTCGATGGACGCGGCGAAGGTAATTCGAATCCAGTGATCGCAACTGTCCCCATAGGAAACGCCCGGAACGACGGCTGTCTGTTTCCGTTCCAGCAGTTCCAGGGCAAAATCCGTTGACGTTTTGCCGAACGGTTCGATATTGACAAGGAAATAAAATGCACCCTGCGGTTTGTGATATTTCAATTGCAGCGAATCCATATAGTCCACGATTTCATGGAACCGCTCCGTATATCTTTGCGACATTTCCCGCGAAGCCGCCATGACGGCTGGGTTCGTCAGGGCCTCTCGCCCCGCTAATTGTACGCTGGGATTCACGTTGGTAATAGAGCACTGACTGATTGGCACAACGGCGTCGATCCATTCCGCCGAGGCCATGATTACCCCCAGGCGCAAACCCGGCATGGCGAATCGTTTTGAAAAACTGTCGATGCGAATGGTCCGGTTACGCATCGCGGGCAGTGACGCAATGGAAACGTATTCGTCGTCCGTGTGCAGAATGGTTCGATACACCTCGTCGCTGAGAACCAGCAGATCGTTTTCGACGGCCAGTTTGGCGATCTGTTCCAGTCGCGGCCGATTCAGTACCGCACCGCTTGGATTGCACGGAGAATTCAGAATCAGGAGTCGCGTTCGTTTCGTGACGGCCTTGCGAAGGTCTTCGACGTCCGGCTGAAAGTCGTTGGCGGCGCGGCAGGCGACCCGCACGGGCACGCCTCCGGCCAGCAGCACGCCGGCGGCGTATTGCGGCCAGCTCGGGTCCAGCAGCACGACTTCGTCGCCGGGGGAAAGCAGCGCCTGTAAGCCGCAGAACACCGCGTGGCTGCCGCCGTTGGTTATGAGAACCTCGCTGCCGGGATCGAAATCGACGTTCAGTTCCGCCCGGGCGTTTTCCGCCAGCGCCTCCCGCAGTGCGGGAAGGCCTCGTGTGTTTCCGTAGTGCGTCCATCCATCGGCCATGGCCTTGTGGCAGGCCGTCACTATTTCCGCGGGGACGGCGAAATCCGGATCCCCCGTTTGCAGGGCGACGACCTCGCAGCCGTCGGCCTGCAACGCGCGCACCCGATCCGCAATTTCCAACGACGCCGGCGTCGTTAATAGGGACAGACGGGGATTCATTCGCGCACTTCTTCAATGGGTAACGAACGGAATTTCTCACGGAGGCCGATCGCGTCCATCGTGCTCTGCCCGGCGGTAATTTTCTGCAGCCACGTCGCTTCCAGGTCGGCCCGCCGTTGCGCGATCGGCAAGATCGTCTCGACGAGTTGGTTCGGGATGACCACGACCCCGTTCTCGTCGGCGGCAACCAGGTCGCCCGGCGAGACCACCACGCCTCCGACCGCGACGGGCGTATTGATATTGCCCCCCCATCCCTTCAGGGGTCCCCCCTGGGCCGTCCCCAGGGCGAACAGGGGAACGCCGAGTTCGCGCATGGCCTCAAGGTCACGGACCATGCCGTTGACGACCACGCCGGCAACGCTCCGATTCTTTGCCGCCAACATCTGCAAACCGCCCCAGCAGGAACGGCTGGCGGCCCCTTTGGCGTCGATGACCAGCACGTCGCCCGGCGAGAGCATTTCCAGGGCGATATGGCTCATGGTGTTTCCACCCTCGGCGTCTTCCACGGTAAAGGCCCGGCCGGCAAAGCGGGCGTGAGGCAAAAGCGAACGTATCGAGCCGTTCATCGCTCCCAGGCGGTTCATCGCGTCGGAAAACAGGGAGGCGGAAATGGATTTCGCCTTCTCAAGAAGGGTTTCGTCAAGGGGGGGACGATGATGGATCACGCGTCCCGGAAAAAGTAATTCTGACATCAGGATTCCTTTCCCGGCCTGGTTTGGGAATCAAACCGACCTTGGCAAATAATTTCCCGTCCGTCCACGCGAACCGTGGGCCGGAGCAATACATGGTCCAGATGAAACGGCACGACAATCGCCCCGCCGAGGGCGGCATTGGCGCCGATGCCGATATGCACCGTGCCGGCGACGCCTTCATCTTCCAGCATATTTCCACAAAGACGGGCGTTGGGATTCAGCCCGATCCCGATTTCCGCTATTGTATAGGCCAGCGGCGAGTCCGTGCCAGCGAAGATTTCTTCGAGCACCCTCGCCTGTTTGCCCTCCATGCGTTTTACAAGCCCCCCCCGCACGTGCAGCGTTATCGGCGAGTCCAGAACGCCCAGCCGGGGATGCGGAATGCTCCCGTCAACGACAATCACGCCTTCGGAGAACTCTTCCCGCGGCGGGATGTTCGTTTCCGCGTCGGGCGGGGATGCGATCATGCCCCCCTTGTAGCAACACCCCGGGGCGGGGGTGGCGCAACGTCCCTCGATGCGGCAGCGCAATTGCGTCCCCGCCGGCGTCCGGATTTCGAGATCGGTCCCCCGCGATAGCGTCTCCGCCAGAGCCTGCGAGGGGGCAATGAGCGATTGAAAATCCGTCCGCATGGCCGGCCGAGACAGCACGTTCCAGTCATATTGCGGCAGGGACAGGTAGCTTCCATTTCGGCCGATCAGTTCCCGCACGGCCCGGCTGTGCGCCAGCGACATGATCGACAGCCCGAACACCACGTCGGCCTGCTCCATGTTCCGCCGCACGTCTTCCGGAGGTTCCACGCCGTGATGGAGCAAGGGGGGCGTTTCCGCCAGAATCGACTCGGCTCCGAGGGAAAGGCAACGCTGATGAATCCGCTCCGCCAGTTCTCGCGTAGCCGATTCGTAAATGACGCATACCCGCTGGGCCGCCTTCAGCCCGGCGCAACGACACACCAGCGTTTCAATCCCTTTCTCGGCGTCGGATCGATGACGCGACGAATCGGGGGTCATCGCTGCTCGTCTCCGAAATAATTCCAGAGGCTGAACTGGGAGAAAGGAATCCGAGGCGGTTTGTCCTTGAGCTTTTTGGCGACTTTTTCCACCAGCGCGTCCGGAGCGTTCACCTTGTCGAACTGCGTGACCGCCATGATCAGCATTCGCGGGTCAATGTTATACTGGCTGGCGAACTTGCGAATCACGCCGGTGTAGCTGGAGTGGAACTGGGACATGCCGGAAATCACGTCGATGGAGGAAATGCCGCGCTTTTGCACCAGCGGGCGAATGAACTGTTCCGCAACGTCAGAAACGTCAATCGGATCGATTCCGATATTGAAGGAACGGCGCTGCAGCAGCGCGACGACCATCTCTGTTGGCGCGTTTCCCCCGCCCCGGCCCAATCCCTGCAGGGACGTGTCTATCACTTCGGCGCCGAGATCGATCGCGCGAAGCGAATGCGAGACGGCCATCCCCAGATTATTATGGCCGTGGAAGCCGAGGCGAAGCTGGCAGATGTCCCGCGTGGCACAGAAATAATGTTCAATGTCTTCCGGCAGCATGCCCCCGGCGGAGTCCACAATGCCCAACAGGTCCACGCCGTAGGATTCCGCCAGTTTGGCCCGCTGGGCGAAAATCTTCGGCCCCAGAACGTAGGATTTCATCAGGTTGGCCGTGACGTACATGCCGTGATGCTTCGCCCGTTCCACGAAGGGGGCGGCGTTCTCCACTTCCGTCACGTTGGTGCCGATGCGGATAAAGTCCATTTTGTACTTCGCCGCCAGGTCGATGTCCTCCAGTCTCGCGATGCCCGGAATGCAGAACATACCGAACGACGACGTGGTAATGGTCTCCGCGGCGGCGGCCAGATACGCCTCATCCGTTTCCGCGGCCTGGCCGTATCCGCAATTGGAAGCGTTCAGGCCCACGCCGTGGCCGATTTCAATCATTTTGAAGCCGGCCTTTTCCAACGCCGAACAGATTTCCCGCGTGTCCTTGACGGTAAACCCGAAATTATTGGTATAACTGCCGTCCCGCAGCGTGCATTCCAGAACGAGAATGCCGGTGGGTGGAACTCTATGGGTCATTTGGGTTTTCCTTTACGTCGTGGCCGGAGGAAACGACGGGGTCCATGGCCCGCGAAATCGCCGGCCACAAGTATTCGACCAGAAGCGGATACCCCTCTGCCGAAACGTGAACATGATCAATATATTCCTTTTGCGGAATCGACGTACAACCGGGCAAATACACCCGCCGCGGTCCTTCATAGGTTGCGACCAACGCCCTCAGGTCCTCTTTCAGAGCATTATACTCCTTCTCCGGCAGAAGGTAAGAACGTTTTTCCGGCGCTTCCTGTGCATAGAACAGGACCAGGGGAACCTCCCGGCGTTGACAGAGCTTGAGAAAACATTCCAGCGCTTTGACCTGGGGATGCTCCGGGTTCAACGTGATGGAGCGAAACCGTTTTCGCGCCTTGATCAGAAGCAGCAGATCGGCGTCCGTCTGCATTTGTCTCGGCGCATGTTCGTACTCTTCCAAACGCCTCTTGATCGCTTCACTCGGCCGGCCGTCAAAGAAAACCTGGTGCAACCAATCCCGAAACGCATAGGTCTTCCAGACGCGGGAAGCGATGCGCTGAAGACGGCTGTTTATCCACTGGTTCACGCCCGTCGGAGTCATTTCAAACGAAGGCTCCTCAAGCCACGGCCTGCTTCGCTGGTCCTCCGGCGGAATGAAGTCGGCGGAAAAATCCCGCAACCCGATATCCATGACAATCAGGGACGGCTTCTCCGCGACGACCCGTTCGCCAAGGGACGCAATGTCCGTCGGCAAGGCCCCGTTCATGCCCAGGTTCATGACTTTGACGTTTCGGCCGGGGTACGCCAAGCGAATCTTCGCCTCCAGAAGCGCATCCAGCGTTCTGCTGCGCCAATCGGAAGGCCGGTATTTCTGTAAAACCTTCCCCAGAATCAGGGAATCCCCCAGCAGCACGACGGTCTCGCCGTCATGGCGTTTCAACGCGTCCAGCTTGAGTTCCACCATGCCCGGCAGAAGAATCTCCTCGGGCGCAAACCAATCCACCGAGGAAATCGCACAACGGGTAACCCCTTCCAGCCCGGCCAGGATCAGCAGTACGCATACCGCCGTTAGCGGCAGGCTATGCGAAATTCTTGTCCCCAGGTGTGTGGTATTGCCCTTCTCCATGATTGTTCATTCCATTCCAATGAACGTGGCTTTCCGAAAACCGGCATTGTCCGCGTTGTGCGACGATTAAAAATTCTGATAGATGAAGGACGTTTGACCCTGATAGATAAAATGAATAATGATCCACAGTTTCAGAACGAGAAACAGCAGCGACAGAAAAACACGCAGGTTTTCCGGGATTGCCTTTTTCATTTCATTCCGATCATGGTTTGAAGCATTTCCCAGGTTGTCTCCGGCCCCCACCGCCACAGCAGCAGGGTCGGTGAAATCCAGGCGTAGGTCACAACCCGTCTGAACGTAACCCAGAGAAGTCCGTCCATCCACTTCGTTCGGGCGGACGCTCCAAGCCGCGGCAGAATGTAGTGCTTGGTGCACTGGGAAAGAACCAGCATTGTGCCGTGGATCAGGCCGAACCAGAAAAATCCCATCGTCGTGCCGTGCCAGAACGCGATCAGCATCATTGTGAAAAAGTAGGCCAGCACAATCAAGGGGAATTGGCGGGCCGGCTTGACCCGCCGGACAATCATGACGCTGATGGGATTGAAGCAATAGTCCCGGATCAGCGAGGTTAAACTGATATGCCACCGCTCCCAGAATTCCTGCACGTTACGAGCCAGCCACGGTTTATTGAAATTCTCGCACAGCTTCATGCGGAACAGCCGGCTCAGGCCGATCACGATGTCGCAATATCCGCTGAAATCCCAGTACAGAATCGCCAGTTGCAGGAACATGCCTATCCACAACAATTCCGCGGACCGGTCCGGCCGGCAGAGTTGCAGCGAAGCCAGCGTGTCGGCGATCAGAAATTTCTTGATGACCCCGTTGGCGATGCGATGCAACGCCGGCAGCACCGATTCGGGGTCGAGAAGTTTGTCCTGCTCGTAATAGGCCTGGAAATTTTCATATCGCTCAATGGGCCCCGCCAGCAACGTCGGGAAAAATACCACGTAATTCAACAGCGTCCCCATGCGGCGTTTTTCAATCATCGCGGCGTCGAGCATATAATGCATGCACCGGAAGACCATGTAAGAGATCCCGACAATGCGTATCGGGTAAAGGCGAAAAACGTTCACCGGCGAGACCAGGTTGGGGTTCTTGGCCAGGATAAGAAACCCCCAGCAGAACACGGTGAGCAGAAAGGGAACCCAGCCGGGCAACTTCGTTTCCCAGCGAAACCGGATTTCCCCAATGCCGTAGGTCAATACGACAAATCCGAGCAATACGGCAAAGGAATACCCGTCGCCGACAAAGTAAAAAAGAAAGTACAAATTCAGAACCGACACAATCAAACGTTTGACAATCCCGCGGCAAAACGCGCGCAAGAGCGAGACCGCCAGAACGGCGAATATAAAGAAATGCCACGTATTCAGGAAGATCGCCTGATGTTGGCTGAGATATGCGATATTCATCGGCATAACGAAGGATACCTACGCCAATTCCGGCTTTTTTTTCTGAATCAGGGCCTTGAGGTCCCCGACGCACTGAAGACGCGCGATTTCAGAATTCCGAAAGGAAATACCAAAGTGTCTTTCCACTTCCACGATCATGTTGATGTGAGAGAGGGAATCCCATGCCTCCACGTCGTCGGCGTCCATGTCGTCAGTAATTACCAGATTGGGATTGCGGAAGATGGTTCGGAAAATCGTCTGTACGTCGTCGTGTATCATTGCCATTCCTCTGGATATTTCCTGTCCGATTTTCATGAGGCGGCCTGCAATTCCCAGAACCACCATTGGGGGAACTGCTCCATAAAGGCGTAGGCCCGCGGCGAGATGGTTTTATAGTCCGGATGGATCGGCGGTTCGAGAATCCGCACGATTCGATAGCCGTTTTCACACATCAAATTCGTCATTTCCTCCAGAGTCGGAACCACCTTGAAATGTCGATGCCGGTATTCGGTCAGGATCCCCACGGGATGGGTTTCCCCTCCGATCCAGGGCGTCAGCCAGAAAGGGTGCGGGTCCATAATCAGCAGCCGGCCGTCCGGTTTGAGCAGCTTTTTTATGTTCTGCATCACCCGGCCGCGATTCTCCACCAGTTGCGGCTGGTACGACGGATCGAACAGAAACAGAAACGTGTCGATCAGGATCACGCGATCAAATTGGCGGTTGTGTATGTTGCCCGACCCCTTGGAAAGATCAAGGATGTCGCCAACCTCAAAGGCAAGGTTGGAATTCTCTTCGGGAGGATACAGGTCTCTGGCCTGTGCGATGTAGTCGGGGTTGTAGTCCATTCCAACCGCGCTGCGCGCATGGCAGGCCATCTTCCGCGTGAAATATCCCGTGCCGCTTCCGATTTCGAGCACGTCCAGATTGGAAAAATTCTCCGCGAAATAGGCGTCGAGAAACGTTTCCTCAATATAACGATACGGCGTCTGGCGAATCGATCGGCCGTCGTCGGCAAACTTCTGCTTCGTCCACCATTCCGTCGGAACCACGCGATGATACAGGGCTTCGGTTCCGATCTGCTCGAAAAACGTGCCGCGAAACCGGTCGCCGAAGGATCGTTTTTCATAGTCGAACGGCTCCTCCGGCTGGGACTCGATGAAGTGATGTTCGCGGAGCAGGTCGATCAACTCTGCCGGGCCCGGCTCGAACCACCGCCGGTCCTTCGGCTCTGCCAGGAAATCGGAATTCCGAACCGTCGAGGCCCATAGGGTGAAGTCCGTCGCGTCACAGATCGACAAAGGCTTCGAGGAAAGCCACTCCGCGAGGACCGACTCTGTGCATCCCTCCTCGGCCAGCAGCAGATCCGACAGTTCCGCCAAGCGCCACGGGCCCAGGATATTGCGACGATAGTTCGGCTGAAACAGGCGACACAGGCCCCCTCCTTCAGGCAAAATGATCGTATTACGGTTCCAGTACCAGGTTGTCGACGATGTATCGCTCATTCGACTCGTTTGTCCGGGTTCAGGCCGGTTTTCATCAGAAGAAACAGTAAAAAACCAAATAAAGTAAGGGCGTATCATACTCCGGGCCGGCGGAGAATTCACACGGAAAAACCGTCTTATACTGATTCAACAAATTAGGTGCCGATTATTCTGTCTGTCTGCATTGATCCAAAATAAAAACGAATATCACTCTTTGGGAGTAGCCACGGGCGCAAACCCTCACCTTTACCCACATCGTAAAAATACGAATCCATTATGAAAGACGGCTATAAAGAAATCCGGTATTTTGCTTTTTCGCCTGAA
>JAFGEJ010000210.1 GCA_016931655.1 Phycisphaerae bacterium
GGCATGGAAGGCCTGGCGAAAATCCACATCGACCGGAAGTCCTACGCCTGGATCTGGACGCGAAAACTGCGCAACTGGATCCAAATGAAACTCTGGTAATAAAACAAACCCATTCAGAAAGAGTCCACAAATTTCACGAATTTCACGAATAAAAAATAACAAAGAATCGAAGAAGCCACAAAGGTCACAAAGAAGAAAAACATCATATGAAGAAATTTAAATTCTTTGTGCTCTTTGTGTCCTTTGTGGCGAAATTTTTTTGTTCTGTTTTTATTCTCTTCGTGCAATTCGAGTAATTCGTGGACATATTTCTTTCAGGATAAACGATGCCTGTCGAACGCCCGACATTCAGTGAATCCTGGTATCGCGTGGTGAACCTGCGCCCGGCCTTGCGCTCCACGGTGCAGGTCTTCCGCCAGCACTACCGCGGGCAGATGTGGCAGGTGCTGCAGGATCCGGGCACGAACCAGTTCTTCCGCCTCAACGAATCGGCCTATCAGTTCGTGGCGATGCTCGACGGGCGACGCACCGTCGGGGACGTCTGGGCCGCCTGCAACGAAACCCTCGGCGACGACGCCCCCACACAGGGCGAGGTGATCCAGCTGCTGGGGCAGTTGTATTCCTCCAATCTCCTGCAGGCCGAGCTGCCTCCCGACGCCGAAGGCCTGCTTCGCCGCTACGAAAAACGTCGCTTCCGCGAAGTGCAGTCTTACCTGATGAATCTGATGTTCATTCGCATTCCCCTGTTTGATCCCGAAGGATTTCTTACGCGCTGGGTGGGCGTGTTCGGAAAAGTCTTTACCTGGCCGGCGTTTCTCGTCTGGCTGGTTCTTCTCGGCGCGGGATTGTACTTCATCGTCGGGCGCATCGACGAACTGGCCGATCGCGCCGGGGCGGTGCTGGACCCGTCGAACCTGGTGTTCCTTTATCTGAGTTTTGCCTTCATCAAGCTGTTTCACGAATTCGGGCACGCCTTTGCCTGCAAGAAGTTCGGCCTAGCCACCGGCGGCGGCGAAGTGCACACCATGGGCGTCATGCTGCTGGTCTTCACGCCCATGCCCTACGTGGACGCCTCCAGCGCGTGGGTGCTGCGGAGCAAGTGGCTGCGGGCGTTCGTCGGGGCGGGGGGAATGTACGTCGAACTGGGCGTGGCGGCCGCGGCTGCCATCGTCTGGGCCAACACCGCCCAGGGACCCGTCCACGCGATCTGCTACAACATGATGTTCATCGCCAGCGTCTCGACGCTGCTGTTCAACGGAAACCCCCTGCTGCGGTACGACGGGTATTACATCCTTTCGGACCTGCTGGAGATTCCCAATCTCGCCCAGCGCAGCAAGCAGCATTTGTACTACCTCGTGCGGAAATACGTTTACGGCGTCCGCCACGCCCGCACGCCGGCCTACACCAAAGGCGAGAAGTTCTGGTTTCCGCTGTACGGCCTG
This sequence comes from Phycisphaerae bacterium, assembly GCA_016931655.1. Classification (GTDB taxonomy): domain Bacteria; phylum Planctomycetota; class Phycisphaerae; order SM23-33; family SM23-33; genus JAFGEJ01. Next base: position 1,443 of record JAFGEJ010000210.1, read on the forward strand.
GCCTCGACGATCTACCGCGTGTTCATCTGCACGGCGATTCTTCTGTTCATCGCCGATAAGTTCTTCCTGCTGGGCACGGTCCTGGCCGTCGGGGCGGTGGTCACGTGGGTGCTCGTGCCGCTGGGGACGTTTCTGCGATATCTTTTTACCAATCACGAACTGAACCGCACGCGCGGCCGGGCGATGCTCTTGACGGGCACGACGGTGGTGGCGGTTCTGGCGGGCCTCGGCCTGTTCCGCATGCCCATGCGATACAAGGCCGAAGCCGTCGTCGAACCCAAAACGATGGCGGTTGTCTACGCCGAAGAGGATGGATTCATCGTCAGCGTCCTTCCGGCCGGGCAGGCCGTCCAGCCGGACGGACCGCCGCTGGTCGTCTGCCAGAACCCGGAACTGCAGGCCAACCTCGCCACGCTCCAGGCCCAGCGCCGGGAACTCGACGTGCAACGTCGCATCCGCCGGCGCGAAGGAAAGACAGCCGAGGAACGATATCTGCGCCACCGCATCGAGGCGATGGGCCAGCAGATCGAGCGGGCGGAAAAACAACTGGCCGACCTGAACATTCACGCCCCTTTCGCCGGGGAATGGATCGTCCGCGACCCCGAGCGCCTGCCGGGGATGTATCTCGCCCGCGGAAAGCCCGTCGGGGCGGTGGCGAACCTGGCCGAGATGCGTATCCGCGCGATCGTCGGGCAAAACGTCGCGCCGGCGCTGATCGACGAGACCGGACGGGAACCCCTGCCCGTGGAGATTCGCGTCAAGGACAGGCCCGACCTGGAATTTCGCGGACGGGTTGTTTCGTTTCGCCAGGCCGGCACGAAAGACTTACCCTCCCCGGCCCTGGGCTACCAGGCCGGCGGCTCGATCCAGACCGACGTGAAGGATGAAAAGGGCACAAAGGCCGCCGAGCGACAATTCGAGTTTGACATCGCCCCGGACTCCGACGCCGACGTTCGCCTGCTGGCCGGGCAGCGGCTCGTCGTGCGATTCACGCTCCGCTCCCGCCCGCTGCTGGTGCAGTGGTATCTCAAACTCCGCCAACTCGTGATGAAACGGTTCAATATTTAAGAACACATAACAAAAGAAGCCACAAAGGACTCAAAGGACTCAAAGGAAAGAGAATTTCTCAGAATCTTTCTTTGTGACCTTTGTGTCCTTTGTGGCAAAAATTCTTTTTGTTATGGGTTCTAAAATACTTCTCACCGAATCAGGTATGCCTGCCCGCGAAGCGTGATCAGCAGTTCTTCCTCGGGCTGCTGGCTGGCGAGAACCTGGTTTTCCTCGACGTTGTTGGCGCGGATCAGGCCGAAGTAGGCCTTGCTGTATCGCTCGACGACCTGGATTTTGTCCTTATCCTTTTCAAGATCCAGTTTGGCGGCGTTGGCGGCTACCCACACGCGCCCGCGACGATAGATCGCCTGGTTGCCCGCCTGCCGGAGATTGGCGACGGTTTCCTTCCTGTCGGCTTCGTAGGCGAGCTCGGACGTATTGCCGACCATCTGCCCGGCGGCTTCGCCCGGAGCGGAAGTTTTCATCGGCGAGAAAAGGCTGTTTGATTCCGACAGTTCCTTTCGCATGGCCGCCCCGCGTTGTGCAACGCCGCCGCTCCTGGCGGAACTCAATCGGCCAAAGAATTCATCACCTTTGGCGTGAATTTCCGCCCGGTCCGCCAGGTTCGTTGTCTCGTCCGCGAGGAAACTGGTATACGGCGTCATGATCCCGTACTGACGAGACAGCCGGATGATCTCGTCCTCCACTTCCTTGGTCTTGCCGTGCAACTGCACCTGGTCCATCAGATACCCCACGCGCCGCATGGCCCAGAGCTTTTCGATGAATTCATACCCCCGCCGGCTTGGAACCAGAAACGTCACGGGATATTCAAACACCCGTTCCCTGCCCTGGTATTTGCCCTTCACGAGCAACTGCGAGTGACATCGCGTCCGGTCCGCCCCGTCGTTGTGGGTCAGATGGTTCATGTCGCGCGCGTCGTATCGCCCCGCGACGACAATCTGATCGCCCTCAAACAGGTCGCCGAGTTGTCGCGGGTACATGTCGCGGATTTTCACGCCCGCAATCTCGACGCTCAGGCCGGTCATCACCGGATTGCGAATCCTGTTATACAGCGCGGTGACTTTCGCCTCGACGGGTTCGTTGGGTTTCACGTAATCGCTGCGCCCGCCGTTCTGATCCGAGAGTTTGTCCAGCAGCGGCACGTTCACGTCGTATCCCACGCCGAAATTGAACAGGCGAACACCAACGGTGTTGCACTTTTTTACGGAGTCGAGAATCCCCTTTTCCTCCGTCACACCCACTGTGGGTAAACCATCCGTAAGAAAGATAATGTATTTGGGATTGGGATTTGGCATTTCACGCCGCGGATCGGGCTGGCCGTTCTGCGTTGTAATGTGTTCTCTTACTATTGTCTCCAGCGAACTCAACCCTTTTCGCAGCGCTTCTTCGATGTTCGTTCCGCCGGTCGCGTCGATGCGGTCCAGCATGTCCAGGGCCTCTTTTACGTTTTTCTCCTCCGCCGGCAGGAGATTGTCGCGGAACGATTCGACGGCGTCGTTGTACGCCACCACGTTGAAGCGGTCTTCGGCGTTCAAATGTTTCAAAATGTATTCGACGGCCTGCTTGGTTTGCCGGAGTTTTTCGCCCATCATCGAGCCGGAATGGTCAAACACGATCACCACGTCCTTGGGCATGGCTTTGGCGTCCTTTAAGCGCGGGTTGGGACTCACGAGCATCAGGAAATAGCCGTCCTTCTCCGGATCGGGCTGGTGCGTCAGGAACGTGGCGGCCACGTCGCTGTCCGATGTTTTATAAAAAACCTGGATGTCCGTGGTCGGGAGGGCGTCTTTTTCGTGGTACGTGGCGATGACGTGGCGCGGGTCTTTGCGGTCCACGCTCAGGCTGTGCGAGGGAGAGTAGACCGCCGAGATGTCCGCGTCGGCTTTGATGTCCACCGTCACGCGCACGTCGGAAATTTTGCGGGCGGAGAATTTCTCCGTGTTCAGCGGATACCACACCTCGACGGCCTGGCCGGCCTTCTTGCACACCTGCTTGTACGTCACCTGCACGCGGGCGGGCTTACCCGGCTCCAGCGGAAACGCCCGGCTGCGAAGCATGCCGAAGCCCGCGTATTCCAGCAGCGCGGGGTCCTTCTTGCGGCGGACAATGTCCTCGTAGATGCGGCGGGCCTCGTCGGCCTTTAAGAGCTTGGCGGCGAATTCCTTGCCGTTGACGACAAGCGTCATGCCGTCGATGGCCGCGTCGGGCGGCACGGGGAAGAGATACTCCACCTCGATCATCCCGCTGCTGAGGTTTACGAATTTCTGGTCGATACTGACGGCGGCGATCTGGTCGCGCACGATCACGTCCACGTGGTGATATTCCACGGCCCAGGCGCCGCGGACGCGCACGGACGGCTCCACGGGCACAATCAACCCGTCCGCCGATGCCGTCGCGCACCAAATACCTATCAGCAGACCAACCAGAAGGCCTGCTACGATCGTATTTGAATTTATGTCCTTTACGTTTCGCGTCATGGCTGTTTCTCCCATGTAGGTGTACTGTTCGTCATGGGAGTTTGGACGCCGGCGGCGCGAAAAAGTTCCAGAAAAATACCGGGAAATGAC
>JAFGEJ010000211.1 GCA_016931655.1 Phycisphaerae bacterium
CCTTCTCATTCCACCGGTTTGAGGATCATGCCCGTGGCGAGTTTGGGGTAGAAGTAGGTGCTTTTGTGGGGCATGGCCTGGCCGGCGTCGGCGACGGCTTCGACGGCCTGCAAGGGCGTGCCTTGAAGAACGACGACCGCCTGGGCTTCGCCCGACCGGGCCGCCTGCCGGGCGGCGTTTCCGTTGGGCGTGTATTCGACGTTGTCCTCCCGCGGATTCCAGGGCGCCAGGGCCTTTTCGATAATGAGCTTGTGCAGCACCGCCACGTCGAGTGTCCGCCAGGCGTCGCACTGGTCCGGGGCGGCCTCGGCCATCGCCTCCGGGCGGCGGAGTTGGGCGATCCACACGTCGTTGTCGGCCAGCAGCGCCATGGCGCCCTTGCCGTAGGGTTCCAGGAACGCGTCGGCGTCGGACAGGTCGTCCGGCGGGTTGATCTGCTTCAGGTCGAAATCGCCTTTCAACTTCTCCAGCAGTTCAGGGAAACGGAAGCTCGCGTCCAGCCCGCGGATCACGCGATGCGTCGGCAGAACCAGCAGGCCCGGATCGTTCCTGGCCACCAGCGCGAAGAGAACGAAATTGGCTTCATGCTCCTCGTCGATCAGTCCGCCGTCGCGCAGGGCCTGGCAGAAGTTCATCGCCGTGGTGTAGCGGTGATGCCCGTCGGCGATATAGACCTTCGCGTCCTCCAGGGCCGAGTGGATGCCGGCGATCACGCCCGGTTCGGTCACGACCCAGAGTTTCTCCGTCACGCCGCGCAGTTCCGCGGTGAGTGTGGGTTCGGCCGGCGCGGCAGCCAGCAGCTGGTCCGTCACGCCGATGGGGTCCTCGTAGAACCCGAAAATCGGCGAGAGCTGCATTTTGGTGACGGTGGTGAGTTTCAGCCGGTCGGCCTTCGGGCCGGCGAAGGTGTGCTCGTGCGGGATCACGTCCACGCCCAGCGGTGTGGCGCGCACGCCGCAGAGCATGGCCCGGCGGACGTAGGATCGCCCGCACCAGGAGTAACTTTGCTCGTAGGCGTACAGGGCCGGCTTGTTGTCCCGGAACAGGACGCGCTTTTTCTGCCACCGGGCCAGGAGCTTGGCGGCGGCTTTGTAGCATTCGTCCGGGCCGACGCTTTTGGGCGGGCAGTGCGGCAGGTCCACCGCGACGATGTTCGTCGGGTCGGCCTCCAGAAAGGCGTCCTTGTCCGCCTGCGTGAGAATGTCATACGGCGGGGCGATCTGCGTGCTGATTTCCGGGCCTCGATAATGCCAGCCTCGAAACGGGCGAATGTCCATGATGTATTCCTCGTATAGAAAACAAACCCGATATTTCACCAGACCGTCGAAGGGAAATGCCCCGATTCCGACCCGGCCTTGTGTATGTATTGGGTAACGCATTTGGAAGGAATTTTCAAGAACATTGCACGCTTGATTTCCTTTTGGGGAAGGGATACAAAGGTCTGGACGCGTCTCAGACGGAAAATTATCCACGGATTTCACGGATGCAAGAAGGATTTCACGGAAAAAGCTTTAAAAAATGAGGAAATCCGCGAAATCTCTCTTTTATCTGTGTAATCCGTGGATGATTTCAAAAAGATATCGTGGATGGCATATATTCCTTCGAGAACACTGAAACCAAAGGACTGATCTCATGGCCGACGAAAACGCGGGCAAGACGGAAAAACCGAAAATCATCGTGGACGACGACTGGAAGGCCGAGGCGCAGGCGGAAAAACAGCGCCTGTCGGAGGACGCCGCCAAGAAGCCCGCCGCGAAGGCCGGCGACGCTTCCGGCGAAGCGGCCCAGGGCGGGGGCGGCGAAGAGCCGCGAGGCATCCCCCCGGCCAGCTTCACCTCGCTGGTCAATACCATCGCCATGCAGACCATGATGGCCCTGGGGGGCGTGGAAGACCCCGAAACGAAGAAACGCTACGTCGATCTGGGCGTGGCGAAATATCACATCGACACCCTCACCATGCTGACCGAGAAGACCAAAGGAAATCTCACCAGCGAGGAAAGCAGCCTTCTCGACCGGGCGCTGTACGACCTGCAAACGGGATTCGTGCAGATTTCACAGCACGTGCAGAGCCAGAGCGATCGGCAGCAGAAATAACGAAAGGAGAGATCATGGTTACGGCAATGATTCTGATGAACGTGGAAAGGAAGGAAGTCAATAACGTCGCCGAACAGCTTGCCGGGATGGAGGGGATATCCGAAGCCTATTCCGTGAGCGGCCATTACGATCTGGCGGCGATGGTCCGCGTGAAAACCAACGACGAACTGGCCGATCTGGTCACGAAAAAGCTCGCGGCGATTCCCGCCATCCTTCGAACGGAAACCCTGCTGGCCTTCCGCGCCTATTCCCGCCATGATCTGGAAGCCATGTTCGATATCGCGGATTAATCCGCGACGCCTTCCGGCGTCGCTTCGACATTGTGGGTGCTTCCTGATATAGACATAATTGAGGCCGTCCAGTAATTACCACGTTGTTTTTTCTTCTTTTTCGACCCGAAGGGTCGATGAGCGGCTGGCCGGGGGTGAGCGAAGCGAACCCCCGGAAACGGGTTTTTAAAAA
>JAFGEJ010000212.1 GCA_016931655.1 Phycisphaerae bacterium
GCGTCCTTGGTTTTGAATATTTGTTATTGAGTATTGGTTATTGTTTGAAATTTGAATATTGAAAATTGAATATTTTTTCTTCCTCTCCGTGTCCTTTGTGCCTGCCTACAGGTCTCTGTGGTGAGATATCCGGGCCAAGAAACCCCCAAAAAGGCTCATGGTTTTTCCCCCGATTCCCCGATAACGGACATGGGACTTTATATGGAGATATACGTCCGATGAAAACATCAAAAGCCATGCCGGTGGTGTGGGAAATCGCGCTGGTCGCCCTATGGATGGTCGTGGCGGTTCTGACGATCACGGCGACGTAGAAGCGAAATCCGCTCACCAGTCATTTCACACGATTCCGAACGTTAGGGGTTCCTCAGCGAACAGACGGCAGGTCGGCTGGGTCGTAATAGACGCAGACCATGCTCAGTCCGTCCGGCGGCGCGGTGGGTCCGGCGTCGCGACGGTCGCGGGAGGCGAGAATGTTCTCGACGCGTTCCGCGGGCCAGTGGCCCCGCCCGATTTCCGCGAGCGTGCCGACGATGTTGCGCACCATGTTGTACAGAAACCCGTCGCCCGTGACGGCGACGTGAATTTCATCCTCCTGCCGGCTGACGTCGCAGCGAAAGATCGTGCGAACGGTCGTTTCGCGGTCCTCGGCGGAGCTGGCCAGGCCGCGGAAGTCGTGTCGGCCCACGAGGCGTTCGGCGGCGTCGGACATGCGTTCGGCGTCCAGCGGCCGCCAGTACCACCAGACGCGCCGGGCCTGTTCGACCGGCCGCTGCGGGCCCGTGTACAGCCGATAGCGATACGTCTTGCCCACCGCCGACCGCGAGGCGTGGAACTCCGCGGCTGCCGGTGTGATCGAACGGATGACGATATCCGAAGGCAGGCGGGCGTTCATCGCCCTGCGCATGCCCGAAAGGGGGACGGCCAGGTTCGTCGTGTGAAGGTTGGCGACCTGCCCCTCGGCGTGGACGCCGGCGTCGGTTCGGCCGGCGCCGTGCACCGTCACCGGATGGTGCAGCACGCGCATGGCGGCGTGTTCCAGACGCTCCTGTACCGTCTCCACGCCCGGCGCCTGCCTCTGCCAGCCGTGATACCGCCGGCCGTCGTACGAAATCACCAGCTTCACGTTTCGCGATGGTTCCGATTCGCTCATGCGGGCGATATTGTACCCGCCGGCTGGGAAATTGATAAGCCCCCAACACCCGGAACAGGAGAGCAGAAGAACAGGAGAACAAGCCAGCCGCCAACTTGATTTTCAACGCCCGATACGGCTTTGCCTCTTTCTTCTGCTCTGCTTTCTACTGTTCACCTGCTCTATTCGCCTTCGGCGAATCGGGGCGAGAGGATTTGAACCTCCGGCCTCTGCGTCCCAAACGCAGCGCTCTAGCCAAACTGAGCTACGCCCCGGTGTTGTTGGAATTATTTTACTTTGTTGAAAAAACTTTTTTGCCACAAAGTGCACAAAGGTCTCAAAGGAAAACAGCAAACAAATTTTGGTTTTTCTTCTTTGTGACCTTTGTGCTCTCTGTGGCTGACTTTCTTTGTTTTGTTTTTTTATGATTTCAAAAAAGCAGAATTATTTCATTTCGCGCGGTCGATCAGCCGGGTTCCGGCAGGGGGGGAGGCGTTTGCGCCGGGGTCAGCTCCGGCGAGGCGGCGGCTTGCCGGGACGCTTCCTCGGTTTTGGACTGTTCGGCGGCCAGCAGGTCGTTGACCGTCGGCTTATCGAGCGCCTTGCCGTCGATGACCTGTTTGACCTCCTCGGCTGAGAGGGTTTCGTACTTCATCAGCGCCGCGGCGAGGCGTTCCATCGCGTCGCGGTGTGTTTCCAGCAGTTCGCGCGTCGCAGTGTAGGCCTCGTCTACGAACCGCCGGATTTCCTCGTCGATTACCTCGGCGGTCTTTTCGGAATACTCCTTGCCTGTAATGTCCATCGGCAGGATGCGCTGGTCGTCGTTGACGTAGTTGACCATGCCGAGTTTTTCGCTCATGCCCCAGTCGAGGACCATTTTCTTGGCGATTTCGGTGGCCTTGGCGATGTCGCTCTGGGCGCCGGAGGTAATGTCGTCGCAGAACAGTTCCTCGGCGAGGCGCCCGGCCAGGCACACCTGGAGCAGGGCCCTGCAATAGCCCAGCGTATAGAGGTAACGGTCCTTTTCCGGCAGGGAGAACGTCGCGCCGCCCATGGGCCCGCGCGGGATGATGGAGACCTTGTGGAGCGGGTCGGCCTTGGGGAGCAGTTCCTGCACGAGGGCGTGGCCGGCTTCGTGCCAGGCGGTGATTCCCTTCTCCGACTCATCGATCACGCGGCTCTTGCGGCTGCGTCCCCAGCGGACCTTGTCGCGGGCCTCTTCCAGGTCGGCCTGTTCGACGTGGTCCTTGTTCAGCATCGTCGCGGCGATGGCGGCTTCGTTGACCAGGGCTTCCAGGTCCGCGCCGCTGAACATCGGCGTGCCGCGGGCCAGGCGCTGGAGGTCCACGTCCGGCCCGGTGACCACCTTGCCGAGGTAGATTTTGAGAATTTCCGCCCGGCCTTTCAGGTCGGGCAGCGGGACGTTGATCTGCCGGTCGAATCGTCCGGGGCGCGTCAAGGCCGGGTCCAGCACGTCGGCGCGGTTCGTCGCGGCGATCACGATTACCTGGTCGGAGCTGTCGAACCCGTCCATTTCGACGAGGATGGCGTTTAAGGTCTGCTCGCGTTCGTCGTGCCCGCCGCCGTTGAAGCCCACGCCGCGTTTGCGCCCGACGGCGTCGATTTCGTCCAGGAAGATAATGCACGGCGCGGAGTCCTTGGCCTGTTTGAACAGGTCGCGCACGCGGCTGGCGCCGACGCCCACGAACATCTCGACGAAATCGCTGCCGGAAATGCTGAAGAACGGCACGTCGGCCTCTCCGGCGATGGCCTTGGCCAGCAGCGTCTTTCCGCAGCCCGGTTCGCCCACCAGCAGCACGCCCCGCGGCACGCGCCCGCCCAGGCGGCTGAATTTCTTCGGGTTCTTGAGGAACTCGATCAGTTCAGTGACTTCTTCCTTGGCTTCCTCGATGCCCGCGACGTCCTTGAAGGTGACGCGCGACTGTTCCTTGGTCATCACGCGGTGGCGGGAGCGTCCGAAGTTGCCCAGGAACCCCGCCCCGCCGCCGGCGGCGCCCATGCGCCGGAAGATGAATATCCACAGAACCAGGATCACCACCGCCATCACGAGCAGTTGCGGCAGAATGCCCGACCACCAGCTGCGCGGCACGATATTAACCTGCACGTCGCTGCCGGCCTGTTTCAGCCGGGCCTGCAACTCGGCGCCGAAATTCTGGTTCTGCTCCTCGAAATACGTGTAAAAGGCGCGGCTCTTGCCCTTCGCCAGCGGAACGGAATCCTTCACCTGCCCCTTGACCTTGTTCTGCTCGATCTCGATTTGGCCGGCGAGCTGGTTGTTGTCCACGTAAATCCAGAACTCCGTCAGGGAGATTTTCTCCCGGCTGTCGAGTTGCCCGGTCAATACGACCGCCAGCAGAAGTCCCAGTGCGATGATGACCACCCAGCCCAGCAGGGAGCGGGTGTATTTGGGCGGCTGCGGGGGACGCGGCGGTTGCGGCGGTTTGTCAGACATCGGATCGTTGTTCATGGCACTCATTATTGGTTGATTGGTTAACTCGTTGACTGGTTAATTGGTTGACTGGTTAATTGGGTTGACTGGTTAATTGGGTTGACTGGTTAATTGGTTAATTGAGGCCGTCCAGAAATTCCCGTATTGTTCTTTCTTCTCTTCGACCCAAAGGGTCGAGGAGCGTCTAGCCGGGGGTGAGCAAAGCGAACCCCCGGAAACGATCTCTTTGATTCGAGTCCCAACGGGACGACAGCGAGTGTAATGAGAAGAAAGAGTTGCTGTCGCCCCGTTGGGGCTAAAAGAAAGTAA
>JAFGEJ010000213.1 GCA_016931655.1 Phycisphaerae bacterium
CCGCGAAAACAAGGCAATTCCGAGGGCAAGATGCCCTCGGTACTCGCGGGCAGGATGCCCGCGACACTTTCTAAACGGGCTGCTAAGAGGTCCCTAAGGGGAGGTGCTCCACCATGCAATGACCAAACGTGTTTGGTATTATCCGTTGAGAATATCCCAGAACGGCGAGCAGGGGATTTTCGCCGCGTAGAGCGAGGCCTGGTGCAGATAAAAGCGGATTCGGATATCTTTGCCGGGGTTCTCGTCGCGGACGGCCTGGCCGATGGGTTTCCCCCGCCAGCGGACGGGGGCGTCCAGGCTGTCGGTAGTGATTGCGTCGCAATCGTCCAGGGCGAATCCTTCGATGGTCTTCCCCATGAAGTCGCATACTTCCACGACGAGTCGGCCTTTTTGGGCGTCGGCGTTGACGTACAATTCACCCGTGGGGTTGATGCGCAGAGGCTTGGTTTCCACCACGCCCGGCTGGCCCAGCCGTCGCGGCTGAAGCGCCTGAAAGCGATCGCGCGGCAGCGTCGCCAGGCCCAGGCAGGTTTTGTGCCCTTCGCCGCGTTCCGTACCCGCGCCGCCGTAATAGAGGAGCGTTTCGGCGTCGGTCGTCACGAGTTGGCCGGCGGTGGTCAGCCACCGACTGTCCCACGTGCCGGGCAATCCCAGGGGTAAAAATACGGCCCGGTTGGCTACGCGCCGCCAATGCAGGCCGTCGCGGCTGACCGCCAACTGCGTGTCGCATGAGCCTTGCTCCATGAGGATTTCGCGTCCCCCTTCGTCAGCGGATCGCATTTTCTCAAACCCGGTGATGTGGAAGATCGACAGCAACGCCACGAACTGATTCCCCCGCCGCGTGACGGAGAGTTGATGAAACTGATGGTCCGGGTCGCCGTCGATTATATCGGCCCGCAGCAATTCGATCGGATCGGACCAGTGCAGGAAATCGGCCGACGTCGCCGCTCGCACGTAGCGAACGCGTTGCGATTCGCCGTAGGGCCGGCCAAATGGATCGTGCACCGCCCGCGTGCCGCGAAGATAGGCGATGTGCCGCCGAGACAACGGGTCCCAGACGACGCCCTGGCCGGTGTCGCTCTTGCTGGGAATGGCCAGCCGACCCTCCTTCGGCGTCCAGTGGACGCCGTCGGGGCTGACGGCGGTGTAGCAGCATCGGTCGTGGCGCCGCGCCTCGGCCGACTGGGGGCGATACCTTGTGTACGAATCGAATAATACGAGGTATCGCTCGGAAGGATCGTCGTTGTGTTCGTTCCGCAAAACGCACGGGCCGTGGACGTTCGGCTCGGGGCCGAGAACGACGTTGCTTTCGGCGCAGTTGCGATACGGCAGGCCTTGCTGGATGGCGCGCGTCCAGGCGACGCCGTCCGCGCTTTCGGCCAGGCACATCATCTGGTCGCTCCGCCAACCGCTCGCCAGGGCCATGTACCACATGGCAAAGCCGCCTTCCTCGCGGGGTAGTACGCTGCCGTACAGCGTAATGGCGGTTTCTTCCCAGGGCTGTTCCGGCTGAAGGATCGGATTGGCTGGGTGCTTCGTCGGCTGGCAGAGCGTCCGGGCGAGATTGTACTCCCAACTCAACAACTCATCGTCAAGAAAAAGCTCCAGATTCCTATCCGTTTCGTTTTTGTTGGTGGTGTCATTGAACATGGGTGTATCCATCGAAACGATATTTCCGCACATCCCGTCTGGCCCGAAAGAACGCGATCACCGTATCCGGGTGCGCCTCACCAGGTAAGGGTTTGCAGAATTCGGAAAGATACACTGGTTGGGGCATCATTGCAATGATTGGCGAGTGAGTCGCCACGGTTTTATCTGGCATTTCGCCCCCAATCTGTCATCCTGAGCCCCTCAGGGGTAAACTCCGGTCCGAACGAAGTGAGGGCCGGAGCCTGCGGTGAGCAACGTCGAATCCGTCGAAGGACCTAAAGTCACAAAATCATCAGGTCCTTCGACTTCGGGGCTCGCTCTGCTCGCCCCTCCGCTCAGGATGACAATCTATGGCATGGCCGCCAGATAAAAACCTCGCATACATACTTGAGATCATTGCACGAAGCCCTTGAGGCTTCGGCCCTGGCTTGGTATCATCCATCCATTCCCGGCTGCCCGGCTGCGGCGCGGCGGATGGGAAAGAGGAAGGGCTGGTGGTCCATGGATGGGTTTGTGCATCTTCACGTTCATTCGCATTACTCGCTGCTGGACGGCGCGGCAAAGGGCGGGGATCTTCTGTCCGCCGCGGCGGAAATGGGCATGAAGAGCCTGGCTTTGACGGACCACGGCAACCTCTTCGGCGCGGTGGATTTTTATCAGTCCGCCGGCAAGGCCGGCGTGAAACCCATCCTCGGCATGGAGGCCTACATTTCTCCCACCACCCGCGACGACCGCTCGATGGGCAATCCGACGACGGCCTGCTATCACCTGCTGCTGCTGGCGATGAACAACGTCGGCTGGCGGAACCTGATGCGCCTGTCCAGCCGGGCGTATCTGGAGGGGTTTTATTATCGCCCCCGCGTGGACCGCGAACTTCTGGCGGAATTTCACGAAGGCCTGGTCTGCACGACCGCCTGCCTCGGCGGGGAGGTGCCCTCGGCGCTGATCGCGGGGGATTCCGCCAAGGCAAAACGCATCGCCGGGGAATATCTCGACATCTTCGGGCCGAAGCGGTTCTTCATTGAGGTGCAGAACCAGGGCATCGACGAGCAGACGCGGGTCAATCCGCTTTTGGTGAAGCTCGCGGGCGAGTTGGGCGTGGGGCTGGTCGGCACGAACGACGTGCACTTCCTGACGGCCGACTGCAAACCCTCCCACGAGGTGCTCACGTGCATCTCCACGGGCAAAACGCTGCAATCCGGCGGGGCGCTGGAATATCCGCCGACGCTGTACCTTCGCCCCGCCGCCGAGATGCGCGACGTACTGAAAGAATTCCCCGGCGCAGCCGACAATACGCTGAAAATCGCCGAAATGTGCGACGTGAAACTGGATTTCTCCGCCAAGTACCTGCCCGTATTCCCCGTGCCGGGGGGAAAAACGGACGACGAATACCTGGCCGAACTGGCCGAAGAAGGCCTTGTCCGTCGATTCGGGGCCGCCGTTACCGACGAGCAACGGCAACGGCTTGCCCACGAGCTGGAGACGATCAAAGCGAAGCGATACTCCTCCTACGTGCTGATCGTCAACGAGTTCGTGCAGTACGCCCGCGAGAACAGCATCCCGGCTGCTCCGCGCGGCAGCGCGTGCGCGACGTTCCTGGGCTACTGCCTCGGCATCGGCAACGTGGACCCCATGAAGTACGGCCTGCTGTTCGAACGCTGGACCGACGTGCAGCGCGAGGAGGACCCGGACTTCGACATCGACATCTGCCAGGAAGGCCGCGGGCGGATCATTCAATATGTCCGCGAAAAATACGGCCACGTCGCCCAGATCATCACCTACGGAACGCTCAAGGCCAAGGCCGTCATTCGCGACGTGGGGCGCGTGCTCGACGTGCCGCTGGCGGAAGTGGACGCGATCTGCAAGCTCGTGCCCAACGAGTTGAAAATGACGCTCGACAAGGCCCTTTCGCAGGAGCCGGAACTGAAAAAACTCCACGACGCGGATCCGAAGGTCAAACAGATGATGGAGCACGGCCGGCGGCTGGAGGGTCTGGCCCGCCACGCCGGCGTGCACGCCGCGGGCGTGATCGTCTGCGACAAGCCCCTGGAGGACATCGTCCCGCTCTGCAAGCAGTCCGACAGCGACGACGCCATCACCCAGTGGGACGGGCCGACCTGCGAAAAGGTCGGGCTGATGAAGATGGACTTCCTCGGCCTGCGGACGCTGACCATCCTGCAACGCTGCCGGGAACTCGTCCACCAGCACACCGGAAAGGATATCGACCCCGAAACGGTCCCGCTCGACGATGAGAAGGTGTTCGATCTGTTCCGCACCGCCCGGACCGACGGCGTGTTCCAGTTTGAATCCGACGGCATGAAAAACGTCCTCGTGCAGATGCAGCCGTCGCGCATCGAAGACCTCATCGCCGCCAACGCCATGTTCCGCCCCGGCCCGATGGAACTGATCCCCACGTATTGCAGCCGCAAGCACGGGCGGGAATCCACGCCGTCCGTGCATCCGCTGGTGGACGACATCCTCGCGGAGACGTACGGCATCATGTGCTACCAGGAACAGGTCATGCAGGTGCTCAACCGCCTGGGCAAGCTGCCCTTAAACCGCGCCCTGACGCTGATCAAGGCGATCTCGAAGAAGAAGGAAAAGGAAATCGCCAGGGAACGGCCGAATTTTCTCAACGGCGCGGGCGAAAACGGCATCGAGGAAGCCGACGCTGTGAACCTGTTCGATCTGATCCTCAAATTCGCCGGGTACGGCTTCAACAAGGCCCACTCCACGCGCTACGCGATCGTGGCGTACCAGACGGCATACTTCAAGGCGCATCACCCGCGGGAATTCCTCGCCGCCACGCTGACCTACGAATGCAACGACACGGACAAGGTCGTGCAATACATGGCCGAGGCGGAACGCATGGGCATAAAAATCCTGCCGCCGGAGATCAACGCCTGCGGAGCGGATTTCGCCGTGGACGGCCAGGCCGTGCGCTTCGGACTGGCCGCCGTCAAGGGCGTGGGGCACAAGGCCGTTGAGTCGATCGTCGCGGCAAGAAACGAAGTGGAGCGATTCCGCGACCTGTACCATTTCTGCGAATACGTGGACCTGCGCGTGGTGAACAAATCCGCCATCGAGGCGCTGATCAAATGCGGCGCGTTCGACTCGCTCGGCGCACACCGCGCGGCAATGTCCGCGGCCGTGGAGAAGGCCATCCAGCTTGGTAACGACGCAGCCGTCAACCGAAAGAGCGGGCAGATGAGCTTTTTCGGCGAGGGCGGTTTTGCCCCGTCGGCCGAGACGCAGGCCCCGCAGTTCCCGAAAGTCGCCGCCTGGAGCGAAACGCAACTGCTCGCCGCCGAAAAGGAAACCCTGGGCTTTTACGTCACCAGCCGGCCTCTGGTCCGCTACGGGCGGGAACTGGAGAGCCTCTCTGCGCCGCCGGGCGCGTCGCTGGCGAACCTGGAGCGGCAGGCCGACCGCTACCGCCAGGACACTCGCGTGCGCGTCGGCTGCTCGATTGCTTCGGTTCGGCCGACTTTTACCCGCAAGGACAATCGCAAGATGGCCATGCTCACGCTGGAGGATTTGACGGGCAAGTGCGACGCCGTGGTCTTCCCCGACACCTACGAAACCTTCGCCGACCGTCTGCACGCCGACGCGATGGTGTTCATCACCGGCTCTGTGGATCGCTCGCGCGAGCGGGCGAACCTTCGCGTGGACGAGGTCCGGCCCATCGACGAGGCGCTGGAGGCCTTCACGTCCGAGGTGCACGTCGAACTGCCCGCCGGCGCGACCAAAGAACTGACGGGCAAAATTGCCGAAACCCTCAAGGCCCACAAAGGCCCCTGCGCCGTGTTCGTGAAAGTCCGCCCGGCCCACCGCGCGGACATCACCGCCATGGTCCGGGCAGGGGCGCATCTGAACGTCAAACCGTCGCGTGAGCTGATCGAGGCGTTGGAGAAACTCCTGGGCGATCAGAAATACATCCGCCTCACGCCCAAGCCCGTCGCCCCGCCGGAAACGAAGCGATGGCGCAGCCGAACGTCCCAGCCCCCCACGCGCCTGGTTCCTCGCGTGCAAAACGCTCCCGCCTCCGAGGCCGTCACACGATTCGATTAGGGCGAGAGCGGAGACGATAGAGAATGGCGCTTTCGGAACTCCATGAAACTCCAAAAAAATCCAAAAATCACCAATTTTGGATTTGACCCACCTGCTTTTCGCCTTATCATAATTATCCTCTGGCCATCAGTTCTTGCGTGTAAAAGGGTATGGGGTATCTTCACTATCCTTGAGGAAGGGAGTTTATATGTCAATGGTCAAGAAATTTGTGTTTTCGGCCCTGGTGCTTGTATTGTGCACCGCGCCCGCGTGGGCGCAAATTACCTATGTCGGCGCCGTCGGTGACAGTATGACGGATTGGGAAAATCCCGACGGCGTGGACAACTATTGCCCCTGGATTCGATGGGCGCAATGGAAAACCGGCGGAGTGAATTTCGGCCCGTGGGACGACTGGCCGGATTTCCGTCATACGGATATGCAGTACAACTATTCCCACGAAGGGGCGACCACCTCGTCCATGATCTCCGAAGGGCAGCACACGCTGCTGGCGGGGGAAAGCACGCAGGTGGACGCCGCGTCCTTCCTCTGCGGCGCCAACGACCTGGCCTACTGGCTGGAAAAACACGCGATCTGGATCAAGTTCCAGGACAACAAGGATCCGAGAACCTACGTGACGCCCACGATGATCAATAATTTCAACACAGCCGTCGAAACGCTGGCGGGACCGGCGGGTAGTCCGACCGGAACCGACATGGTCGTCTGGGGATGCCCGGATATCATGAAGATGCCGAAGATCAAGGAAGTTCTCTGGTTGACGTATCCCGGAACGACCTCCAAATATCGCGGGGCGGCCGTCAACTTCAATACCGCCATGAAGGACGTCGCCGCCGACCGGAACTGGATCTATCTGGACACAATCGGGATGGAAGACGTTGTCTGCGCGGGCAGCAGCTTCACGCTGGCCGGCGTGACGATTCCGTATAACGACCTGTTCTACGACGACAAGATTCACCCGGGACCGGTCATGACGGGAATCATGGCCAATATGTTCATCGAGGCCATGAATCTGAAGTACGGCACCAGTTATCCCCGGATCAGCGATCAGGAGATTCTGACTTGGGCCGGGTATTCTCCCACACCGGGTGAAACGTACTTCAACGTGGATCCGTATATCATTCTGAACAACCCCGGTGTTCCCGAACCAGCCAGCCTGAGCCTGGTCCTTATGGGACTTTTCGGAATACTGGCTCGTAAGCGAGGCCGAGGGTAAAACCGGCGGAACCGCGGGAACTGATCGGGATCAGAGAAAGACAAACAGGGCGTGCAACTCGCGCGTGGCGAATTGTACGCCCTGTGCATTTTTGAGTATGTCGGAAATCGTATATCGGAACCTGCCTGCCGGCAGGCAGGTTTGGAATCCCGACGGGACAGGTCGATTTTTCCATCCGCTTTGGTGTTTTTCTATTGTTCCGGCCCCGAAGGAGCCGTTAGCATTGAGCCGGGTTATGAGCGCGGCGAATCCTCGGATTGTGTTTTTTTATTTTTAAAAAAGTATTTCCGAATCCAAGCGAGACGGCGGCAATGAACCGAAGGAAAACAAACTCAGAACCTGCTTCCCGCCCCCTCTGCCTCCTTTAACGCCTTTCACGTATAGAGGATTTCTACCATGAAAAAAATATGGGTGTTACTCTTACTCGCCTTGTTAGTCGTTATTTATTATTTCTATACCGTGCCGAGGCTGAATAAAAATAAGGACGCGGATATAAGAATTGTGGGAGGGTTGGATATTATCGAGGAAGCACGGTATATCCTTTGCCTCCCTTCGGATTTGGATTCAAATAAGAAATATCCTCTCGTCGTCCTTCTTTCCCCAAGTGCGAATGCAAAGGGAGAAATCAGCGCCTGGCAGTATCTGTCAAAGAAATTCAAATTGATCCTGTTTGCTTCAAAAGAATTTCGTAACCCGCGCACGAGCTTACTGTCGTCGGCGAATATCCTTCGTATGAATCCGCATCGTCGTGCGATACGGATCGCTCCATCGCCAGCAGCCTTCACCGCCCAGGTTCATCACTTCGTACTTCCTGCCGTCGGCCACGATCACGTCGGCAGGTTCAGGTTCGAGAGGAAGCGATTCACCCAGGATCAGGAAATCCACAACGTGCGTTTGAATCGTCGCGCCGTAGTCGTCCGCCACTTCATAGTCCGTCTTTCCAAATGTGGCGTTGACGGGGTAACTGGCGGCGTCACGCATGTAGGTGACTGGGCTGGAGCAGAACGCTTCGCGCTGCTGCTCCAGCCACTGGCTTCCCTGCCGCAAGAGATCAGTCACCGGCATGCCTCCTGATTCAAGGCTTGATCGAATCCTTCAAACATGCGATATTCCTTTATGCACTTTTGACTACTTGTCCTAAGCATGAGGGGCATAACAAATGGCGTTTCTTATTCAGTTACTTTTTCTGATCGTGTATTACGGTTGGATTGTTTTGACAATCCTGGCTTTGATTTTCGGACTTCGAGCACTTAGGCGCAATCCACGTAAAAAAAACAGTTTTGTTGCTCCGGCCATACTTCTTGTTTTAGCTGCGGCTTGGTTTTTGGCTGTCGATGTTCCCGGTATCTGGCGTAATTACTCAAAGATTCAAACATCTGATAGTTCCGCTGTTGCATGGGTTCACCATCCGTTCATGAGTTTTGGCGGCAAATATGTCTGTCTTCGTTGCGGCCAGAAGGAATGGCAATTTCGACTCGGTAATTTTGAACAACCCGATCCCGTTCGTATCTTCTGGTTGCCCGGCGAGAAGTCGATCGGTGTCGATTATGCCTCTGATGCTCGTGACATTGACAACGAACCTGTTTCCGATGTGGTTCTGGATGTATTTCCCATCCCTGATGAGTCGAAGTTGTACGATAGAAACTTGTCTGAGGAACTTATAAAAGATTACATGAAAGATTTTGGGAAATGGTCCTTTAACGGCCGCAAGCGTTTTCCAACGACGGCGGAACAGAAGTACTTCGACAAGTAATAGTATCCGATTCATCGAGAACCTTTATCTCCAGTTAACCTTACTGACTCAGCCGCACGCGAACCGTCGCATCGTCGTCGCCGGCAGCCGCGACCGTCTTGCCCAGGTACTTGTTCGCACCGGATTCGTCGTCGGTCTTGGCGACCGCTTCGGCTTCATCCCAGTAGACGTCCGCGCCAATGGCGATGCCCGTGCCGGTGCCGGTCGCTTTGGCGATGTCATACACACCCACGGTGTGCAGCGCCCCGGTGCGACCGGCGGGGATGTCGATCTTGGCGATAGCCACCAGGCTGCCCAGAACCACCACCTGCCCAGCCGCAACGTCCGAACCGGGCGTGTAGTCGATTGCTTTTCCGTCATGTACAAATCGTGCATTCATTCTTCACCTCATGTTCTGTGTTGTTTCCAATCCGCAATCCGCAATCCGAATTCCGCAATCCGCAATCGGACTATGCTTCGCCCTTCATCTTCAACGCGCCGCGGTAATCCTGCTCCTTCACGCCGAAGTCGATATATCCACGGAACATCACACCGAGCGTATTGAAGTCCGCGTCGGTCTTCTCCACGGTCGGGCGATCCACGCCGTTGAGGAACGCGATCTCGAGGGACGGCAGGCGAACCGGGTCGGCCATCAGGTACCACGCCTTGCCC
>JAFGEJ010000214.1 GCA_016931655.1 Phycisphaerae bacterium
AGGCAAGGCCGAGATGATCCCAACCGATCCTTGCCGACGAAGAATGTATGCAAACATAAAATCACGGCAGTGCCATTCGTACCTGACTCCTTTTCCCGGGCGGACTCGCTTGAAGGCGCCACAACGAAAGGCGGGCTTTACAAATCCGCACCTCGCGTGGAGGCCGAGGGCGTTTCAGCCGATATAATACCTATACTACCCTGGGTGCGAACGTTGCGCACGGAAAGGGATGTCACATGGCTAACGAAGAATCCCTCGGGCTGGGGCTGATCGGCTGCGGGGCGTTCGGGCTGTTCTGCCTGGACACCTACGCAAAGATGGACGGACTGCGTCCGGTGGCGGTCGCGGACGTTCGTCAGAACGTTGCGGAGGACTTCGCCAGGGAATTTAACCTGACGGCCTACACCGATCCGGCGGCGCTGCTGGCCCGCGACGACGTGGACCTGGTGCACGTGGCCACGCCGCCGGCGACGCATCATAAGATCGTTCTGGCGGCCCTGAAGGCCGGCAAGCACGTGCTGTGCGAAAAGCCCCTGGCAATGAACGCCGCCGAAGCAAAGGAAATGATCGACGCCGCCGCGAAGGCCGACCGGATCGCGCCGGTGAATTTCGTCCTGCGATACAACGAAGTCACCCACGCCGTGAAACGCATCATCGACGCGGGCATCCTGGGCAACGTTCTGTCGTCCCGGCTGACCAATGCCGCCGGCGACAGCAACCTGCACCCCGAGCATTGGTTCTGGAACAAAAAACTCAGCGGCGGGATCTTCGTCGAGCACGGCGTGCACTTTTTCGACCTGTATCACCACTGGCTGGGCGAGGGGAAGGTTATGGACGCCCATACGGAGACGCGCCCCGGCACCAGCCAGGAGGATCGCGTGATCTGCACCGTCCGCCACGAAAACGGCGCGGTGGTCAACCACTACCACGGCTTCGACCAGATCGCCCAGATGGACCGCACCAACCATCACCTGGTCTGCGAAATGGGTGATATCTGGATCGACGGTTGGCTGCCGCTGCAGCTGACCATCGACGCGGCCGTCGACGACGAGGGCGCCGAGCGACTCTCGGATTACTGCGCCACCAGCGACATTCGCGTGGTGGAGGAATACGAACACGAACACCGCCAGGTGATGGGACGAGGCGAAATGCGCTACGTGACCAAACGCATCCGCCTGCATTATTGCCCTGAGGAAGACAAACAGTTCGTGTATTCGCAAAGCGTACGCGACCTGATGATCGACCAGATGAACTACGTCCGCGACCACAGCCACGTCCGAACCGTTACCGAGGTCAACGGCCTGCAGGCGGTGACGATGGCGGAAGCGGCGGCGAACCTGGCGGGAAAGCACTGATTTCACCACAGAGACACAGAGAGCACGGAGTTTTAATAATCAATATGTAATATTCAAATTTCAATATTCAAACAATACTCAATATCCAATAAGACAAAAATTCCCATCGTGTCCTGGGTTTTGAATATTTGTTATTGAGTATTGGTTATTGTTTGAAATTTGAATATTGAAAATTGAATATTACACTTTATGTTTTTTGTGTCGGAGTTTACCCCTTAGGGATGGCAAAAAATTTCCTGATAGGAATTCGCGATACGCACTCAACGGAGAACGGCTTGGCTCGAGAAACGGGACGAACGGGAAAGTGGCGATTGACGTCCCTGAGGGACTTCGCGCAGATGGTGCGCTGGCTGAACCGCCAGCAGTCGCGCGGGCAAACCGACCGGGCCGTGACGGAATACTTCCGCGCAGCCCTGCCGCTGCTGCGGGAAGGCATTACGGAATACCGAGGCCGTGCCGAGGCCGTGGACCAGCTCTGCGATCACGTGCTCTCGGATCCCACGCATGCCCGCCGTCTGGGATTTCAGCCGTCCTCCGGAAACAGCCTGCTGGAAAGGCTCCACCACACCGGCGAAGACCTGGCCGGCTACCTGGGACACATCGAATCGCTCAGCGAAGCGGACTTCCTGGCCCACTGGCGGCGCGTGCTGAGCTCCCAGAGCGAATATACGTACCTTCTGCGCCGCCTGGTGGACGATTTCGGAAATTTCGAGCGGCTCTTGCCGGCCCTTCCGGGCGTCGGGGAGCTGATTATCGACCCGCGCACGCAGGAAAACCTCGACCGCATGTACAACATCAACATGCGGAACGTTCGCATCTTCGAGACCATCCGCGACCTGTGGCGGTCCTGGCGGCAGAACGCCCTGGCGCCGGGGTGGTCGTTTTTTGATCCGCGGGGCGATCTGCCGCTGGAGATGGGACGGCTGATCACGGAGTATCTCCTGCAGGCCGACCCGGAGCGCATCCGCGCCCGCCGCCAGGCCGCCCAGCAACGGGGGCGGCGATACGAACCGTACCGCTTCTGGCGGGCGGCGGAAAACCTCCGCCTGATGGCCGACGTGCACTACAACGACACGGAGGGACGAAAACCCGAAATGCGACGCTCCTACGTGAGCCTGCAACTTCAATCCGTTCCGCCGCTGTGCGTGGACATGCGCCGGCTGAACTGGACGTTCAAGGAAATCCTCAACAACTCCCTCAGCGCTTCGAGTCGAATGTACGTCTCCGCCGGCGGCGCGTGGGAGGCCAAGCCCCTGCCCCGCCACGACGTTCCCCAGCCGGACCCCGCCATCTGCCTCTGCGCGGGGCAACGAAAAACCCGCTGGTGGCGGCGCCCCGTCGTTCGCCTGGCGTTCGTGGACGAGGGCATTGGAATTCCCCCCGAGCACCTGCCCTACGTGCATTACTGGGCCTACAGCCCGCGGCGCGAGGAATTCCGCGCCCGTGCACGGCGGTCCGAGCTGTCCAAGGACCAGGCCATGCAGGAGATTCAGATCGGCGGAAAGGGCATCGGCCTGAGCTACGCCACCGCGGTCGTGCACGAGCACGGAGGCAGTCTGCATATCGAATCCCAGCCGGGCGAGGGCACGACCGTCACGATCGACCTGCCCGCCCCCACGCCGCTGAGCGTTGGAGCGTAGGGTTGTGGGGGACTTTTTCCCGGCGGCAACTCGTTGATCGCCCAAGCCCTGTGAACGTGCAAAAAACACGACACAGAGTAACAGGATTTCCAGTAATTCATACGAACAGTACGCATTGCCTTAACTGTATGATTGACAATCTTTTTGATAGTAGCCCCGGGCGCAAGCCCGGGGGATTGGGACCGTTCTATATTTTGAGTCCCGTTAGGGACGATTGATTTTTCAAAAAGATTTCAATCGCCCCGACGGGGCTCTGAAGAAAGAATCCATGTTCCCCCCGGGCTTGCGCCCGGGGCTACTTTCAAACGACCCTATGGAATTTAATTATTTGAGGCCGTCCAGGAATTCAGTAACCAAAATATGAATGGAGTTTCCCCGAAATTTTGTTGTATTTTTCCTTGTCCCGAAGGGACAGAAAGCATTTGGCCGGGGGTGAGCGAAGCGAAC
>JAFGEJ010000215.1 GCA_016931655.1 Phycisphaerae bacterium
CGGCCAAGATGGCCGCGACACGCGCGGGCGAGACGCCCGCGACACGAATAAAGACTTTCTAAACGGGCTGTTAGGGGCAGAAAGCATCTGGCCGGGGGTGAGCGAAGCGAACCCCCGGAAGGAGACTTATTTTTTTTATAGCCCCAACGGGGCGACAGCGACTGTGCCTTCTCCTTGCACTTGCTGTCGTCCCGTTGGGACTCAAAATAAAGAGATCGTTTCCGGGGGATTCGCTTCGCTCATCCCCGGCTAGACGCTTCTTGACCCTTCGGGTCAAGGGAAAAAACAACAGGATAATTTTTGGACAGCCTCAGTTAACCAATTAACCAATTAACCATGATTGATTTTCACACGCACACGCTGCTTTCGGACGGCGAGTTGATTCCCGCCGAACACATCCGCCGGGCCGAGGTGAAGGGCTATCGCATCCTGGGCTTCGCCGATCACGGCGACCTGGCGACGATGGCGAACCTGCTGCCGACGCTGCGCGAGGCGGCGGGGCGGGAAAACGAACTGGGGCGGATGACCGTTGTGGTAGGGGTTGAACTGACGCACCTTCGGCCGGTGCAGTTCGCCGAGGCCGTCCGCCGCGCGCGGGACCTCGGCGCGCAGGTCGTGCTCGCTCACGGCGAGACGCTTGTGGAACCCGTTGAGCCGGGCACGAACTGCTCCGCCATCGAAGCCGGCGTCGATATCCTGGCCCATCCGGGGCTGATCTCGCCGGACGACGTCAAGCGGGCCGTCGAGCGCGACGTGTGCCTGGAAATCTCAGGCCGGCATGGTCACAGTTTCTCCAACGGCCACGTCGCCCGCCTGGGACGCGACATGGGGGCCAAGCTCATTTTCGGTTCGGATGCTCACGCCTCCGGCGACATGCCCACGCGCGACTTCGCCGAGCGCCTCTGCCGGGCGGCCGGCCTGGACGAAAGCGACGTAGCCGCGATGTTCCGCCACGCCGAAGCCCTCGCTCAACGCGCAATGCAAAGGCGGCGTTCCTGAGGAACACCGCCTTCGTCGACAGCGCCCAAGGCTTTTTTTATATCGAGAATTTTGAAAAACCTACCACAGAGACACAGAGGTCACAGAGGAAGACGCAATTTTTTATGGTTTTCTCTGTGACCTCTGTGTCTCTGTGGTAAAATTCTCTTTCTTCAGAGGTCTCTATTCCGTCTCCAGCGGCGCAATGCAAAGGCGGCGTTCCTGAGGAACACCGCCTTCGTCGACAGCGCCCAAGGCTTTTTATATTTCGCTCGTCGGTCCGCCTCCGACGCCGGCAAAATGCCGAGCATGCGTTCTACCAGAAACACCGCCGCGAGGACCCGAGCGACTAAGCCTTGTGTTTACCTGTTCGCTTGAAGTATCCTTTTCGGCCAGGTAGGGGCGCGGACTTTAATTCGGGAGTTTTTTTGGCAAAAAAGAGGCCCACATGAGCACGCTGATCGTGGCTGCATTGAGTTTTGTCGGATTTATTGTCGCCTATCACACGTATGGCCGCTGGCTGGGGCGGAAGATATTCGGCCTGGACCCAGCCGCGATTACGCCCGCGCAGGAATTCAACGACGGTACGGATTTCGTTCCGACGCGCAGGAGCGTGCTGTTCGGCCATCATTTCACGTCCATCGCCGGCACCGGCCCGATCGTCGGCCCGGCGATCGCGGTGTTCTGGGGCTGGCTGCCGGCGCTGCTTTGGGTTGTCTTCGGGTCGATTTTCATCGGGGCCGTCCACGACTTCGGCGCGCTGGTGCTCTCGCTGCGGAATCGGGGGGAAACCATCGGCCAGATCGCAGGGCGGATTCTCAGCCCCCGCGCCCGCTTTTTGTTGCTGCTGCTCCTGCTGCTGGAGCTGATGATCGTCCTGGCGGTCTTCGGGCTGGTCATCGCGGCGATCTTTCGCCTGTACCACGGCGGCGTGTTGGCCGTCTGGGCGTCCCTTCCGATGGCGGTTGGAATCGGTTTGTGGCACTACAAGCGGAAGGGGCGTCTGCTTGTGCCCGCGCTGCTGGCGGTGGCGGTGATCTATGTTCTGATCTGGGTGGGCATCCGCTACGCGCCGGTGGACATCATGTCGCTGCTGTATCTTGAGGGCGTGCGGAATCCGTACATCAACGCCACGACGGTCTGGACGGTCATTTTATTTATCTACTGCTTTGTCGCGGCGGTGCTGCCCGTCTGGCTGCTGCTTCAGCCGCGGGATTACATCAACAGCAACCAGTTGTACGTGGCGATGATCGCCGTGGTCGTGGGGATGTTCGTCGCGGGCGTCACGGGGCAAACGGACCTGTTCTCCTCCGCGCCGGCCGTCGCGCGGGAAATCCCCGCCGACGCGCCGCCGATCTGGCCGTTCCTGTTCATTACCGTCGCCTGCGGCGCCGTAAGCGGATTCCACTCGCTCGTGTCCAGCGGCACGAGCAGCAAGCAACTGGCGCATGAAAACGACGCGCAATTCGTGGGTTACGGTGCGATGCTCCTGGAGGGCGCCCTGGCGGTGATCGTGATCCTGATCTGCTGCGCGGGCGTGGGCATGGGCGTGTATCAGAAGCAGCGTCACCCCGTAACCGGCGCGGCGCTGTATAAACCTGTCACCGACAAGGCCGGCGAACCGCTTACCGGCCGGGCCGCCTGGCGGGAAAAATACCGCTGTGCGACCGTAAAGGACGCCGAGGGGAACCTGCGTCCCGGCGGATGGGCGAGCATGGGCCTGGGCGACATGCTGCGTGCGTTCGCCGAGGGCGGCGCCAATTTTCTCCAGGTCGCGAAGATTCCGTTCCATTTCGCCGTCGATATGCTCGGGGTGATGGCGGCCTGCTTTGCCGCGACCACGCTGGACACCGCCACACGCCTGCAGCGATACGTCCTTCAGGAGCTTGGACATTCCATTCGTGTTCGTCCGCTGCAGAACAAATACGTCGCCACGGGCATTGCCGTCGTGTCGGCTGCGGCGCTGGCGATTCTCCTGAAAACGCCCGGCGGGGAATACGGTTCCGGGGGGTTGATCCTCTGGCCGATGTTCGGGGCGGCCAATCAGATCCTGGCCGGGCTGGGATTCCTCGTGGTCGCCGTCTGGCTGATCCGCCGGAAGCGCCCGATCTGGTTTCTCGTGCTCCCGGCGGTTCTCATGCTCGTTCTGCCGGCATGGGCGATGGGCGACAACATGCTCCAATGGTGGCGGGGAGGCAAATGGCTGCTATTGGGCTTCGGCGGGGCGATTCAGCTCCTGACGGCCTGGCTGGTCGTGGAGGCGGTCATCGCCTGGCGCAACGCCCGCCGTGAAGGCATGGTGTAAGGACGAAATTCGAATGAACGTGTTTGGTATTATATGTTTTCTGTTTCCTGACTACTGACTCCTGACTCCTGGCTACTCTTCCCGTCAATGCCACTGGGCGGTGAATCCCTGTTCCGTCAGGGCGCGGCGGAGGTTGCGCAGGCCGGCCTTATCCACGACCATGTTCTTGATCTCCCAGTTGGGCGCCTCGATTCGGAGCAATTGCCTGCCGGACTCCAACGAGAAGCACAACTCGAGCGGTTCGCCCTTTTCCGATTCCTGATGCCGCAGCGCGGTGTGGTAGATCAGGCGTCGCGAGGAGACCAGAACGCCCGCCATGCCGTCCTCGGTCCGGGTGTGGGAGCGGTCGGGGCAGTAGGAGACGAATTTTTCTCCCCGGTGGGGGGCATACCACTGGCGCATCCGCTGCTGCATGGAGCCGGGCAGGTGGTCCCAGGGGGTTTCGGGGTGTTTCTGAATCACGCTGAGCAGTTTGTCGTGGGCGTCGGTGTCTTCTCCGCCGACGGCTCGTAAGAATTCCTCCGCCCGCCAGATACGCTGAATCTGCAGGAAACAGGAGCCCTCATGCGTTTCCGGGTCGATCCGGTTCTGGGCGCGGATCATCTTCGACGGGTTGCACATGTCGCAGATCCAGTAGAGCATGGGCAGGTCGGCTGGATGGGGCAGGCGCTGCGGGCCGGGCAGATGCGCAAGAAGCTCCTCGTTGCTCATCTGATGAAGCTCCTGTTCGCCCAGGCGGGTGCTTTGGTCGATAAACTCCGCCTCCAGCGTTGTGCAGTCCTTCAGCAGCGGACCGAAGATCACCATGTGCGGGGCGATGTGGTGCGTCGTGCCGCAGCGCAGGCATTTGCGCGGCAGCGCGGCGCGGAAGGACGCCGGTTTGAGCATCTCGGCGGGGAATTCGAACAGCGCCCCGTGGGAATCGATGCGGGCCAGGAAAAATCCCTCAAACCCAGCCGGGAATCCCGGAAAGGCCTCGGCCTGTTCCGCTTCGCTCAGCGGCAGCGGACCGGTGGCGGCTGTCTCCGTGCCCGGGCGCAAAGCCTGAGCGCCGTGGGACGTGTCATCCGCCTCTTCCGTACCGATCCAGTCGAGAATGTCCTCGTCCGAAATGCCGGGAATGCGAAACTCGGCCTTGCAGACCGAACAGCGAATTTTCGTCCCTCGAAATCCTTCGGGGATGTCCAGAATCACCGTGCATTCCGGGCAGCGGACCCGTCTGCCTGCCATTACCTGACTCCTTCCGACGCGTATAACAAGTATGATACGATATGAATGCAACTCCGGGAGTCGTTATCTTTACCCTATGCTTCTTCTATCCAGTGTATCGGCCCGCGACGCCCAGAGCAACCGGACAATTCGCATGAATTTCCTCATATTTCCCCCCCCTTTTCCCATCGTGGCGGATTTCACCGACCGGATCGTGTGGTTCCACGCATCTTTTCCGCTCGTGCAGAAACCCCAAATGCCTGCAAAACAGGCAATTCCGGGAATCTTCAAAGAAATTTTCCTTCAGGTCCGATATGCCCCCTGGACGATAGTGTTGGGTAAGGGGATACACCCCACATTCTGGTGCATCGGAAAAAGGAACTGTCATGCTAAGGAACGTTCTGACGCCAGGGTGCATTGTCACGTTACTCCTGCTGCCGTTCACTCCATCATTGCGCGCCGACGACGTGGCAGCCCTTAAGGCGCAGGTAAAACAACTGCAATCGCGCCTGGAGACGCTGGAGTCTCGCCGGACCGACCAGGTCGAAAAAGAAGAACTCGCCGGGATGATGAAGGAAATCCTGGACGAGGCCCAGGCTACCCCGGCCCTGCCGGCCTGGATGAAGAACCTGACGCTTCACGGCGATTTTCGGCTTCGCTTCGAGCACCAGAGTTACCAGGGACGTCGCGGCGGGGGAAACGCCCTGAATAATCCGCGCGTCGGCGAGCGGAAGGACCGCAACCGCATCCGCATGCGCCTTCGGTTCGGCTTTACCAAGACGTGGTGGGACGAGCAGATGGAAGTCGGTTTCCGCCTTGCCACAGGCGAAGACAACCAGCCGGCCTCCACGAACCAGACGATGACCGGCGACTTCTCCAAGAAACCCGTCTGGATCGACCTGATGTACGCCAAGTACAAGCCCAACTGGCTCAAGGGCCTGGAGATCGGCGGCGGTAAAATCTGGAACCCCATCAAGACCCGCACGATGCTCACGTGGGACGGCGGGCTATGCCCGGAAGGACTCTACGTGGATTACGTCGCGCCGTTCTTCGGGGAATTCAAGCCCTACGCCCAGATGGGCTTCTGGATGGTCAACGAGGAAGGCACGCGCTCCGCGACGGGCATGAACGCCGGTTCGACCCTGCGGGACACGGTGATGTACAGCTACAGTGCGGGCTTCGAGTGGAAGTTCATGGACGCCCTGGAATGGTTCTTCGGCGCGACGTACTACGATTATCACAACGCCGACGCCTCCACCGGAGGCTGGCTGGGACGCTACGGCGCCGACGGGCAGTGGGCCGTCGGCCCGGGCGGGCAGACCCCGACCCAGAACGCCGCCGCGGCCACCCAGGCCTACCCCGCCGCCGACTACGGGCTGCTGGAGCTGACCACGAAAGTCGGATGGAAGTTCGGCTTTATGCCCCAGCCGCTGGAACGGTGGACGGCGTGGTTCACCTTTGTCCACAACTGCCGGGACGATTACAACGTCTGGAAGAATCCGCCGATCCCGGCCGTGGGAGGCCTCGGCGCGGACCGCCACTTCCAGAACGATCCCAACGCCTACGGCCTGGGCATCCAGGCGGGCGAAAACAAGAAGAAAAACGACTTCTCCCTCGCCTACGCCTACTACTACATGGAGTACGGCTCGGTTGTGCCCGGCTTCGGCGACGGAACCCTCGGCGGCCCGAACAACCAGGGACATCTCGTCCAGGCGATTTACAACATCGACGATTTCCTGACCCTCGGCGGGCTGATGGTGCTGTATCAGCCGATCCACACCAACGATAACCCCGCCAACGCCGCGGCCAACAACACCACCCCCGTCGCGACGCCGGCGCAAGTGAACTTCCCGCACAGCCTGGATATGACAGCCGTCTTCCGCCTGGAATTGATCTGGAAGTTCTGACCCGCCGGGGGAATTTTCGAATGATGAAATTCGAATGATGAATCAAATCCGAAGGAACGAATGACGAAAAGGAATGCCGCGGTTTTTGGACAACGGCGACGCGCCGTTATTCGGTATTCGAAAATTCGTTATTCATTCGTCATTCGCATTTCATCATTCGTCATTTTACGTCCTGTGAGTTTTACAAAATCGGGGGATTCGGAGACGGTCAGCCTGTTGTGGAGGCCAATGCGTCCGTTTTACCGTCAGGAGCCGTTGAAGTCGTATCGCATCACGCGGGTCAGTTCGTCGATGACGGCCAGGACGTTGTCCGGCGGGGTTTCCTCGGGCAGGGGCTTGGCGGTTTCCAGGAAATATCCGCCGTCTTCGGCGAGAATGCGCGTGGCGTTGCGCACCTCGGCGCGCGCCTCGTCGGGCGTGCCGAAAACGATGGCCCCCTGCGTGCCGATCCCGCCGCGGAACGTCAGATCCTTGCCGAACTGACGCTTGACCTGGCGAATGTCCATCGCCTCCGGCTGGAGGGGGTGAAAGACCTGCAGGCCGATGTCGATCAGGTCGCCGAGGAAAATGGTGTTGTCCCCGCAGGAATGATGTCCCACAACCTTGCCGGCCTGGCGCACCTTCTCGAACATTTTCGCGTAGCGTGGGCGAAAGAACGTCCGAAACACGTCCAGGCTGATCATAGGCCCTCGCTGGCCGCCGAAATCGTCGCAGAACGTCACGCCGTCGATCGGCAGGGAAAGGATTTTTTCCAGCCCTTCCATGTGCATGTCCATCAGCGCGTCCAGCGCGGCGTGGACAAAGGACGGTTCGAGCAGGTAATCCATGAGCGTCTGTTCCAGCCCGCGCAGGCACCACAGCCGCTCGCCGAACGTGGCGGTGAACTGGTAGAAGATAAACGCGTCCGGGCGCCGCCGGCGCGTGCTGAGGATTCGCTCAACGTCTTTGTCGGGGATGAGCGTGATTCGCGGGATTTGGGAAGCATCCGGCTCTTTCAATGGCGGGTTGATGAACATATACCCGCCTTCCTCCCGCCGCCAGGGACAGTCGAACCGATCGCGGAAGCCGGTTTCGGTCACGTCATGGTCCTCGACGTCCCAGAGAATCCGGATAAGGTCGTCCGGCGGGCAGGGCCAGCTTTCCCTGGGGCCCCACTTCTGGGAAAGCATCTTCCTAAGCGGTTCGGAGAGGTAAAGCGTATAGGGGATGCGCTCCGGGGCGTGATGGGCCAGGGCCTCGAAGGCCAATTCACGTGATGTCATGGAACCTCCAGGATTTTCAAAATTGTAGTATATCGGCTGGGGCGACGCGACACAAGTGCCGGCCGAGAAATGGGTAGGAAAGTGTGCGACAAAATTTTCTGGCATGATGACCCACCCAAAAAAAATCCGACACAGAGTTCCTGAGAGACAGAGAAGATATAGAGGAGGGGAAA
Organism: Phycisphaerae bacterium; assembly: GCA_016931655.1. Lineage (GTDB taxonomy): Bacteria > Planctomycetota > Phycisphaerae > SM23-33 > SM23-33 > JAFGEJ01. Next base: position 7,835 of record JAFGEJ010000215.1, read on the forward strand.
AATAAAAAATCTTCTCAGTTCCTCTGTC
>JAFGEJ010000216.1 GCA_016931655.1 Phycisphaerae bacterium
GCGGGATACCTCGATGATGAAATCATCGTCTTACCGGATACGGGTCATAACTGGATCACGAAAACCGTCACTCCCGGCGGGGAGAATGACAACAAACTCCTACTGGAGCACAATGACTGGGATGCGGAGAACACAACCACTGTCGGCAGCCTGATCTCTATCGAGGACGCCGGGGCGGGGATCACGATCACGCCCACCGGCACGCTGCCACCGGAAGGGACGGCGTGGTTCGTCTTTAAGGAATACGAAGACGAATACGACGCGAAGAATCACAGCAAGATTCGCGCCAAGGAAGGTCTGAAATATTTCATTATCGATGTCGCGCAGTTCGCCAATGGCAAGGTGAAAACCGACGGCGACGACGTAACGGCGGGATATCTGGACGACGAAATCCTCGTCAATACCGGCCCGGGGAATTTTTGGCTGACAAAGACCGTCATACCCGGCGGGGAAAATGACAACCAACTCCTGCTGGAGCATGACGGGTGGAATGATTCCCGAATCAGTTCCACCACGAAAGTCGTGGACATCTTCTCCGCGGGAGGCGGCGTAACATTAACCTCCAATGTCCCTCCGGGGAACAGGGCGTATATCAAATTTGAAGGATGGAACGTATCGAGAGACCCGGCGGGCCATATGAAAATGTCGGGGACGACAGATTATTATGCGTATTGGATGGAGTTGCCCGAGCCAACGGCAGAAGGAGATATGATCTATGCTTCCCTGGGAGCGAATTTACAGTGGTCCGTATTAAACCGGGGAGCAAGTCAGTCCCTTCTGTACATAAATGGATTCACGCCCGAATGGCTGGCCAAGGGAAATAACGAATCTATTTTAACGACACAAGGGGGAAATCTGTCGTGGTTCGATGTGGGGCAGAACGATTCGATATTAACGACGGTATCCGGCTCGTTGACGTGGTACGCCAAGGGCGACGATGAGTCGATTTTATTGACGAGGGCCGGAAGTTTTCATTGGCTTCCCTCTGGGTTGGATCAATCACTGCTGTACGTCAACGGAACCCAGGTGGACTGGTTCGGGAATCCGTCGTATGACGCGGTTCTGATCAATTCCGCAACCGCTGGCGGCCTGGCCTGGTTCCCCAAAGGGGACGACGAATCCATCTATATCACGCGCAACGGTGAATTCAACTGGTTAAGTCCGGGAGGAGATCAGGCTCTGCTGCACATCAACGGCGACGCGCTGGCGTGGTTTGATTCCAGCCTGCTCCCGGCGGTCCTCACGTCCGACGAGTCCGGCTTATCCTGGACAATAGCCGGTGACGATGAATCCATTTTCATTTCGCGCGGAGGATTGTTCGATTGGCTGGCCAAGGGCAATGACGGCTCACTGCTGTCCGTGGCCACCGGTGCATTGTCCTGGCTGCCCAAGGGCGGCGACCAAGCGTTGTTGCATATTGACGGCGATACCCCGGCGTGGTTTGAAGCAGGTGCATCCCAGTCGATGCTGATCGTCGGTTCAACCGGTAACTTGTCATGGAAACCCAAAGGCCCGGACGAATCCATTTATATCACGCGCGGCGGCAACCTGGACTGGCTGGCCAAGGGTGGCGACAAAGCGGTTTTATACGTCAGTGGTGGAAATCTGTCGTGGCTTCCCGGCCCGACTTCCGCTACCCAGGTTCTGGGCGGCGATCCCGGCTGGACGGGCAATATGCAGTGGATCACGGTCGTGACCGACGTGCGGTACGACTCGAGCGCCCACAAACTCCAGAAAAAGACCCGAAATATTCGTGTCGTAGACGCCGGCACCGAAAGCGGATGGACCGACTTCGCCACAGCCGTCGAGGGTTGCTCGAATTAGGAATTTTTTACATGGCACACGATTCCTTGATCTACGAGCCGGTGAATGGGCAACTGCTTTATGATCCCAATACGGGGCAATTGATCTATGGCGACAATTGCGGTTGCTGCGACACCGGCTGTCCTCCGTGCATTGAGGGAACCCAGAGTGACGCGAATGTGAGTATCGAAGGCTCTTGCATGGAAGCACCGTTTCTGGAAAGCGGTATCGTGCAAATGACGCCGGGGATGTTTTATCCCTGTCCCTCCTGGCCGGGCGAATGTTGCTGGGTATGGATGAATCATATCGACGCCAGCCAGTGGATGGGGCCGGATATCGTGTTTTTTTATGTATTCATCGTTTGTTACGACACGTCGGGGGCGGAGCCGAAATACAACGCCAATCTTTACATGGGTGCGGGTTGGCTGCATGAAGATGACGATTGCTGGTGGATGGTAAACGAATTGCCGGAATTTATCGCCGATGACATTGCCACCAGCGCCCTGGACGACCCGAACTATTATTTTGAGTGCAATCCTGAAACGAAAAAGATATCCGCGAATTTTACGATGATCGGCCAGCGGATTCCGCCGACCGGCCCGATCATCGGCGGCTGGAACGCCGAAGGCTGCACAGCCACGATTACAATAACGCCGTAACGGAGGAAATTGTGACTTTGATGAACGACGATACGACCGGTGATTCACAGGCGCTGAAAGATTTCGGCCGAGTTCCGGATGGCATATCTGTTATTCGCAGCAAAGATTTTCCTGCTCGAAAGCAATTATCGAGATCCCCGCGCCGATATTCATCTTCCGATTCAAATGAAACAACCGATCCACCGTCCAATCCTCCCGACTGGTTTTGCGGCTGCCATGCCTGCCGATATCGCCTCGCGCAGGAACGTCAAAAACCTTGCTGGTTCAAAAACCAACAAGCCCGCGCCAAAAAACGCGGTCATCCCCTTGGCATCCACTGCGAATCTGGGCATTGGGAGGTTTGAACGTCTTGCGATACATACTGCGGCTACGAGATGAAATCCCTCTTCGCCGTCGAAGACTGGGCGGTCAAGGGCGGATTTGAGTTTCAGTAGAAATAGACATAGTCTTGTCAGACTAGAAGATAAATCTGTATTGAAACTTAATATTAGATGACATAATCGAAACATAAAAAAGAATGCAGAAGGCAATCATGGTGGATTATAAATCAATTTTCCACTTATGGAATCTAGAAACCAAAATTTAAATTCCAGTTCTCAAACAATACACTTTTTCTGTAGAGATACCATTGAGCGTAGATATGAGTTGCGCCGTCGGGTGGTTTTATCTCGGCCGGACAATATGCCAATCCTATTTCTTCGGCTAGAAATTCCCTGGAAATCGCCAGTCGAATTGCTTCGCTGTCTCTATCCAAGATACGAATGCGATATACATGAAAAAGTCCTACATTGCGGGATGTCCGACCTTCTTTCACCTTTCCGCTTCGAACATCCTCTACCAGAGAAGTTAAATCATCCTGGCTGTACCAGACGGCGATACGAAGAGGAACTTTCAGCCACCCCAGAAAGAGTATCAGACATATTGATCCAGGAAGAATTAACCAGCGGAGGAATTCGCCATTCGTCAGAACGCGTCGTCCCATAAACCATGTGATCACGCATACAATTAGTCGCCCTGCCCAAATAAAAACAAAAAATGCTGTTATCACCAGCCACCATTGAAAGATATCATAGGGATCTTCATACAGGTACGCTGAGAGTTCTATCATTGGCCACAGGAATATGGGAATCAATGCCGTCTCAATCCATCCCGGCTTGCGAAAGTACCGGAATTCTCGATTATGCGGCTTGGCAAATCCCTTTTGAGGTGCATTGGTATCTGTATTTTTCAATGGGTCCAACGATGGGAGATTCATCATATTCTCCACAGCTGGAAATTCGCCGTCTTTCAATTTGATGACAAACTCAATAAACCACTGAAATGCAACACTACACTACTATATTCACAAGCGAATCATTGCCAAGAGGTTTTCCCGGTCGCCAGAACCAGGAGTTACTGCGGTCGCCTATATCTATGTGGCGGATATAGCTGATATTGCCCTCGCGGTCCAGGATATGGAATCCGACACTGCCCAGGTCAGCATTGAGAATGTTTCCCCCGCCAATCTTCCCGGCTGTGAAATGCGTATCGGTGACATATCGTGTAGCCGGGGCAGTACCGCGTAGGCCCAGGATTCGGATCAGCCAAATCTTCGCCGATTCGTTTACGAAGTCATTCCTGTCCTCGGAAAATGCGCCCTGGAACGATTTGTCCACGCCGGCGAGATAATTGCTGTTGTGGGACGCACCCAGGAATAACAGCCGGATATCACCCGTGGTTTGCAGGCGACTGTCCCGGGCTGTGCCGCGCACCAGGAACCGGCTGATCATGCCTGTGACGTTCCACTGGCTGTTGGTCAAATTGCCGGCGATATAGACCGACCCAATCGTTATCAGTCTTGGATTCGCCGATCCGCTCAGCGTCACGGTCGCGGAGAAGGTGCCGACCAATCCGGTGGTTCTGAGGTTTTGCACGGATTTCGCCTCGATCTTGCCGCCCAGCCATTGTGTTGCGATGATACTGCTGACGTTGCCCGCGACGGCTACGTTCGCTGATTGGACATTGCCCAGTCGCAACAAGCGAAGATTGGTCAGTTGGCCCACGCCGCCGTCAAGCGACCAACCGTCTACCATACCCCTGGCATAGATGCTGTAAACCTGACCGGCGATATTCCAGTTGGCGTCTTTCAAATCACCAGTGATGCAGGCGCTGGTGAGTGTATAATACCGCGCATTCTTACCTGTGAGATTCAGTTCCGCCAGGAAATCTCCCGCCGCACCGATCTTGCCGGTCGTGTAAAGCGTGCCGAGAGTGCCGGCCTGCACGTTTCCACTCAGCCATCGATTGGCAATAATGTAGCCGATATTTCCTGTCACCGCCACGTCGGCTGACTGCACATCTCCCAGGCGCAACAAGCGAAGATTGGTCAGCTGCCCCGCCCCGCCGTTCAACGACCAGCCGTTCACTATGCCGGCGGCATAAATAGTGCTCACTTGGCCAGCAATGTTCCAGTCAGCGTTTGTCAGATTTCCTGCGACATAAGCGCTGATCAGTGTATAGCGTATCGCCCCCAAGCCGCTCAAATTCAAATTTGCCTGGAAGTTGCCATTAACCTTCGGATTTCGCCGATCCCCCGTGATTTTCAGTATGCCAATCCAGGGCGCATTAATCGAGTCAGCCTCGCTTCCGTCCGTGTCCAGCCATTCTGTAGCGATCAAAGTACGGATCGGCATTGCAGAATTGATAATCAAATCCTGCACGGAACCGAAAATCATAGACACCATTTGCCGGGCGTTAGCTGCCGGGCCGATAGTGATGTGGTGATCGTCCGCGACGTTACGAAGCCGCAATATCTGCAGATTACCTGAAATGTCAATATCACCCAGAAGATCAACATTCGTGCCGATCAGAGAATAGAGGGAGCCTTCCACGACAATATCCTCAATTGTCGTCGTGGCATACCGACTGAATATGGTCAATCGTGAACGACTTGTTGTGCCGGCAAGTATCAGCCGCATCAGATCGCAATTACCCTGATGTGCGAAATACAGCATCCCCGCGCCCGGCCCGGCCAACTGAATCGTGATGCGGTCACCACTGGCGTCGGTGTACTGGTATCGGCCACGGGCGTCGAGCTGCACCTCGTAGCCGGTGTTCAGCGTGACCGTCGCCGGCAGACTGGTCAATGCATTGCCCGGCGTGCCGGCTGGGTCGCCAGTATCCGTAACGGTATAGGTGAAACCATCCTCGCCGGTAAAATTAGCTTCGGGTGTGTAGCGGTATTGCCCCTGGCCGATGTTTTCCAATAAACCATGCCCTGGCCCGGCTGTGATATTGAAAATCAGATCACTATAATCTGTCTCAACATCCTCCCCTGCCAGATTTACTACCACCGCCTGCCCCAGTTCGATATCCAGCGACTGTCCCTGAACCGTCGGCCGATCATTGACGGCACTGACATCAACTATTTTTGTTGCAGGATCACTCCAATTCTCCCCATCGAAGACTGAAAAAGTAATGGCGCGGGATAGGACATTAGGATTATCGCTAGTATTGACGTACGTTACAGATCGCAAGGCGTTCTCAAAAGCGGATGCATCAGTTTGGCCATATACTCGCGAAAGAGTTAGAATACCATTCTCGGAATTATAGCTTGCGTAGATAGAACCACTGGAACCACCAGAAGAAGACCAAGTATAATGACCCCCACTTAATACATCTTCATTTTTTATAAAATTTCCTGATATTTCGACTTTTGCTTCAAATATAGTTCTGTTTTCCGGATCATTTATATTCAATTCAGGAGCAACGATAATTGGATTCGCGTTTTCGTTGTAAACGGAAACATCCTCTGATAAATTCAATTCAGGAGCATCGGGTTGAACTTTGTAGGAGGCTATATTTTCATTGCTTACCCACATCCCATCTTTCCACCCACGTGCGCGCAGGATAGTGGATTTTGTCAATTCAATGGTATTTCCATCGTATATACTTGATGTGGAAGTTACGGCAGATCCGTCTGTCGTATAACGAATAATAGCTCCTTCCGTTTCACAAGATATACTCACAACAACATTATCAATGTAAGTATCAGCTACGTCAGGCGAGAAGGTTGGAGTAGCCACTTGTTCATAGATTGACAGGGATACTGGTATGCTTAATGGTTCTGCATTATTATCAACATCTCTAATAATCAGTGTGTCCGTATATATTCCGGCATCCAATGCTCCCGCGCCAAAGCTCAATATTATAGATTGTGCTGTTGTCGTTAAAGTGCCGCCGGTAAAATTTGGCAATAACCAGGAAGATGAATTTTCTATTGTATAATTCAACGTTCCCAAGCTGCCGTTCCAAATATCGATTGTGGTATCGCCGGGATTTTCACCTCGACGACACTGTACTTCAACTTCTGTGGGATTCGCGGAAATGACAGGTTGCATAACCCCAAAGGTCACAGGTATGATCAATGGGTCGCCCTCTGCATTTGTATCCGTTATTATGATATTGGCTGTATGGTAACCATAAGACAAAGACGTTGAATCAAAATGAACCGTGATTTGTTTTTGCTCACCGTTGCTACTGCCGGTTGTGCCGTCTGATATTATCAGCCATTCTTGATCCGTTTGGACGGCATATTCAAGCTTTCCCGTTCCTTCATTCCAGACATTAAACACAACGTCATCAGAATCGTCCGCTCCCTTAACTGTTTCGACACAAATACTATCAATTTCCGTTGCGATTTGGGGAACCACTCGCTGCCCTTCGTAGGTTACACGAAGAACAGGATGCTTGGTACCGTCAGGATCTTCCGTGGAAACGAATTCCCATTCGCCGTCATCATAATCATGTTCATCAACAACTACTTGGATTGTCTTTAGACGCAAACCATAATTTTCCCCATTACGCCAATAATTTTCAATCCAGTCGAGAATGTCGATTGAACCGTAATCAGTTAACGTAAGTGTGCAATAAGCGTTTTCCGTAATACTATTTTTTATTTTTTCGGCATAGTTCCATTCTTCGATGTCATAAGAAGGCATTCCGCTTGTAATGGTTTCCTCATCCCAATCTGACGTGTTGCGCTGAATCTCAAGTCCATATCGATTGGAGGGAACCTCTTTGCAGTATAGAATCAATTCAACGCTAGTAATACGAGCACCGTCAGGAATTTGTGAGACATCAAATTTAAAAATTGCTTCTTGAAGTTTTTGGCCATCTTGATGTTCTACCTTTAGTTCTGCATAATCTCCTTTATTTCTCCGCCCATCCGTACCAAGTTTGTCAGGCGAATCTCCTTTGAGTGTTGCATCGGCTATGCAAGGCAGTGAAATCGTATACTCCACCGTTTCGTCCCAGGCGAACACAGCCTTCAGTTGTTTATCGTTCGCTCCGTCCATTGTAATGGCGACGGTGGCCTGATCGCTGAAAAATTCACCGTTAAGTTTCCATTCGACAAAATGAGCTTCGGAAGTCGGTATTGCCGATAACTGAACTTGCTGTCCAACGGAAAATTCATGTGGGCCATCGGCAAGATTCACACTACCTGGGCCGGAAGTGTCAATGTGCAATATCCGCTGGTTGGCATTGATTCTTCGGAAATATACCTCGATCATCTGTACGGGATTATAGCCTTCTCTATTAATACAATGGCCGATAGTAATCCGAGCGGTGTTTCCTGTCACATTGTTGATGGGATACCATCGTTCCGGTGTTTCCGTTCGGTCATAGAGCGTCTGCCAGTGATCTACTTCCCACCCATAATCCGGATAAGCAGTGAGGTACAGGACATCCCCTTCAGAATAACGCTCAGAAGACAGTATAGCCGGCTCGATAGAGCCGCCGTTACCTGATATGGAAACACCATCGAGAGAATAGGTTCTAACTTTGATTTCTGTATCGCCTTCAAAAACCCCTCCTTCATTCACAGTGGGGCCAGTGTAGATTTCAGTTCCCAATGCGTTTCCGGCGCTATCCTTGAAGGAAAAACGATAATTATGATCGCCAGCGGATAAGTTATTCTTCACGAATATATATGTTCCATGAGCTGAGTTGCCCGATTCCAAAACCATATTGTACGGATTGTTGTCGATATATACCTTCTTTTCAATAGGTGCCATACCGGAAGGATCGAAATAGTCAACACGATAAGCGTAACTCTGACATGTATCTCCTGAGCCCGGACTGACAGAAGGATTGGTGATGTTAGCTCCAACGGTAACTACTGTTGAGGCAGATTCACTCCAAACACCATCATTATCTTGTGCTCTAGCGAAGAAGCGATAGCTTCCTGGTTCCCACGTTACCGTACCAAGCCAGTCGTAGGATCCTCCTGATGGATTTGTGTCCAATCCCAGGAAATTATCCTGTTCCAAATCTAAAACGCCATTATTATTAGAGTCTAGATAGAACTCAACTTGACTGATACTGCCATTTAAATCAGATGCCGAGGCCGATAATAAAAGCTGTCCGCCTTGTACAACTGGATACGGACTGCCGTAGTTGGAGAAATTAATAATATGAGGTGAGTTGATATCTGATGAAATAACAGATACTTTTTCAAGATTGCATGATACAAAGGAATATGCACTAATGCCGTCGCCCACAAAAGCATTTACAAATACATCTGAATTAAGCCTGAAAATCCAATTATAGGTAACGCCGGCTTCTAGCCATGCATTTACCTCAAAGTCAAATTGTTTATCAATTGTTATTGGTATGCTGCTGCTAAAATAATCACCAATTTTAATCAACTTCCAAGTATCTTTAGATATTTGTAGAAATGGTATACTGCTACCTCCCCCTAGAATATCTAGTGCCATTGAAATAGTATTCTCTGCACCAATTTTAATATAATCCACAGCGCTAAGTTTGTCGACATAGATAGGATCATGCGATGATATTGTTGTGCCGTTTCCAACAATTTCAGCCAATAATTGAATATTATATTCCGCTCCTTGCCAACTTGGAGTATAAGGAAAATCTGCGGATAATGTGTGGACTATGCCATTAGCACTCCCTTCAAATAGAATTATATACTGTCCAGAATGTGGAACTTGAAATATATGCTTTATTCCACTAGTTACGTTTGCTCCGGCAGCACCAACGCCTCCTGTTAAAGTATAAATCTGTTGTTCAAATTGCCCCTCTTTAAATTCAGAGTAATTGTTAATCTGATAAATAGCAGCACCTGATACCCAATCTCCTGTGTTAGCTTCAGAATGAGGTAGCGCTAATTCAAACGGCGTTTCAAAACAGGATACTGTATTGCTTAGAAGCAATCTTGCTTCAAGGTATTCAAATGAGGGTTTTATTGTATTGCCAATCGCGGTGAACATGAGTAAAACTTCTCCCGTATTTATTTTGATTGTCGGAACAAGGCGGATGGATTCCCTTTGCTTGTCACCTACTCTTTGCGCAAACGCAAAAAGAACGGCTTGGAGAATGCGGCTTGAATTCCCCGTTGTCGTTCCCGCGCAGAAAATCCATCTCCCTTACATCCGTTTAAGATCAGGTCAAACATAAGCGGATTCCTGTAAAAGTCAAGGGTTATTTACGACATTTCTCTCAATAACATATTGCCAAATAGAATCTTATGTGTACCTTTTGGCTATGCCGCATTCACGATGTCTTTTTGGCGAAATCCCACAAACCTTATCAGAAACGCGACATAGCACAATTCGACAATCCCAATGTCATCAGATTCGATGACATCCCGCTTCCCGGCAGCCAGCCAGGAAATGATTGAACACGTGCAGGATGAGTTCTATGCGATCCTGCAGGCCAAGTTTGCCGAACAGCCGGCATAGATGCGTTCGCACGGTGGCTACGGATATTCCCAATTCCGTGGCGATTTGCGAGTCACTCCGGCCTTGCAGGAGGCACAGAACGATCTGCTCCTGCCGTCGGCTAAGCCTCATTTCACTGGCTATTTCGGCCCATGCCTGTTTGGAGAATATTGTGCATTTGGTTCGTTTCATGTCAGGCCTTGTCTTTATAGACGAAACCGTCAATTCATCATGGGAAGAATTCGAGACATGCGGTTGATTTCATAGACGGCCTTGGCTTTTCGATTCAGGCCAAGGATGCGAAGATCGCCGCCTCGCTGTAACAAATGACGCCGCAGAAGCACCAATCTTGCCATCGCTGCCGTGCATGTTTGGCTTGTCCGGCTGAGATCGATAATCACACCCGCTGCAGGTGATCCCAGAGCCTGTGTTGCCAGGCAGCAGGCGTCTTGATAACTGAATTCCTCGCTTTCATGCCGTATCGTAATGTTATTCCCAGCCACCATGATGTTCTCCTTTCATCATGGGATACCAAGTATCGTCGTTACTTGAGGAAACATTTTCTTTTATCGAAAAAGAGACTTGTACAGAGGTTGAAGCACAGCAGGAGAAGCCTCCTACTTTGACTCGAAAAGTTATCGAACACATCGCCAAAATCGCGCCAACTTCATCGCTGGGTGCGAAATGCGAGTTTACGGTACGGCATGCCGATATTAACAGAAAGCGTCGGTCAGAATCCATCCATTCGGTTATTACTCAAATGGACTCGCTTTATTTCGACCGAGTGGAAATTATGAGGCAGCAATATGCGCGAGAAGAAAGTTTTCAGAGAGAAGTATACAAGTGTTATGTAACAGATCTTCATAAAGACTCCCCATCAGAACCCCCTTCACCAGGAAACCTTACGGTTGGAGAGTGGCAACCACCACCAAAAGAACACAAAATCACGGTTGAACTCCGAGCAGGTAGCAGTCGTAGAAAACTGCGTCTTACTGTTTTGCCCAAACAATATAGTGAGGCTGTTCATTGGCATGATGAGGAAATAGCCCTGTTGATTGACGCAACAATCGACAAGAGAACAAGCAACTGGTCAGTAAGTGAATTGCACGAGTTCCGACCCTATTCCAAAAAAGATCCACGATTGTTCTAAGACTGTTTGTAATCGATTTTGCATTATGCTAAATGGAGCATCAAATCATGACCTATGATGAACTGCCTGCACATGAAATTCTTGATGACATTCAACACGAAAATGTCCCTGATAATGCATTGTTAGATGCGCAATGTTGGCGCACCATATGTGATGTGCAAGCAAGATATCCACGCGACGTCGATCCAGACATTTGGAAGGAATTGTGTCGACGTCGTGGTCAACTAAGAAACCACTGAATTACTTTTTTCCCCATTAAATCATCCCCTCCCTTGCTCGCTACTCGTTAACCGCGTATGCCCTTTGAATCCATCGCTTTACATTCTCCCCACCGTTTGACCCTTCGACAGGCTCAGGATTCACTCGTTCGGGCGGAAGGGACTGGACTTTTTGCATCAATCATCCGAAAATAGATTTTATGGGTATCGATGAACAAACCGTAGAGACGATTGTCCGGCGGATATTGTCGGTGGCTGCCCCGGATAAGATTATCCTGTTCGGTTCGGCGGCTACGGGAGAGATGACCCGCGACAGCGACATCGACTTGCTGATCGTCGAGTCGGACATTCCCGACCGGCAGGCGGAATACGTCCGCATTCGCCGTGCGTTGAGCGACATGTGCTTCCCCTTCGACATTCTCTTCATCACCACACAATGGTTCGAGGAAAGCAAGGATGTCGTCGGCGGAATTGCCTATCCCGCGAACAAATACGGCAAGGTGATCTATGACGCCGCATGAAAAAGGCATGAGCAAGGTTTTGGCGGAATGGTTTCGCAAGGCCGATAAGGATATGGCTGTGGCGGAACGTTTGGCCGCAGTGCGTAGGGCGTGCAACTCGCTTGCACGCGCAATCTTCATTCGATTTTCAATCTGCGTGCAAGCAAGTTGCACGCCCTACGATTCCCCCCTCTGCTCGCTACCCTTCGACTCGCTTCGTTCGCTCAGGATATCCGATTCTCGGAGATCGAGGCTGTCGGCCCGGGGAATGGGCAGGGCGTGCAATACCTAAGGCCTCTACGATTCGCTTCGATTTGTTGCACGCTCAAGGTTCATTCCATCATCAATCTGCGTGCAGGCGAGTTGCACTCCTTAGGAACTTGAAACCGGCCCGGTGGCTTGGAAGGCTTTGTGGAATTCGACGGTTCCCCGCGGGACGCAGCCGTCGAAGGACAAAACGAAAAAAGCGTCCGGGGGAACGCCTTCGTGGCGGAGGCCTTGGACGTTTCTGAATCCGAAGCGCGTGTAATAGCCCGGATGGCCCACGAGGCAGCAGCCCCGGGCGCTGATAGCCTTTAGGCGCGACAGGCCCTCCTCGATCAGCGCCCCGCCGATGCCCTTGCGCTGTTGTTCCGGCAGGACGGACACGGGCCCCAGGCCGTACCAGTCGGCTGTGCCGTCGGAAAGCGTCACCGGCGAGAAGGCGATGTGCCCCACAACGCAGCCGTCCACTTCCGCCACGAGCGAAATCGTAAGCGCCCCGGCTGCCCGCAGCGCGGAGATAACGAATTGCTCCGTGTGCCGGCTGATTTCCAGTGTGCGGAACGCCGCTTCTGTGACGTTGGTGATATCGTTCACGTCGGCGGGGGTTTCCGGCCGGATGAGCATATGGTCTTTCACTTGCGGGCCTTTCTTAGAACTCGTCCATGTTGCGTTGGCGGAGGACCTTGCGGAGCATCAGATATCGCTTGCCCCTGTAATAGGTCACGTCGCCGGAGACGCGCAGGAGCATGTCGCTCTTTCCGCTGTCAGCCATCATCATCTTGATCCATTCCAGCCGCAGGCCCGGCAGGATGCGCAGGGGCGGTTCGCGGAGCGTGTTATCGCTCTCGAAACGGGCCTGCCACCATTTCCCTTCAGGTTCCTGAATGACCCGGATGATTCGATCGACCACCAGCTCGCGTTTTCCGGGCGTAAAGGGGGTTTCCCCCGCCGGGGCGACGGAGTTGACGTTTTCGTCGGCTTTGCGTCGCGGCGCGGGAGTGGTTCGGATGGCCCGGCCGGGGCGGTCCTGGAGCATCTCCGCGATCAGCCCAGTGGTGGTGTCCTCTCCGGCCGGCTGGGTGGTTGCCTTCCGCGCCGGCGACTTGGCGACGGGGGGCGGCTCGACGTCGGTGACGTCCTCCTCGACAATGGCAACGCGCTGCAGCAGCAGGTAGGAATATTTCGTATCCCGCGTGGTTTCGCCGGAGAAACGAAACCGCACGTCGGGATGCGCCTCGAGGTAGGTTTCGACCTCCTCCAGCAGACGGCAGGGCAGCAGGCGTCGCGGGGATTCGTACGGCAGGCGGCGGTTGTTCTCGAACGTCACGACGAAGGCCTCGGCTTCCGTGCCGGGGCGGGGGATTTTTTTCACGCGCCCGATGCGTCCGGCGACGGCCTGGCCTTCCGAGGCGCTGGGGCCTCCGTCCGATTCGCCGCCGCTCGTCGCCGCCGCGACGGCGGCGGAACGAGCCTTGACGCCCCGGGGCAGAACCACGGGCGAAGCGCCCTTCGAGCGCAGGCGGCGAGCGATTTCTTCCGGGCTAAGGCGGGGAGGGGGGGGCGGAGCTTCCGAATCCGGCCCAGCCGATTCGTCCTCACTCGGCGCCGAAGTCGGCGATTTGCCGGTCGGTTCGGCCTGTTCTTCGGGCAGCGTTTCCGGGGTCGCCGGTTGGGTCCTGGACGACCAATGGTGCAACGTCGCCCGCTCAATTTCTTCCAGCGGCACGGGGATCCATTCGTCGTCGGCTTCCGAGGGCTCTTCGGCGCAGAACTCCGCGCAGGCAAGGCCGAGAACCAACAGGATGACGAAACCCTTTTTCATCATATTGGGGGTATTGTACCGGTTCTCTCCCCCGCGAACAACAAGACGGTGGCACCTTCAAGCGAGTCCGCGAGCTTGTGGGTGCTTGTAGTTCGTTAAAAAAAGCACCCACAAGAATGGGAAAACGTGATTACGTTTTCCCATTCTTGAAGGTGCCACGAATATGGAATTTTTTTACTGTTTTGCCCGCAGGAGTTTGGCCTGGTCGGAACCGCCGTTTATGACGTGCAGCAACGGAAGGGGCCGGTCCACGCCTTCGACGAAGCCCGGCCTGGCCTGCCAGGGGGTAACGGAAATCACGTTGGCCAGGTCCATCCAGTGCTCCAGCCGCGCGGGCGGCAGGTTCCACGTCATGTGGAAGTGGTTCGCCGGGGCGTACTGCTTGTACTCGGCCATCGTGGCGTATTTCGGCACGACGAACGTGTGAGGCCAGGTGACGTTGGACGTGTTGGCGACGGCCCGGGCGAGTTTGGCGGGCATTTCGACGGTGCAGGCCTCGTCCCAGACCAGACTGAACATGCCCGAAAGCTCGCTGTACGCCAGTCGGCTGGCGATGCCCTCGACGCCGCCGGGCGTGAGGAACGTCACGCTGTTTCCGCCGCCGGGGAAGTAATACAACTCCGCGCCGGGCATGGAGACGCCCTTCATCACGTCGGCGGGTTTCGCGCCGGGCGTCGCGGCCCAGTCGAAACTGGCCGAGCCGCTGTTGTCGCCGTCCACAAACCCCCGCTGCGCCCAGAGAGCGTTTTTTCCGAACTTCACGCCGAGTTTTTTCGCCAGGCCCTGGATTTCCCACGGCTCCCAGACTTTTCGGAAGTCCATGAACAGCGGGGGATTTCCGCCCGACAGCCAGGTCTTGAAGAGCATCGTCAGCAGGCCCTGCACGTCGGCCTCGGTGGCGAAGGGCAGGGGGGCCTTTGGGCCGTTATGGTCGAACGTGGAGTTAAAGAGGCTCTCGGCTGTGTCGCAGATCGGCAGGGGCATGCCGCGACGATCCGAGCCCCATTCGAGCTGGTTCATGAACCCGCCGCCGACGGCGTTCAGGTCGGTCAGCAGGTCGCGCATGATGAGATACATCGCCAGGCCCTGGTCGAACTTTTCGCTCGCGTCGGTTTGGGAAAGGTCCAGCCGAGAACCGACGTGGCGATTGACCCAGCCGCGGAGTTTTTGTAATTCTTTTTTATCGTACGCGCCCTTGTTGAGCATGTCGGCAAGGAGTTTCATGTCTAATCGCGTGATCTCCAGGCCGAACGTCCGGCGGGTGGGCAGAATATGCGCCAGGGCGGTTTCCATGCCCATCGAATCGTGGCCGAAGACGACGACGCGTCGGCCTTTCAGGCCGGCGTACGTCATCGCCGCGTAGCACCAGTCGATCAGGGCCTGGGCGGTGTTGTCGGTCATTTTGGGCTTCATGCCCGCGTCCGGCCAGGTGCCGACGTTCAGGGCCGCCAGTCGGCCCGTCTGGGCCAGGGCGCCGTTGACGGCGTGGGCGTATACCACGCCGGGCTTCGGGCCGCTGTTGCCGCAGGTGATGTTCACGGGCATATCGCCGGGCAACTGTGACAGCAGGCTCATGAGCGTCAGTTGCGGAAAGGCCCAGGTATCCGGCGCACAGATCAGCGCGTCGACGCCGGCGTTGCGGAACTGCTTTGCGACGATGTCGGCCTGCTTCTCGCCGTCGATCAGAACGGTGGAGTACACCACCTCCACGGGCGAACCGTCGGGCAATTTCACGCCGCCGGCTACCGCGTTGGCGACCATTTCCACGATATTTGCGCATCGCTGCCGGGACGGCTTGTCCACGCGAGGATCACTCGTGGCGCACACGCCGAACGTGACAGTTTTCGCCTTGCCCTGCTTGCTCGCCGTCAGCCGTCTTGCCGTTGCCTTCGCCATGAGGGTTTCCCTTCACGCCTGGGACTTGCCTGGCGGAGCAGGTGCTCCGCCAGGCAATTCTTCAGACTCGAATTATCCACGGATTTCACGGATTGAAGAAGATTACACGGATTTTTTCATATTTTTATCCGTGTAATCTCTTTTTCTTATCCGTGTAATCCGTGGAGGATTATGTTGTTTCTTTATTTCCGAAGCTTCCGATACGCCTCTCGTCTTTTCGTCCACGCGGCTGGATCGCGGGGCTGGTAGGTGGTCATTTCGGTGGAATTTCGCATTACCTTACGGACGTCGGCGGGGCTTTTCAGCACACCCATCGCAACCGCCTGTGTTAAAGCGTTACCCAGTGCGGTGCATTCCTCCGCGCCGGTGTGGACGGGCATACCGCAGGCGTCGGCCGTCAACTGGCAGAGCAGCCTGTTGCGGATGCCGCCGCCGACCATGTACAGCGTTTGAATCGTTTCGCCCGCCAGTTCATTCAGCGTCTGAAGCTGCCGGGCGTATTCCAGCGCCAGGGATTCCAGAACGCAGCGGATCAGCTGGCCGTGCGATTCGCACTGCGGCTGATTGTGTTTCGCCAGCACCGCCCGCAATGCTTCTTCCATGTCCGCCGGGGCCATCAGCGTTTCGTCCGTCACGTCCAGTACAGCGTTGCAGGTTGCCTTTGTCGCCTCCTCGGTGATTCGGACATAATCCCACGGGTCGGCCTGCGTGTCCCATTTGCGTTTGCATTCCTGTACCAGCCAAAGGCCCAGGATATGGTTGCACAGGTACCATCCGCCGAGCGTATATTCGTTGCAGAACCCCGACGCGAAGCACTCCGGCGTGACGACGGGTTCCTTGACCAGCGAGCCGAGAATACTCCACGTGCCGCAGGACAAAAACGCCCAGTGTTCGCCCTCGGCCGGTATCGCCGCCACCACCGCCGCCGTGTCATGCCCGCAACTTGCGACGACGGGCAGGTCATGCAACCCCGTTTCCTCCGCCACCTCCGGCTGCAACGGCCCGACGAGAGTGCCCGGCTCGACGATCTCGCCGAAGATGTCCGGCACGTTAAACCGGCGGAACAAGTCCGTCGGCCATTGACGAT
Organism: Phycisphaerae bacterium; assembly: GCA_016931655.1. Lineage (GTDB taxonomy): Bacteria > Planctomycetota > Phycisphaerae > SM23-33 > SM23-33 > JAFGEJ01. The sequence goes on from JAFGEJ010000216.1 coordinate 17,124, forward strand.
CCACGCCCATCAGACTCGAACCGCTGATGATCGACCGCTCGTTGCATTGCTTGCCGGTCAGCAGATAGATAAACAGGTTCGGCATATTCAGCAGCGACTTGGCCGTCGTAAGCAGGGGGTCGCCGTCTCGCTGCATGGAGAGAAGTTGATAGAGTGTGCCGATGGCCCAGGTTTCCTCGCCGAGGGCCTGGAAGGCCTCCTGGCGGGGGACGATTGCGTCGGCGTACTCGTGGATGTTCTGCGTTCGCCCGTCGCGGTAACTTACGGGCAGCCCCAACAGCTTGCCCCGCGCGTCCAGCAGGCCGAAGTCCACGGCCCAGGTATCGACGGCCATCGAGGTGAGTTTCACTCCCTTCCGGGCGCAAATCTTCATCGCCTCGAACATTTCGGCGACGAGGAACGGAAAATCCCAGTACATCGTACCGGCCAGCGTCACCCGCCGATTGGGAAAACGGTGAATTTCCTCCTTGGCAGCCTTGCCGTCGGCGAGCGTGACGAGAATCCCCCGCCCGCTCTCCGCGCCGAAGTCCATCGCAAGAAAATGATGCTCTTTACCCATGTCCTGCTCTCCCGAATGGTCACATGCCTTCGGTGTTCTTTTTCGTTTTTGATAGTAACCCGGGGCGCAAGCCCTGGGTGTGAGTCCGATTTATCATTTCGAGCCCTTCAGGGCGATTGATTTTTTGGGAAAAGATTTCAATCGTCCCTTCGGGACTCGGGTATGTATTTGATTGTTATTCCCCGGGCTTGCGCCCGGGGCTACTATCATAACGTCCATGCCAGTAGCAGGGGAATCGTCGCCAAGGCCAGCAGGTGACTCAGCAGCACCGTGCCGTTAATCAAATCCTTGTCTCCGCCGTACAATTCGCTGAACAGCATACTGGCGACGGACACGGGCATGACCGCCACGACGGTCATCACCTGGCGGACCGTTTCCGTCAGCGGCAGGACGTGCAGCAGCGCGACAGCCGCCAGGGGAATCGCCACCAGGCGCAGGGCGGTCGTCGCCCACGTCAGCGGCAGGTGGACGTCCTTCCACGTCAACGTCGCCAAGCGCGCCCCGGCGATAATCATCGCCAGCGGGATGGTTCCCTGCCCAAGAATATACAGTGAATTGTGCAGAACGTACACATTGCTTCCCGGCTCGGCCAGGATGCTCCGGCTGATTCCGCCCAGGTGCATTCCCACGAGGCAGGCGCCGGCTGCGTACATCGCCAGCAGCGGCGGGCTGAGCAGATGGCGCAGATGTTCCCGGCCCAGCCCCTTTCCGCCAATGGCGTGGACGCCCAGCGTCCAGAGGGCCAGCTCCGCTCCCAGCGTGGAAAGAAGCAGCGCCGCGACGTAGTCCGATCCGAACAGCCCGCTGATCAGCGTCAGGGGCAGAAAGGAGTAATTGTTGATCGTACATTGGAACTGCATGGCGGATTTTTGAGGGCCGGGGTGCAGGCGCATGGCCGTCCCCGCCGCCAGGCCGATCCCCCAGCCCAGCACCATGATTCCGAGCGAACAGGCCGGCAGGACCCACGCACGCTCCAGGTCCGCCAGCGAGAACTGGCGCGTGATCGTGGTAAAGATCAGGCAGGGGTAGATGGCGCCGACGTGCACGCGCGCCAGACCCGTGACCATCTCGGCTGTGATGTACCCGCGCCGCCGGGCGATGTATCCGGGCAGCATCATCACGAACGCGCCCAAAACCGTCAGCAACAATCGCAAAAACATGGCTTTTCCTTCCGGCGCCTCGTTCCGGTCGGCAACGCGGAAACGGAATTCATACGGATCCTTTATCACCCCTAAGGGGTAAACTCCGACACAGAGGACTCAGAGAAGAAGATAAGAGCCAGTAGATAGAAGCTAAAGGTTGAATCGTTTAACTCCTAGCTTCTAACTTCTGATTTCTTTCTCTGTGATCTCTGTGTCTCTGTGGTGAAATATCCGGATTAACTCTCGGCGGTTACTTCCACCACGCGCCGGGGCGGTAAGTGCAGGGCCACGCCGAGGGCGTCCTCGGCGGCTTCCTTTACGCCTTCGCTTAAGGTCGGGTGGGCGAAGATCATCTCCGCCAGGTCGCTCGCCGTGCCTTTTTGGCTCATCACCGCCGCCGCGGCGTGGATCATTTCCGTTGCATTATGGCCGAGGATGTGCACGCCCAGCAATTCGTCCGTTTCGCGGTGGCGAATCACCTTTACGAACCCGTCCGTGTGCTCGGCCGCCATCGCCTTGCCGAGATACCCCAGCGGGAACGTGCCGACGGCGATGGGCAAGGCCTTCTCCGTCGCCCGCTGCTCGGTCACACCGACACCGGCGATTTCGGGGAAGGTGTACACCGCCCAGGGGATCGGTTTGTCGAACGAAACGTCCTGGCCGAGGGCGTTTTGAGCGGCGACGACGCCCTGGGCGCTGGCGGCGTGGGCGAGCAAAGCTCGGCCGTTCGCGTCGCCAATGCAATACACGCCCATCGCGGAGGTTTCCATTTTGTCGTTCACGGGGATGAATCCGCGATTCGTCGTGATACCCACGGATTCCAGTCCCACGTCGTCCGTTGCGGGCCGCCGGCCTGTCGCCACGAGCACACGGTCGGCTTCGATGGTCTCCCCGCTGGACAGGACGGCCTTGACGCCCGCCTTCGTCACGTCGAGCGATTCGACCTTCGTGCCGACGTGCACGGCTACGCCTCGTTTTTTCAGCACGCCCGCCATTGCGTCGGCAAGTTCGGCGTCCATTTCCGGCAGCAGGCGGGGCATCATCTCCACGAGGGTCACGTCCACGCCCAGCGGCTGCATCATGCATGCGAACTCACAGCCGATCACGCCGCCGCCGACAAGGATGAGTTTTTTTGGCAAATCTTTCCAGTGCAGCGATTCGTCGGACGTACAGACCCGCGTGGGATCGTCAGGCCAGCCGGGGATGCGCGCCGGCGTCGAGCCGACAGCCAGGATTACCTTGCCGGCGGCGAGTTCTTCGATTTTTCCGTCCGCGCCCGTGACCGTTACCTTGCCCGCACCAGCCAGTCGTCCAACGCCCCGGAACGTCGCGACCTTCCGCGCGGCGAACAGGCCCTTCACGCCGCCGCGAAGCTTGGCGATGACTTTGTCCTTGCGTTTCTGGACGGCGGCCCAGTCGAAGGACGCCTTGCCGTCGACCGACACGCCGAGATGTTTCGCTTCCTCAATGGTGTGCAACAACTCCGCCGTCGCCAGCAGGGCCTTGGAGGGAATGCAGCCGAAGTTCAGACACGTCCCGCCGAAGAACGGCTGCTTCTCGACGACGGCGACGCTCGCGCCCAACTGGGCGGCCTTGAGGGCCGCCACGTACCCGCCCGGCCCGGAACCGATCACGACAATGTCAAAAGAATCATATTGCTTCGTCATGCGTTTTTATCATCCTGTTTCTTCGTTAGAAAAGACTGGGCTGGTTATCATTCTCCTGCTGTCGCTTGATAAATTCACCCAGTAAGGGAACGGCAAACGAATATTTTCCGTGTCGATTTTTAAAGATCAACCCAGCCTCCGCCAGGGCGGCCAATACCAAGCTCACGTTGCTGCTGCGGAATGGTTTTTCCGGGCCGGACTTTGATTGCTCAACAATTTCCTGGATGGTAAACTCCGTGTCACAATTCGGGAGTGTTGAAATCACAATCATAAGATCACGTTGCCGATCCGTAGCTCGCGACCAACGACCCGCAAAGAAATCCGTGTCCAGTTTCCGGCAAATCTCCGCGATCGGAACCGCCGCCTGTCTCCCCTCCCGCATTCGCTGAATCCAGACATCGTAGACTTCCCGACAAATAAATTGAATAAAATACGGATAACCACCGGAAACTTGGATTACGGTATTTACGGAGGTATCATTAAATCGAACCCGACAGTTTTCTTTTTCGATCGGTTTCTTGATCGCTTCCCGGCTTTGTTCCGGGGTTAATCGGTCGAGAAATACGACACGAAACATTCGCTCAGAGTATGTTCTGGCTTCGACAAGTTTGGGAAACAAAGTTGGCAAACCAGTCAACGCCAGCATGAATGGAATGTTTTTGCGTTGAATAGACTGAAATACATCCAGCAACAACGAAAGAGGATACTGTTCCTTCTCCGCGTGGTCGGAAAGATTCTGTGCTTCATCATAGGCGAAAACAATTCCCCCGGATTTCTTGCTTCGCATGGCTTGCCATACGATTTCCAGAACACACTTTAATTTGTCCGAAACAAGTCCAGGCGTCGCGTTAAAAATGCTCCGTAAACTCTGATAATCCAGGACATAATCCCGGCGTTCCACGTCGGGACGAAATCCCATACCCTGCACGGTTTGGCTTTGAACGACCCAATTCGACGTGATCACAGCCAGGTCCGTAATCAAACGCTCCGCGATCTTCTCCTCGCTGATACTCGTGGACTCGGACATATCCGTTCCAACCCATTGCCAGCCTCGTTCCTGCGCGAGCGGCTTAAAGGTTTCCAACAACACCGTTTTGCCCACACCGCGCAGACCGGTAAGAACAAGATTTTCGAGAATTGTCTCCTGTTCCAGAAGGCGAAGAAATTCCTCGCGTTCTTTCTCACGTCCCGCCAGATAGGGAGGCATGTGGCCGGCGCCGGGACGAAACGGATTTTTGAAGTCAGTGATATTCATACTTATTCTCCCGAAGTACTAAATTTAGCCATTTAACTAAATTTAGCTCTTCAACTAAAATTAGTATATTTGCCAAATTTAGCAAAGTCAATGCATTTCTGTTATTTTCTTTGTGGGAGAATTTTTAATTTTATTATTCATTATTTTATAATTAGTTATGACAATTCCATAACAGAGGGATTTTCGAGCAGTTCTTTCAGACGGGCCAGGAATTTGGCCGCTTCCAGGCCGTCGATCACGCGATGGTCGCAACTGAGCGTCAGTGTCATCCGGCGGGCCGGGAGAATCGCACCGTTTTTGACGGCTACGTCTTCGCGGACGGCCCCGACGGCGAGGATGGCTGCTTCGGGCGGATTGATGATCGCGCTGAATCGCTCCACGCCGAACATGCCCAGGTTGCTGATCGTGAAGACGCCCTGTCCGAGGCCTTCGATTTTGCCCGCCCGGGCGCGTTCGGCGATGCGTCGCGTCTCCGCGCCGACTTGTTGCAGGTTCATGCGGTCGGTGGCGACGACCACGGGCACGACCAGCCCGTCGTCCATGCCAACCGCCACGCCGATGTTGGCCGTCGGGAAGGTGACAAATTCCTCGCCGTCCACGCGGCTGCGGAAGCGGGGGAATTCCGCGATCGCCCGCCCGCAGGCCAGCACCACCACGTCGTTGACGCTGCACGGATACTGGGCCTTCGCGGAGCGGTAATACGACATCAGCGGTTCGGCGTCGATGGTCCTTTCAATATAGAAATGCGGAATGTTCTGCTTGCTCGCCAGCAGGTTTTTCGCGATGGCTTTGCGCATCGGGCTCATTTTCTCGCGGGTTTTCTCTCCGATCGGCCCTGTCGAGGCCGGTGCGGGTTGGACGGCCGGCCTGGCGGCTGACCCCGCGGCAGAAACATCGGTAGAGACGATTCGGCCGCCCGGTCCGCTGCCGACACCGACGGCGGCCAAGTCCACGCCCTGCTGCATGGCAAGACGTCGGGCGGCAGGGGAGGCCTTCACTCGGCCGGCCGACGAGACGGCGGGTGTGGCCGTGGTGGGCGGTGCAACCGGGGGCGCTGGAGCAACGGGCGGAGGTGCGGCGGCGGATTCGTCCTTCTTTTCAGCAGGCTGCTCTTTGGCGTTTTGGGTATTTTTGGAAAATTCTTTAATAAACGCGTCCACGTCGGCGGCGCTGTCGGCCAGGTAGGCCACGGGCTTGAGCACATCGATACTGTCGCCTTCCGCGACCACGATGCGGGCGAGCTTGCCGGCGTCGGTGGCTTCGACCTCGACGGCGGCCTTGTCGGTCTCGACCTCGAAGATCACCTGGCCGACTTCAACGGCGTCGCCCTCGGCGACGTGCCACTTGACCACTGTGCCTTCTTCCATGGTATTGCTGGCCTGGGGCATCAGCACCGGAATCACCGGGCCTTTCGGACTGCTCATCGGTTTCTCCTTGCTCGTTGTCGTTGGATCGGCGTGGTTTTTCCCGTCGGCATGGGCGTCCTTTTTGGATATGTCCGCCAGCGACCCGCCGGCGGGGACGGTTTGCCCCGCTTCGACCAGCCGGCGCACCAGCGAACCAGCCTCGGGCGCCTTTACGAGGATCGTTGCGCGCACACCGGCCAGTTCCACCAGCGCATCGCCTTTCTCAAACACATCGCCGGGGTTTTTCCGCCAGCGAATTACCGTCGCGTCGGGCGTGCAGTCTTCCGACCGGGGGAATCTGATTGTTTGCGTCATGGCCATAGTCCACTACCATATAACAGGAATAAAGCCTGGAAACTGTCATCCTGAGCGGAGCGAAGCGGAGTGGAAGGAACTCACAACCAAAAACTTGTAAGGTCCTTCGACTTCGGTTCTCGCTTTGCTCGAACCTTCGCTCAGGATGACATCTATAGGGTATTTTTCCTGATACTAGGGTTATATCTGCAATCCAGGAGAACTGCCACTACGTATTTATGTTTTAAGCTACTTACAACTCGGTCATAAGTCAATCAAAAATAGTCATAACTTTTTCATTTTTATATTGAATTCCGAACAGGAAAAGGTACTATTAAGAGTATAGGAATGGTTTGTCCCGCATAATACGGCGGAATTTTAGAGTTTTTCCATATTTTTATAAAAACCATGCGCTCTTCCGCACGACAACGACGCGACGCAATACTGTCGGAACTGTATGCCTCAAAAGAGGTTACAGCCAGTTTGATGGCCGCGGCCCTGGACGTTTCCGAGGCGACGGTTCGGCGGGACTTGCGCGCACTGGCCGAGGAAGGCCAGATTGTGCTGAACTACGGCGGGGCGACCCTGCCGAATCACGTGGACTTTTCGTATCGCTCCAAGGCCATGCGAAACGTGGAGGCCAAGCGGATCGTCGGCGAACTCGCCGGCGGGCTGATTGCCGAGGGCGATCAGGTATTCGTCGATTCCGGCACGACCTGTGCGCAGCTGGCGGGGCATCTGAAGCGAAAGCGGTCGCTGTCGGTGATCGTGAATTCGGCCCGGCTGGCGCTGGAGCTGGATTCGCCGAATCTCCAGGTGATCCTGCTGGGCGGCGAGTATCGGCCTGACCGCATGGACAACGTCGGCCCGCTGGCGAACACGACGCTCAGCGAGTTGCACGGCTACCATGCCTTTATCAGCGCCGACGGACTGAGCCGCGAGGTCGGCCTGATGGCCAGCGACGTGGAGAGCGCGTATATCTTCCGACTCGCCGTCGCCAACGCCAAGGCCACGACGCTACTGGCGGACCACACGAAATTCCACGCCAACGCGTTGTGCAAAATCGTCGGCTGGGACCGGGTTGCCCGCGTCGTGACCGACCGCAAACCCGACGAGGAATGGACGGGCTTTTTCGAGGAACGGAATATTGAGGTGATTTACCCCGACAAATCGTCGGACGAACCTAAAAAAGAGTCCACGGATTTCACGGATTAAAGACGGATTACACGGATTATTCTGAATTTTAATAGGAAATCCGTGAAATCATGTTGTTTACAAATCCGTGGAATCCGTGGATGGAGTTAAAAACAGGAGAGTGTTTCGATGCCGAAAAGTCAGGAGATTCATCCCAACGACGTTCGCAAGAGCGGGCAGATCACGTTCAAGCCGATCCCCCTCAACCAGTACAACAGGTCCATCAGGGAGGAGTTGACGAATTTCACGAAGGACGACCTGCTTCGCATCCAGCGGGACATGTTTATTCTGCGCGCCTTCGAGAGCATGCTCAACGAGATCAAGCTCCGCGGCAGCTATCAGGGCATTGAGTACACGCACCGCGGGCCTGCGCATTTGTCCATCGGCCAGGAGGCCGAGGCCGTCGGACAGGCGTTTGGGCTGGGGATCGACGATCACATTTACGGCTCCCATCGCAGCCACAGCGAAATTCTCGCCAAGGGCCTGTCCGCCGTCGCCCAGCTCGACGACGCGAAGCTCATGGCGATCATGGAAGGCTACTTCGACGGCGAGTGCCTGCGGGTGGTGGAGAAAGATTCCGCCGGCGACACGAAAGCCCTGGCGATCGACTTTCTTGTATACGGTGCGTTGGCGGAAATCTTCGGCCGGCAGGCGGGGTTCAACAAGGGCATGGGCGGTTCGATGCACGCCTTCTTCCCGCCGTTCGGGATCATGCCCAACAACGCCATCGTCGGCGGATCGGGCGATATCTCCGTCGGAGCGGCCTTGTTCAAAAAGGTCAACCACAAGCCCGGCATTATCATCTGCAACATCGGCGACGCCTCCAGCGCCTGCGGGCCTGTCTGGGAGGGCATCTGCCTGGCTACAATGGATCAGTATAAAAAACTCTGGGATGAGAAACACCGCGGCGGCCTGCCGATTATTTTCAACTTCGTGAACAATTTCTACGGCATGGGCGGCCAGCCCGTCGGCGAGACGATGGGCTTTCAGACGCTTGCCCGCCTTGGCGCGGGGATCAATCCCGACCAGATGCACGCCGAGCGCGTGGACGGATACAATCCGCTGGCCGTCGTCGACGCGATCCGCCGCAAGCGGGACATTCTCGAAAAGGGCGAGGGGCCGGTGCTGCTGGATACGATCACGTATCGCTTCAGCGGCCATTCGCCGTCCGACGCCAGTTCGTATCGCACAAAGGAAGAACTGGCCGCCTGGCAGGAACACGACCCGCTGGAGACTTTCGCCAAACAGCTCGTGGAGGCCGGCGTCGCCACGCGGGCGGATATTGACAAACTCCGCGAGTCGGCTGACGCGCTGATTCTCAAGGCCTTCAAGAAGGCGGTCGATCTGGAAATCTCCCCGCGGGCCGATCTGAAAAAAACCGGCTGCCTGCTGGAAAAAACCATGTTCTCCAACCGCAGGATCGAGTCGATGGACCCGGACCGAAAGCCAGAAGTGCTCCTGCTGAAGGGCGTGGACCCGCGCAGCCAACTACTTGCCAAGCGCAGCCGGAGCGGTTACGACGAGAACGGGAAGGAACTTTCCAAGCAGAAGTGCATCGGCCTCCGCGACGCGATTTTCGAGGCCGTCCGCGACGGGTTTTACACCGACGCGACGCTGGTCGCCTACGGCGAGGAAAACCGCGACTGGGGCGGGGCGTTCGCCGTCTATCGCGGCCTGACGGAAATGCTGCCCTATCACCGCCTGTTCAACACGCCCATCAGCGAGGGCGCGATCTGCGGCTCGGCCTGCGGATACGCCATCGAAGGCGGGCGCGTAATCGCGGAGTTAATGTACTGCGACTTCATGGGCCGGGCCGGCGACGAAATCTTCAACCAGCTTTCCAAGTGGCAGTCGATGAGCGGCGGGCTGCTGACGATGGCGGCGATTATTCGCGTGTCGGTCGGAAGCAAGTACGGCGCCCAGCACAGCCAGGACTGGACCAGCATCACCGCGCACATCCCCGGCTTGAAGGTCGCCTTCCCCGCGACGCCCTACGACGCCAAGGGCCTCATGAACGCGGCTCTTCGCGGCACGGACCCGGTGCTTTTCTTCGAATCGCAGCGCATCTACGACATGCCGGAGCTGTTCGTACCCGGCGGCGTGCCGGAAGGGTTTTACGAGGTAGAATTCGGCCAGCCGGCGATTCGCAAGGCGGGAACCGACCTGACGATTCTGACGATTGGCGCGACGCTGTATCGTGCGATCGAGGCCGCCAGGACGCTCGAAGAAAAATACGGCCTGAGTTGCGAAATCATCGACGCGCGCAGCCTCGTGCCCTTCGATTATACGCTGGTGCTCGAATCCGTCGCCAAAACGCGAAAAATTCTACTCGCCAGCGACGCATGCGAGCGGGGCAGTTTCCTGCACACGATGGCGTCCCATATCACGCGGGCGGCCTTCGACGAACTCGACGCCCCGCCCGCCGTCGTCGGGGCGAGAAACTGGATCACCCCCGCGGATGAAGTGGAAGACGCCTTCTTCCCCCAGCCGGGCGACATCCTCGACGCCGTGCACGAGCACATTCAGCCGTTGAAGGGATACCGCGTCGCCCGCCCGTGCGACAACGACGACCTGCTCCGTCGCGGCGCCGAGGGTGTGTGAGAAATTGCGGATTGAAACAAAACACGCGATTCGGATGGGAATGATCAAAATCAATCCGTGAAATCGTTTCTTACCATCCGTGAAATCCGTGGATGATTGGGATAAATAATGAAGCAGGAAGGTACAACCACAACCCGATCGGCGGATGACGCGTTCTCGGCCTTGCGCGAGCTGGGGAGCGTGGAGGAGATGCGCCGTTTCGCGTCGGCCGGCAAAACACCGAGCGTCCGGGTGAAGGTCAATTCTCACATCCACCTGCCGCCGAATTTCTCGGCCTTTCGGAGCGTTGCCGAGGCGGTGGAACTGGCGGCCGAGCAGGGCGTCCGCGTGCTCTGCGCGAGCAACTATTATGACTTTACCGTGTTCGGCGAGTTTTTTGCGAAAGCGAGAAGTAAAAAAATTTTTCCGCTGTTCGGCACGGAGATCATTGCGCGAATCGACGAACTGCTCACCGACGGCGTGCGCGTGAACGATCCGGGCAATCCGGGACGAATGTACATCTGCGGCAAGGGGATTACCGCCTTCTCCCCGCTTTCCCGGAGGGCGGGCGAACTGCTCGGATGGATTCGCGCCGCCGACGAGGCGCGGATGGCCGAGATGATCGCGCGGCTGGGCGACGTCTTCGCCGCTCGCGGCCTGGACGTGGGACTCACCGAGCAGGCCGTGAAGGAAAGGATCGTCCGCCGTCACGGCTGCGATATCGACGCGGTGGTGCTCCAGGAGCGCCACGTCGCCCAGGCGTTTCAAGAGGCGCTGTTTGAGAAAGTCCCCCGGAAGGATCGCGCCGCGATATTGACGAAAATTCTCGGCGTGGAATACACCGGTGGCCCGGACGAGGCGGTGAAAATCCAGGGCGAAATTCGCGCGCACCTCTTAAAGGCGGGCAAGCCCGCGTTCGTAGCCGAGCAGTTCGTAAATTATCCCGAGGCCCGCGAGCTGATTCTGCAACTGGGCGGAATTCCATGCTACCCGACGCTCGCCGACGGCGCGAAGGTGATCTGCGAGTACGAAACGCCCGTCGAGGCGCTGATCGAGAATCTTCAGGGCATGGACGTGCACATGGCCGAGATGATTCCGATCCGCAACAGGCCGGACGTGCTGGCGGAATACGTTACGAAGATGCGTGCGGCGGGGGTGGCCGTCGCCGGCGGCACGGAACACAACACGCTCGACAAGATCGGTATGGAGCCGACGTGCCTGGGCGGGCAGCCCGTGCCGGAAGAGGTGAAGGACGTCTTCCGGGAAGGCGCGTGCGTGATCGCGGCCCATCAGTTCCTGAGGCTTCACGGCGAGTGCGGATACGTGGACGCCGAGGGCAATCCAAACCCCGACTACGATTCGGCGGAAGATCGCATCCAGGGCATGGCGAAACTCGGTGCGGCTGTGATAGAAAACTATTTTGAAAAATTGAAGTAGCGGAATTAATTTTGTCATCCTGAGCGAAGGCCTGAAGGGCCGAAGTCGAAGGACCTAATATTTTCTTCATATTCTTATGTATAAGGTCCTTCGACTTCGCCCCTCGCTTCGCTCGGGGCTTCGCTCAGGATGACAATAAGGTGGTTATGGAAAAAATTATGACTCATCGAGAGATCATCAACACGATTGCCCCGGCCTTGCGGGTGCTGCTGGGTCGGCTGGATACACCCGCGCGAATTGCATTCCAGGCCGACGCGAGTGACGACAGCACCCTTGCCGTCACGCTGCCGAAAGACGCCGACGCGCCCGAAGCCATCGTGGCGGCGTTGAAGGAATCCATCAAAGGCAAAAGCGGAATAACCGCCCTTGCCGTCGCCGGCCTGGGCGTGTTCCGCGCGAGCCAGGCCGTCGGAGAAGGGCGCGTAGGCGGCAAGGTTGCGCTGGTCACGGGCGCCGCGCAGGGTTTCGGCCTGGAAATCGCCCAGGCGCTGTCGGCCGAGGGCGCGACGGTTGTCTTGGCGGACGTCAACGCCGACGGCGCCAAGGCGGCGGCGAGGGATATCTGCGCCGCTCGCGGGCAGGGCAGGGCTCTCGGCGTGGCGATGAACGTCACCGACGAAGCCTCCATCGCCTCGGCGCTGGATGAAACCGTCCGCACGTTCGGCGGGCTGGATTTGCTCGTATCCAACGCCGGCGTGCTGAAGGCCGGCAGCGTGAAAACCCAGCCGAGGGAGGACTTCGAGTTCGTCACCGCCGTCAACTACACGGGCTACTTCCTGTGCGTGCAGGCGGTCGCGCCGATCCTCGCCGCCGGTCACCTGGCCGATGCCGCCTACACCAGCGACATCATCCAGATCAACTCCAAGAGCGGACTGGTCGGCTCGAATCGCAACGGCGCCTACGCCGGCGGCAAATTCGGCGGCATCGGCCTGACGCAGAGCTTTGCCCTGGAACTCATCGAGGACGGCGTGAAGGTCAACGCGATCTGCCCGGGGAATTTTTTCGACGGGCCGTTGTGGTCCGACCCGCAGGACGGCCTGTTCGTGCAGTATCTGCGAACGGAAAAAATTCCCGGCGCGAAAAGCGTTGCCGACGTTCGCGCCGCCTACGAGGCCAAAGTACCCATGAAACGCGGCTGCACCACACCCGACGTGATGAAGGCGGTGTTTTACCTCATCGAACAGCAGTACGAAACCGGCCAGGCCGTCCCCGTCACCGGCGGACAGGTGATGCTTGGGTAACTGGTTGATTGGTGAACTGGTTAACTGGTTGATTGGGGAAAATATGTTTTTTCTTCCAGTTAACGAGTCAACCAGTTAACCGGTTGGTTCCAAAGATATATATGAGGCCGTCCAGAAATTCAGGCAACCGAAACATGAATGGAGTTTCCCTGAAATTTTGTTGTTTTTTTCTTCGTCCCGAAGGGACAGAAAGCATTTGGCCGGGGGTGAGCGAAGCGAACCCCCGGAAGAAGGCCTATTTTCTTAGAGCCCCAACGGGGCGACAGAAACGATTCCTTCTCATCAAACTCGCTGCCGTCCCGTTGGGACTCAAAATGAAGAGATCGTTTCCGGGGATTCGCTTCGCTCATCCCCGGCTAGACGCTCCCCGACCCTTCGGGTCGAAGAGAGGAAAAAACAACAGGATCATTTCTGGATGGCCTCATATATATAATTATGTGCCTTGAATATGCACTATGGATGAAGGATTGCACATGACGCAAACGACGATTCCCGACGCGCAGTACGCCGTGCAGTTGATCGGCCCGGATGAGCTGACGCTCAACAAAAACAAGCCGGTTCCCCGTCCAGGCCCGACGCAGATGCTCCTGAAGATCGAGGCCGTCGGATTGTGCTTCAGCGATCTGAAATTATTGAAGCAGTTCTCGAAGCACGTTCGCAAAGGCCCGATCGTCAAGGGACTGGACGCGAACGTGCTGAAGGAAATTCCCAGCTACGTTCCCGGCGAAGCGCCGACCGTGCCCGGTCACGAAGCCGTCGGGCGAATCGTCGCCGTGGGCGAAAAGGTCGCGCAACACGGGCTTGGCGAGCGTGTGCTCGTGCAGGCCGACTGGCGAGAAGTCCGCACCGCCGAGACCAACGGTGCATTCGGCTACAACTTCGAGGGCGCCCTGCAGGAATACGTGCTTCTCGACGAGCGCGTCGTGATCGATCCGAAAAGCTCCGAGCGATATCTTCTGCCCGTCAGCGAGAAGCGCAGCGCCTCGGCCATCGCGTTGGTCGAACCGTGGGGCTGCGTGGAGGATTCCTACGTTACCGTCGAACGGCAGGGGCCCAAAGGCGGCGGCGCAATGCTGGTCGTCGCGGAAGCGGGCGCGAACGTGAAGGGGTTGGACAAAGCCTGTATGCGGAACGGCAAGCCGGGTTCCGTTGTGGCGATGTGCGGGGAGGATTCGCAAAAAAAGGAAATCGAATCGCTCGGTGCGGCGGTGGAGTTCGTCCAGAGCATCGAGGCACTGAAAAACGAAGCGTTCGACGACATTCTTTATTTCGGCGCGAAAAAAGAAACCGTCGAGGCGCTGAACGACAAACTCGCCCCGCGCGGGATTTTCAACGTCGTACTGGGCGGCAAGTCCTTTGGCCGGCCGGTTTCGATTGACGTGGGGCGCATGCATTATGGCCTGACGCGATGGTGCGGCACGACGGGTGGCGACGCCGCGGAAAGCTACGCGCACATCCCGCGGACGGGCGAAATTCGCGATTCCGAGCGGGTGATGATCGTCGGGGCGGCCGGGCCGATGGGCCAGATGCACGTCATCCGTACTCTCTGCGCGGGAAAGAAGAACGTCGGCATCGTGGCGACGGACTTCGACTCGGCGCGCCTGGAATCGCTGCACCAGAAGGTCGGCCCGCTCGCGGAGCGGCAAGGAGTTTCCCTGCGCCTGGTCAATCCGAAGGAAATGCCCCTGAACGAACGTTTTACCTACGTCGCCCTGATGGCCCCCGTTCCGGCGCTGGTGAGCCAGGCCGTTCGCGATTGCGACGAAGGCGGAGTCGTCAACATCTTCGCGGGCATCCCCGCCGGCACGCGGGCCGACGTCGACCTGGACGCCTGCATCGCGCGAAAACTCTGGATCTTCGGCACGAGCGGATCGACCATCGACGACATGCGCCTCGTGCTGGAAAAGGTCGAAGCGGGCCGGCTGGACACGAATTTTTCCGTGGACGCGGTCTGTGGGCTTTCCGGCGCGATCGACGGCATCCGCGCGGTGGAACATCGCACGATCCCGGGGAAAATCCTCGTGTATCCCGCCCTGCGCGACCTGCCCTTAACGCCCCTGGCGAAGCTCAGCCAAACGCATCCCGCCGTCGCGGCGAAACTCGACGCCGGCCGATGGACCCAGGCCGCCGAAAAGGAATTGCTAAAAGCGTAAATCATTCATAGGATTTTCTCTACGCCACGTTATTGCATAGAAGTGGTTTTTACATGAATGACGGCATATTTGTGTTTTTGTTAGATTGATACTAAAAATTGGTTTCGGCTATGCTCCTGAAGCCCGAAGGGCTGATAAGCATGTAGCCGGGGGTGAGCGAAGCGAACCCCCGGTGTGCGGGAATATAATTTCTAGCCCCAACGGGGCGATAGCAATGATGCGCAGGAGCAATATATTGAATACTTGCTGTCACCCCTTTGGGGTTCAAAAGTTAATATCGCTTTCCGGGGGTTCGCTTCGCTCACCCCCGGCTATGTGCTTTCAGGCCCTCCGGGCCGAAGAAATCAGTCACATATTTAAACAAGAATGAATATGAAAGTATTCAGCAACAATAAAAAAGGAACAACAGAAATGAAACCCATCGTCAAAACCGTCGCGTCGCAGCCGAGCTGGATTCTTCGCGGCCGAAACGTGGAACTCGCCGTTACGCAACTCGGGGGACACATGGCCCCGGTGCGGTTCTATCGCAACACGAAACGCCCCGTTCAGCCGTACTACGTCAGCCCGTGGCAGAGTGAAGGATTGAAAATCAACGATCCCGTGCTCGTGCCGCTGCGCGGCGACTTCTTCTGCGCCCCGTTCGGCGGAAACGACGAGCCGTTCCGCGGCGAGCAGCATCGCTGCCACGGCGAGCCGGCGCATGCGAAGTGGCGCTTTGTGCGTCAGGAGAAGGACGGGAAAAAAGCTTCCCTTACGCTGGCGATGCGAACAAAGGTCCGGCCGGGTAAGGTCACGAAAACCCTGTCCCTTCTCGACGGGCAGAACGTGGTCTATTCCACGGACGTGCTGGAGGGATATTCCGGCGCCATGCCGATGGGCCATCACGCCACGCTGGCCCCGCGGGACGTCGAGGGATCGCTGTGCGTCACGACCAGCGCGTTTGCTCTGGGCATGACGTGCAGCGAGCCGGTAAGCGATCCGGCGACGGGTTCGTATCAATCCCTCGCCGTCGGCGCAAAATTCCGCGATCTGCGTGAAGTGCCGTTGCTGTTCAAGGGGGCCGCGCCGGCCGACTGCACCCGCTTTCCCGCACGGGCGGGATATACGGATATTCTGGCGGTATACAAAAAACCGTCCGACGAGCCGGCCTGGACGGCCGCCGTCGACGCCGAAGCGGGCTACCTGTGGTTTTCGCTGAAGGACGCGGCTGTCCTGCCGGCGACGCTGCTGTGGATTTCCAACCGCGGGCGGCACACGGCCCCGTGGAACGGGCGAAACCTCTGCCTCGGCCTGGAGGACGTGTGCGGAAACTTCGCCTTCGGCCTGGCGAAATCCGCCGGGGCCAACCCGATCAAGAAGGCTGGCTTCGCCACCGCGATTTCGCTGTCGCCCAAAGCGCCCACCGCTGTCAACTACATCCAGGGCGTCGTTCGCGTGCCGAGGAACTTCGGGCCGGTCAAGGACGTTCGCTTCGGAAAACGTCGCGTTACGTTCGTATCGAAAAACCGCAAGACCGTTTCCGCGCCCGTCTGCTGGGAATTCCTCCAAGCCGGTGAATTATAGAGGCCGCGGCGGGAAAAGCAGGGCGATGAAATCGCCTACGTCCGCAATTCCACGGCCAGGGTTTTTTGCAGGGCCGTTAAAAGCTCCCGCACCTGCTGGTCCACCTGCTCGTTCGTCAGCGTGCCCTCGTTGGATCGATATTCCAGCGCGACGGTGACGGATTTTTTGCCCTTGGGGATGGGCTTGCCGCGATAGGTTGTGACGTATTTTTCCTCGACGCGCAGCGGCTGGGCGACGGCGGCCAGGGCGGCGGCCAGTTCGCCCCAGGGGACGGTTTCGTCCACGATCAGCGACAGGTCGCGCCGGATGGGCGGGAATTTCGGCAGGGGTTGCGTCGTGCGCGTCAGTTGGGCGCGCCGGGCCAGGGCGTCGAAGCGAAGGGTCGCGGCGCCCAGGTTTTTCTCCAGGCCGTAGTGCTTGTGGATCGCCTCGGTGAGCGCGGGGGAAATCGTGCCGATCTGCCCGGCCGGCTCGCCGTCGATGAGGATCGCGTCGGCGAATCCGTCCGCCGGCTGAATGGTCACCTTCGCGCCCGGGGCGATTCGCCGCATGACGGCCTCCATCGCGCCGCGCACGTCCCGCTGCCCTTCGGTGCTCACCATCGCCAGTTCGATATATTCCGCCGGCAGGCCGTTCGCCCCGCCGGGCGGGAAGACAGCCGCCAGCTCGAAGAGGCTCACGTCGGCGTTGCCCACGTCCTGGTTGGTCTTCACCGCCCGCAGCAGGCTCGGCAGCAGCGTGGGGCGCAGGACGTTGTTCGTTCGGCGCACTCGCGCGTCCACGCACACCGGTTCGTCGCAGCCGAAGAGCTTCGCTTCTTCGGCGTCGATGAAACTGAACGTGACGGCTTCGCTGTAGCCCGCCGCCGAGAGCGTGTTCATCGCCAGGCGGCGAATCCGCTCCGTTTTGCCCATCGGCGCAACGCGGTGCGAAACCTTTCCCAGCGCGGGAATTTCATCGTAGCCGTGCAGGCGGGCGACCTCCTCGATGAGGTCGGCTTCGCGCCGCAAATCTGCCCGATGTGAGGGGATTGTGCAGACAATGGCATCGCCGTTTTTCTTAGGCGAAAGGCCCAGCCGGGTTAAAATGGCCGTCTGCTTTTCGACGGGGATTTCGATGCCCAGCAGCTTGTTTGTCCGACTCGGCCGAAGCGAAACGCTCGGCGCCTCGTAGGGCTTGGCCCACACGTCCACGAGTCCCCTGGCGGCTTCGCCGCCGGCCAGTTCGCAGATCAGCGCACAGGCGCGGGCGGAGGCTTCCTCGACGGCTACCGGATCGACGCCGCGCTCGAAACGGTAGCTGCTCTCGGAAAGAATCCCCAGCGCCCGGCTGGTGCGGCGGGTCGTTAAGGGATCGAACTGGGCCGACTCCAGCAGCACGTTCGTTGTACCTTCGGTGACTTCCGTGTTCAGCGCGCCCATCACGCCGGCAATGGCGACGGGCTTCTCCGCGTCGGCGATCACGCACATCGAATCGGTCAGTTCGCACGTCGTCTCGTCGATGCTCACGAGCGTCTCGCCCTTTTTCGCCCGGCGGACGACGATGCGGTTTTCCGCGAGCTTATCGTAGTCGAAGCTGTGCAGCGGCTGGGAGTATTCCATCAGCACGAAATTCGTCACGTCCACGACGTTGTTGACGCTTCGCATTCCGACGGCGGCCAGATGGTCCACCAGCCATTGCGGGCTGGGGCCGACCTTCACGCCGCGGATCACCCGCGCGGTGTATCGCGGGCAGAGGTCTTCGCAGAGCACCTGCACGCTCGTGAGTTCGGCTGTCTCGCCGCTGCCGGCGGGCGGGTCGAACTTCGGCGGACGGAAGGCGGCGCCCGTCGCGGTCGCCAGTTCTCGCGCCACGCCCAGGTGTCCCAGCAGGTCGGGCCGATTGGACGTGACTTCCAGATCGAAAACAATGTCGTCGCCTTTTTCCTCGACGCCGTCGCAGTTCAGGCCGATGCGCGTAAACAACTCCGCCAGCTTCTCTGCAGGGAGGTTCACGTCCATGTATTCGCTCAGCCAGTTCAATGAAATCAGCATGGTTGCATCCTTGTTGAGACCTCTGAAAAAAGGATATTTTTACCACAGAGACACAGAGAGCACAGAGAAAACCTTAAGAATTATGTCTTTCTCTGTGGCTCTGTGGTAGGTTCTTCAGAATTCTCTGTTCCAAAAAGCCCGCGGAAACGGATGGTATCATACCCTTTCCCACACGCGACGGCAAAAAAATCCCTTTTTGACTTGTCGTACTATGTTTGTCTAGGTATAATACATAGACAGACGATGTATAGAAGCCTACGGTTTGTGAATCATGGGCGAGACCCGCCTACCGGCAGGCAGGCGCCCATGAGACACTTGGGCCGGAGGCCCAAGCCACGTATCCGGAAAGGACGGTGGACGATGGATTTCTCACAGGATCTGGTTCGCGGAAGCGTCTTGCCGATTATTTTATCGCTGTTGCGGGAAGAGTCGATGTACGGCTACCAGATGGTCAAAAAGGTCAACGCGCGGACGAACGGCCTTTTGGAGTGGAAGGAGGGGACGCTGTATCCCGCGTTGCATCGGCTGGAGGGGGCGGGATTGATCGCCAGCCGTTGGGATACCCTCAGCGGAAAGGACGGTGGGCGAAAGCGGAAGTATTATTCCATCACGCCCAAGGGAAGGCGCGAGCTTGCGAAGCGGTCAGATGAATGGAGGCTGTTCAGCCAGGCCGTCAACGCCTGCCTGTGGGGGGCGTGAGAGATGGCCGACAACGAGAATAACGATCATAACGAAAAACTCATCGCGCGGCTGACCGACCGCCTGGCCGGCGATCCGGAACTGCAGGCCGACGTCGCCCGCGAGCTGCAAACGCACCTCGAAGACGCCGAAGACGAATTCCGCGAAGCAGGCCTGGATGAAGAAGAGGCCCAAAACGAGGCCGTCAAGGCCCTGGGCGACCCGGAGGATATTTCCCGGCAGCTTTTCCAGGCGAATCGCACGCGAATGCGCTTCCGTGCGGTTGTCCGCTGGGCCGCCAGCCTGGCGCTGCTGCCCGCGGCGATTGGGGTAGTTGTGTTCGTTGTGGCGGCCCCCTGGACCCCGTGGAATATGCCGGTAATACCACAACCTTGGTTTACTTCGATTCCCAGGGCATGGACCCGGAGCCTGACGGAAGAACAGGTATTCATTCTTCAGGGCGACCCACAGGCGAAAGATTATGTCGCACGGGCCAGGTCCATTTCCGACCGTTGGCCCGACGATCCGATCTACTACGGCGACTACTTTGTCACCGCCCAGGGCAAATTCCATCGAAAGGATGAAAAACTCCCGCTGGACCTCTGGAACGAGCGAATGGCGCTGGCGGAGAAGGGCGAGAAGGTCGACCCCGACAACGCCTTTTACAATTTCGTCAAGGCCGCCTGGTTGATCAACGCGTCCTGCACATTGGAGGACGATCCTTCACGGACAATTGAGTCGATGAACACCAACGGGGAAATCAAACCGGATTCCTTATATACAATCACCATTACGGATCCCGCAGGTTTTCAGCAAGGCCTGAAAGAACTCCATCGCGGTTTGCAGAAACCATTTTACTCCTCGCGCACCGTAGATATGCTCGAACTTCGCATGTCCTTCCTGCCGCCACCGCGGTCGATGACGGATATTATCAGCCGGATCACCATGCAGGTCAGTACACTTCTTCCTTCTTTAAGTGATTTTCGCACCCTTGGAAAAGCCTTGGGTGCGTATGCGGTGGACCTGGCGGAACAAGGGAACCCCACGGCTGTGAAAGTCGCGCGGTCCGAAGAGCAAATGGCGGATATGATCGGCGCAAAAAGCGGAACGATTATCGAGATACTGGTGGCGATGGCGATTCGTCAGAACGCATTGGCCAATCTGGAACTGGTGGGAAAGGAGTTGCAAAAACCGGCCCTGAGTAAAGAAGCGTTTCAACAACGACGAGAACAGGAAGAACTCTGGCGGGGGTTGAGAAACGGAAATCCTTTGAGTGTCGAGGAACTTCGACACGCCGGGATGTTCTGGACAATTCTTACACCCGCGATAGCAGGATATCACGTCGATTTCGAACCCATTCGGACCGTGGAGTGTTTTGTGGTTCTGGAAGTGGCTTTGTTGCTTCTGCTGGTAGGGATGGTGATTCTCTCGTGCGGCTTTGGTCTGGTGGTGCTGATCTGGGCAATCTTCTGCCGACGAAGCACGGACAAACCGATTCTGCTGTTTGTCGGCTGGCGAAGAATCGGAAAGATTGTCCAGGTGTCCATCGTAATCCCGCTGGTTGCATTTGGCTTGTACGTCATCTGGCAAATCTACCGTTCTGATGCCTACGGCTTGAATTTCACACTGGGGCGATGGACGGTGGAGTTGGTTCTTCTGCTGTGCGGAGTATTCGCCTTGTTGCTGTCGATGAGCTATCGTGCGATCCGGCTGCGATGTCTGGAAGTCGGTCTGGCAACGCCGCCATCGATCACACGCCGAAAACGGATCGGTTTTCTGATCGCAACGGGATTGATTCTGTTGGTTTGCGGAATCTATATCGTCGGCTGGTGGGCGGGGCCGCTCCGGCTGGATTATCTCAAAGGAAGATATTGGATTCCTCCATTTGCATTCGTTTCCGCGTTGATAGGGGAATCCGGGGCATCCAGTAGTCCAAAATTTCTTATAGAAACCTTCCTGGCCATTGTGGTGTTGTTTTTCTTTGTGGTTTGGTTTTTGAGTGAAGGGGTTGAATTGTTCCGTCGCGGACGCAAGGGGTTCCGTCGGACGTTCATCCGCAGCGCCATGCCGATTCTCTGCGCAGCCGTTATTGTAATGGGCCTGGCCCTCGGCGGGCTGCTTTCCCTGGGTGAACGTTGCGCCGCACGACGCGTTACCGGCTCGGCGGCGATGAGCATACAGGGAGAAATCGAGCGGAGCGATTTTCGCCTCCTGCGCGAAAAATTTATCCAATGGCGGCAAGAGGACGGGAAATAGGGACTGGGGATGAAAGAACACCAACATATAACACATAAAAAGAGCGGTGGGCGTAAGCCCACTGATTATTCCAAACACCCATCGCATTGGGAGGAAACGATGGGTTGACACCCATCGCTCTTTAATTTGTTCGGACAAATCGGCGGGTTTACACCCGCCGCTCTTTAATTCGTTCGTTTATTCGGTTACGCCTTTCGCAGTGTAATCAGCGGCAGTTCGGGTGGGCAGTTGAAGCGGATGGGAACGGTTACCATGCCCAGGCCTCGGGAGATAAACACGGGGCACGTCGGGCCTTGCACCCATCCTTCGGCGTATTTGCGATGCTGGATCGGAAGGATCAGCGGGCCGAGCAGCGGCAGGCGCACCTGCCCGCCGTGCGTATGGCCGGCGAGCATCAGGTCGATCTTCACGTCGCGCGGGGCTACCTCGGCGTAGTCCGGGTTGTGCGACATCACGATGCGCGGAACGTTTTCCGGTGCGCCGGCCAGCGCCGCAGTTGCGTCCGGCGGGGGATTGATGGACCACACGTCGTTGACCCCGGCTAGACATAAAAGGTCCCCACCGCGACGCAGCAGGACGTGTTTGTTTGTCAGAAGGGGGATCCCGGCTGACTCCAGCGCCGCGGCCACGCGCGGCGCGTCGGCCCAGTAATCGTGATTGCCCAGAACGGCGTATTTTTCCTTCGCGCGGAGATCGCGGAACACTTCCACCAGCGCCGAGGTGATCGCCGAGGCACGGCTGACGTAATCGCCCGTCAAGGCCACCACGTCCGGGTTCAGGTCGTTGGTCATTTCCACGACGCGGCGGGCGTCGTCGAAGTCGGACCACCGCCCGACGTGCACGTCGGTGATCTGGGCGATTTTCGCGCCGTCCCATCCGTCGCCCAGGCCGGGCAGGCGAAACGTGTGATGCGTGACGCGAAAGCCGTGCGGTTCGATCACGGTCGCGTCGATCACGCCGGCCGTCGCCGCCGCGGCCCCGGCTGCCAGCGCGGAGTATTTGAGAAACCTCCGCCGGGTGATTTTTTTCCCCGTCCGTTTGGGGCTGCTCTCGGCCTGTTCGTCCGGCAGGGGGGGCATTTCACTCGGAAGGAAGGCGTCGTTGTGCGGCTGAGGGTTCGTCATGATTCCGTAGTATATCGGAACAGGACACAAAGCGCCATAGGGAATTGTCGTTGGGGATAAGAGATCCTTCGACTTCGACATTCGCTTCGCTCGTGTCTCCGCTCAGGATGACAATTCAATGCCAGGACATGGTGAGCGCAAAAAAAGGGGGCGACAA
>JAFGEJ010000217.1 GCA_016931655.1 Phycisphaerae bacterium
CATATCTCGATATTCTCACCGAGACGTTTATGATTCGCCAATTGCAGCCCTGGCGGGAGAATATCGCCAAGAGACAGGTGAAATCGCCCAAGATTTATTTTTGCGACACCGGCCTTCTGCACAGCCTGCTGGACATAAACGATTCTCTTGGACTTTACGGACATCCGCAGGTCGGGGCGTCCTGGGAAGGATTCGCCATGGAACAGATTTTACGAATCGTCAGGCCGGCTCAGGCGTATTTCTGGGCGACCTACGCCCACGCGGAACTCGATCTGTTCTTTATTCGTAACGGAAAACGCTATGGGCTTGAATTCAAAATGAACGAAGCCCCGTCGAAAACAAAATCCATGGACATGGCCCTCGAAAGTCTCAAACTCGACAAACTTCTCATCGTATATCCGGGCGAAACGTCCTGGCCGGTCAATGAAAAAATCACGGTCTCCTCGCTGGGTGATGTGGAGGAATGCTTGACGAAGTAAAGTAATGAATGGATTGGTTATCGCCGGCGATGCCTGAATCCGAACATCGATGCGTCTGGAGGCAGTGTAGCGGCGGATTCGAGCCTTTACCGCAAGAAAACCGTCACGTTTCCCAGCCGGGGTGGTATAATCCCAAGCACATTGAGTTATTGCATGGTGGAGCACCTGCTCCACCATGTTACTCTATAAATTGCTTTAACGCGGCGGAGCAGGTGCTCCGCCGCGCATTTACTTAGTTCGTTTGGTATAATTCCCTCGATATTCGATTCCCCAATATCTCCGTTGAATGGAAAAACGTTTCATGTCCCCGAAGGCGGCGGAAAATACAACGCGGGCGGCGGATTCGCCCGGCGAGGCGCTGGCGGCGCTGCTGGCGCCCTGTGCGAAGCGCGTGGAGGCGGACCTGGAGCGATGGCTCGTGCCGGCGGGGGCGCCCGATGCGCTGGCCGACGGGATGCGGTATTGCATGGCCGGCGGCAAGCGCCTTCGGCCGGCGATTACCATGCTGTCCGCCCGGGCCATCGGGGGATCGGCGGAGGAGGAACTCGTCCGCCGTGCAGCAGCGGCAGTGGAGATGGTGCACGTCTACAGCCTGGTGCACGACGATCTGCCGGCCATGGACGACGACGCGCTTCGTCGCGGCCGACCTACCGCTCACGTGCAGTTCGGCGAGGCGATGGCGATTCTGATCGGCGATGCGCTGCTGACCCGCGCGTTCGGCGTGCTGGCGGAGGACGCTTCGGCTGTCTCGGCCCGCCTGGCGGCGGAACTGGCCCGTGCAGCCGGCGCGGAGGGCATGGTCGCCGGGCAGGCAGCCGACATGGACCT
Source organism: Phycisphaerae bacterium (assembly GCA_016931655.1). Taxonomy (GTDB): domain Bacteria; phylum Planctomycetota; class Phycisphaerae; order SM23-33; family SM23-33; genus JAFGEJ01. The sequence continues at coordinate 1,308 of JAFGEJ010000217.1, forward strand.
TTGCACCCTGCCGGCCGGCCTGGAAGGCCTGCGATACATTCACCTGCACAAGACGGCCGCCATGATCCGCGCCGCGGCGCGAATGGGCGCCCTCGCCGCCGGGGCGAAGGACGAAGCCCTCCAGGCCGTCGGCGAGTATGCGGAGAATCTCGGCCTGGCGTTTCAGTTGTTCGACGACCTGCTGGATGCCACGGGCACGGCCCGGCAACTCGGCAAAACGCCCGGCAAGGACGCCGAGACGGGCAAGCGAACGCACCTGGCCGTCCTCGGAGCCGGCGAGGCCAGGCGACTCGGCGAGAAATTGACCGCCGCCGCCCGCGACGCGCTGAGGCCCCTCGGCCCGGCCGGCGAAACGCTTAAGGAACTGGCAAACCTGCTGACGCAACGAACGCATTAGTGAAAATATTTGTTTTTGATAGTAGCCACGGACGCAAGCCCTTTCCTTTACCCACATGCAAAACACGAATCGATGATGAAAGACAGATGGGAAGAAATCCGGAATTTTGCTTTTTCGCCTGAAAGGCGTATACATACCAGCCCAGGGCAACGCCCTGGGACAAGAATGTCAAAAAAACCCAAGCCCTGTAAGGGCGTGACAGAAAAAATGTATCGCCCTTACAGGGCTATGGCTATAAAAAACATCGGTCACCCAGGGCTTCGCCCTGGGCTGGTATGTTTCAGCCCGTTGGGCTGTAAACGACCCATCGAGATCAGAAATTGTGGGTAACGGTGAGGGCTTGCGCCCGTGGCTACTTTCAGAAGACAAAAATGCACGAAATGTCCATCGCGGTGGAGTTGCTTACCCGCCTGGAGGAACTGGCGGTGGAGCACGATCTGACGCGCGTCCATGCCCTGACGGTCCGGGCCGGGGTGCTGCGAGGAATCGTACCCGAGGCGCTGGATATGGCCTTCGCGGAGGCGGCCGGCGGAACCCTCGCCGAAGGAGCGAAACTAACGCTGCAAATCACACCCGCCAGGGCACGCTGCCGACTCTGCGGAGAACGATTCGCACCGACGGTGGACTCGTTCCTCTGCCCGCGGTGTAATCAGGCCGACGTGGAAATCATCGAAGGCAACGAAATCCTGCTGCTGTCCCTCGATGGAGCTTCAAGAGATGAAAATTAACGTTGTGAAAAACGTGCTGGAAGCCAACGACGCCCTGGCGGCGGAAAATCGCGAAAAACTCGACGCCGCGGGCGTCTGGTGCGTGAATATCACCAGCGCTCCGGGCAGCGGAAAAACCTCGCTGCTGGAGAAGACCATTCCCGCCCTGGCGGCAAAGGGACTGGCCTCGGCGGTGATCGTGGGCGATCTGCAGACCACGCGCGACGCGGAGCGCCTGGGCAATCTGGCGGCCCAGGTCACGCAGATCAACACCGAAGGCGGCTGTCATTTAACCGCCTCGCAGGTGGCCGCCGCCCTGGCGGGACTGGATCTGAAGGGCCTGGAGTACCTGTTCATCGAGAACGTCGGGAACATGGTCTGCCCGGCGGGGTTCGACCTGGGCGAGCACGCCCGCGTGGCGATGCTCTCCACGCCCGAAGGCGACGACAAGGCCGCCAAGTACAACACGCTCTTTCTGCCCGCCGACGCGATCGTGCTCAACAAGATCGAACTGATCGAGGCCCTGGGCTACGACAAATCACGCTTGTATGACGACCTCAAAAAAATCAACACCGCCGCTCCGGTTTTTGAGCTTTCCTGCCGCACGGGCGAGGGGCTGGAGACCTGGCTGGCGTGGCTGGGCGCGAAACGGACGCGATAGACATCGCACAGCCGAGTGTGTATAACGACGTTTCCCGCCTTGGGAACAAAACGATGAGCAAAGCGAAAACGGAGCATTTTGCGGATCGGCTTTTGGCGGCCATCGAGAAGAAAGGCTCGCCGGTGTGCGTGGGCATCGACCCGAACGTGGAGATGATGCCCAAAGCCTTTCGCACCGACAGCAGCGACCCGATGGAGCAGTTGGAGCTGGTCAGTCATTTTTGCGCCGACGTTCTGGAGGTCGTCGCGCCGCACGTACCGGCGATCAAACCGCAGATCGCCTACTTCGAGCAGTTGCCCGGCCCACAGCCGTTCTTCGGAATGTCGCTGTACACCTCGGTTATTCGGGTGGCGAGGAAGCTCGGATTGATCGTCATCGGCGACGCGAAGCGCGGCGACATCGGCTCGACGGCGACCGCCTACGCCCGGGCGCACCTGGCGGACGCCGACGCCGCCGACGCCGTGACGGTCAACGGGTATTTCGGCGTTGACGGCGTCAGGCCCTTCCTGGACGCCGCACGCGAGAAAGGCCGGGGCGTCTTCGTGCTCGTGCGAACGTCCAACCCGTCGGCGGGGACGATCCAGGACTTCACCGACACCGCCGGTCGGCCGTTCTACGAACACATGGCCGGGCAGGTGGCGGAAATGGGCGGCAACGGCCTGATTGGCGCCAGCGGATACAGTTGCCTGGGGGCCGTCGTCGGCGCGACGTATCCCGACGAGGCCCGCCGCCTCCGCAAGATCATGCCGCGGCAGATCTTTCTCGTGCCCGGATACGGCGCGCAGGGCGCCACGGCCGTCGACTGCGCCGCGGCCTTCAAACCCGACGGCACGGGCGCAATCGTCAACGCCAGCCGAAGCGTGATCTACGCCCATCACCGCCACCCCAAGCTGGACTGGAGGAAGGCCGTCGAAAAGGCTGTCAAGGAATTCGCGAAGGACATTCGGCTGGCCCTTGCATGATTCGCCTCTCTCGGCGCTTACTCTGATATGCGAACAGGGCGTACGCATCAAAATTTTTTGTTTTCCATATCTTTCGCCTGCCTACCGGCAGGCAGGCCTGAAAGGCGTAGACATACCAGCCCAGGGCGAAGCCCTGGGTGGTCAGGATGTTTTATCTGGAGCCCTGAAGGGGCGAGACAATATGTCACGCCCTTTCA
>JAFGEJ010000218.1 GCA_016931655.1 Phycisphaerae bacterium
ACTTTGCTTTGGTGGCACAGCTTTGTAAGCTGTGCGGACACAGGTTGAAAACCTGTGCCACCCACAAAAACAACCGTGAAGGACTACTAGATGCTTTCAAGCCCTTCGGGCTGAAGAAGAAGATCACAAAATACTTTATTGCGTGTTGAAATATTGTGATTGTTTTGCCCCGAGGGGTTTCGCGAAGCACGGCGGCGGGGACATTTTTATTGCGGAGCGGTTTCGTCGTCGGCGGGGGGGAGGTGTTTTCGTTTCCAGTCGTCGATGGCGGCCTGGATGGCCTCTTCCGCCAGAACGGAGCAGTGAATTTTCACGTCCGGCAGCTCCAGCTCCTTCGCAATTTCCATGTTTTTGATCTCGCCGGCCTGTTCGATGGTCCGCCCCTTGAGCCATTCAGTCGCCAGGCTGCTGGCGGCGATGGCCGAGCCACAGCCGAAGGTCTTGAACTTCGCGTCGGTGATCGTGCCGTCCTGCGCGACCCGAATCTGGAACTTCAGCACGTCGCCGCAGACCGGCGAGCCGACGACGCCCGTACCGACGTCCGGGTCGTCCTGGTCCATCGCACCGACGTTGCGGGGATTGTTGAAATACTCGATCATCTTGTCCGAATACTGCGGCATGGTGTTTGTCCTTACTCTATCTTTTCACGGCGTTTCAAGAATCATCCACGGATTACACGGATAAAAAACGGATTACACGGAAAAAATTCTAAAAGCACATAAAAGAACATTATTGTTCCCATGGATTATCGTGGAAAACAAGTCGGTGTTTCGGTTCTTATACATATTCTAAAAGAAAATCCGTGAAATCCTCTTAAATCCGTGCAATCCGTGGCTGATTTTTCGTTGATTGTTTTATTTTGCGCTAGCCCATTCGATATCGCGCGTTTCGCCGGTTTCCCGGGCCGATTCGTACAGCGGGCTCATGTCGCGCAGGTCGGCGATAGCCGCGGCGATCCGCTCGACGGCGTAGTCCACGTCCGCCTGTGTGGTAAAGCGGCCCAGGCTGAAGCGAAGGGAGCTGTGTCCCAGGTCGTCCGGCAGGCCCATCGCCCGGAGCACGTAGCTCGGTTCGAGCGACGCGCTGGTGCAGGCCGATCCGCTGGAGACGGCCAGGCTTTTCATCTTCAGCATGATCGCCTCGCCCTCGACGTACGCGAACGACAGGTTCGACGTGTTGCACAGGCGCCGCGTGGGATGCCCGTTTCGCTTCACGAACTCCACGCGCTGAAAGACGCCGTTCTCCAGGCGATCGCGCAGCTCGCGCAGCCGGGCCGGTTCGGAATCCATTTCTCCGACGGCCAGCCGGCAGGCCTCGCCGAAACCCACGGTGCCCGGCACGTTCAGTGTGCCGCTGCGCATGTTCCGTTCGTGTCCGCCGCCGTGCATTTGCGCCGCCAGGCGGACGCGCGGATCGCGCCGCCGGACGTACAGCGCCCCGATGCCCTTGGGGCCGTAGATCTTGTGGGCCGAGAGGCTCAGAAGGTCCACGCCCATCTCTTCCGCGTTCAGGGGAACCTTGCCGGCTGCCTGCGTTGCGTCGGTGTGAAACAGCACGCCCCGCCGCTTGGCCACGCGCCCGATCTCGCCGATCGGGTGCAACACGCCGGTTTCGTTGTTGGCGGCCATGATCGTGATCAGAATCGTGTTCTCCGTGATCGCCTCTTCCACCTGCTCGGCGGAGACCAGGCCCTGGGCGTCGGGCGAAAGGTACGTTACCTCCCAGCCGCGCTGCTGAAGCGCCTTGCAGGTGTCCAGGACGGCTTTGTGTTCCGTCCGGCAGGTGATGATGTGATTCCCGTTGGAGCGGTACATTTCCGCGACGCCCTTGATCGCGAGATTGTCGCTCTCGGTCGCCCCGGAGGTAAAGACGATTTCCTTGGCCGCGGCGCCGATGAGTTCCGCCACCTGCCGGCGGGCGGTGTCGACGGCTTCCTCGGCCTTCCAGCCGTAGCCGTGCGAACGGCTGGCGGCGTTGCCGAAATGCTCCGTGAAGTACGGCAGCATCGCCTCCATCACCCGCGGATCGACGGGCGTGGTGGCGTTGTAATCCAGATAGATGGGCAAGCGAAGCATAAGTGTTACGTTCATCCTTCCTCAAAACACGTTTTTTATCAAATTCCAATTATACCGCCATGTTCTCAAGGCCGAATTATCCACGGATTGCACGGATTGTAAGAGAGATTTCACAGATTGTTTTTTTAATCCTGTCTCTTCCGTGTAATCCTCCTGAATCCGTGTAATCCGTGGATGATTTAAATTGTTCAACCTATTTTCACCGCAGCGTTTTTCGCCGCCGGGTGAAGCACGTCCGCCAGCGTCAGGTCCGAAAGAAAATCCCGAATCCTGCGATGCACCCGATGCACCGGGTCGGCAATGGGACACTTGGACATGAGTTTGCACTTGGCGCGTTCGTCGTCTTCAATCCGTCCCAGAACGCACTCGGCGAATTTCATTGGCCCTTCCAGCGTTTCCATCAGCTCCACGAAGTTCACGTCCTCAGGCCGGCGGGCGATTCGGTATCCGCCGCGGGCCCCGCGAACGGACTGAACGTATCCGCCGGCGGCCAGCTCTTTTAAGATATTCATCAGAAGAGAAATCGGAACGTCGTATTCCTTGGCGATTTCCCGTGCACTGGCGAGGTCGCCCGGCCCCAGACCCGCCAGGTGCGTCATGGCAATCAGGCCGTATCCCGTCTTCTTCGTCATCGCCAGCATGGGCTTTACCTCTGCTATAACTATATAGCACTCCGGGTGTACTATTTCAAGGTCTCCCAAAATTTTTTTTCTTTTTCGGTGTTCCCCAAGGCCCGGAACGGTACAAAAGATAAGGAAACTGTGTATTTTTGACGGGAAAGGAGAATTTGCCATGTCCGTGGAAATTACCTGGCTGGGGCACGCGAGCTTTCGGCTGGCGTCGCCGGGGTGTGTACTGTACATCGACCCGTGGAAGATCACCGGCCAGCCTCACGACGCCGACGTGGTGTTCGTCTCCCACAGCCACTACGACCACTGCTCGCCGCCGGACGTGCAGCACGTCGGAAAGGACGGCACGGAGATTCTCGCCCCGCCGGACGCCGCCGACTCGCTCGCCTCGGCCCGGGTGATCGCACCGGGCGAAACGATCCGCCTTTCAGGGGCGACGATCGAACCGACGCCGGCTTACAATCTCCGCAAGCCCTTTCATCCGAAAGCCAACGGCTGGTGCGGCGCGGTGTTCACATTGGGGGGTGTTCGGGTATACTACGCGGGAGACACGGACCGGATTCCTGAAATGGACCATCTGAAAAACGTGGACGTCGCGCTGCTGCCAGTGGGCGGAACGTATACACTCAACGCCGCCGAGGCGGCGGAGGTCTGCAAGGCCATCGGCTCCCCAAAGGCGATTCCGTATCACTGGGGCGACATCGTCGGGAAGTTGTCCGACGCGCAGGCCTTTGCCGACGCCGTCGGAGACGCGGCGCACGTCCTCCAGCCGGGCGAAACGATTACGGTGTAAGAGAATTCTGAAAAACCTACCACAGAGACACAGAGGTCACAGAGAAAGACGTAATTTCTTAAGGTTTTCTCTGTGCTCTCTGTGTCTCTGTGGTAAAAATATCCTTTTTCCAGAGGTCTCGTAAGAGAGAACGAATATGACGGAAACCAACAAGCGTCGTGAAATGCGAATCGTGGGATATGACCGCCGGCTGCTGATCGCCCAGATGCAGTTGCTGGCGGCGGTGTTGCTCCTCCCGGCCATGGCGCTGTCGGCCGGCTGGGCGGCGGCGCTGCTGGGCGTGCTGTTCTTCGCGCTGATTTTGGCGGTTTTCCTCCAGGCATGGAATCTGCGAAAAACGGGCGTGTGCGTGATCGTGGAAGACGTACCGGGCGACGCGGAATCCGGCCCGGCCGTCGAACCCGCCGAGGAAATCTCCGCCGCACCGGAGGAAGAATCGCCCGAACCGCCAGCCGACGCGGAGCCGGCTGAGCCGCAACCCCACTGGACGGACACGGCCTACCCCGACCCGGACGTGGAACTGGGACTGATCGAATCCCCCGCCGCTCAAACCGACGCCGACGAATCCCCCGCCGCGGGCGGCGAGCCTACGGAACCGGGGCGAATCTGAACGCCCCGCTATTTTTTCGACTCCGCTTCCGGTTCCTTCTCCGCCACGCCCAGCCATCGGGCGCAGGGCGCTAAAGTCAGCCCCTGGAGCAGAACCGACGCGATCACGACGAAAAACACCACGTTGAAAATTCCGTCGGCTTCGGGGATGCCATACGAGGCCGGGAACGTCGCCAGGATGATCGGAACCGCCCCGCGCAGCCCCACCCAGGAGACGTACGCCAGTTCCTTCCGCTTCGGACGAAACGGCAGCAGGCAGGCGGCTACGCTGACCGGGCGGGCGACGAACATCAGGAACAGCGCCATGGCCGTCGCGACGCCCGAAACGTGAAGCAACTGCCGGGGACGCACCAGAAGCCCCAGCACAATGAACATGCAGATCTGCGTCAGCCAGGACAGTCCCTCGTGAAAGCTCAGGATGGTCTCGTGGAATCGCTTTACCCGGTTCCCGATCACCACGCCGGCGGTATAGACCGCCAGGAACCCGTTGCCCCCCATCATCTCGGCGGCCCCGAAGACCACCAACCCCAGCGACAGTGCGAGAATGGGATACAATCCCGGCGTGGCGAGACGAATGCGATTGGTCAGCCACGCGCCGAGAAATCCCACCACGACGCCCATCGTGCCGCCAAGGGCAAACTGAAGCAGCAGGACGAGGAAAAATCCCATTTTCGATCCCTCCGCCTGCGTCATGCCCCCCAGCAGCGCGGTGGTCAGAAGGACGGCCATCGGGTCATTGCTGCCGGATTCCAGTTCCAGCAGGCAGCGCAGGTTGCGCGGGATTCGCACCTGGCGGGTTCGGAAGATGGAGAAGACCGCCGCGGCGTCGGTGGAGGAAACGACGGCGGCCAGCAGTAGCGCCTCGATCCACGTCAGGCCCGTCGGGCCGACGTCAAACGTGGTGAAGGTTCCCAGCATCACCCACGCGAACGTGCCCAGCAGCAGCGTCGTGAGGCACACGCCCAGCGTCGAGAGCAGCATCCCCCGCAGAAGCACGGGGCGCATGTCGGACCATTTTGTGTCCAGCCCGCCGGCGAAGAGAATCACCACCAGCGCCACCGTGCCGACGGCCTGGGCCTTCGTCGCGGAGTCAAATCGGATTCCGCCGATTCCCTCCGAGCCGGCCAGCATCCCCACCGCCAGAAACAACAGCAGAGACGGCACGCCGAGCGTGTCGGAGAACCGGCTGGCGAAAACCCCCGCCAGCACGAAAATCCCGAACACCAGGATCGCTGACTCCACGGAAGACACAAACGCGCCTCCTGCCGCGGCACTTAATAACTATCTGAGGCCGTACAGAAATTACCGTGTTGTTTTTTTCTTTTCTTCGACCCGAAGGGTCGAGGAGCATCTGGCCGGGGGTGAGCGAAGCGAACCCCCGGCCAAATGCTTTCTGCCCCTAACAGCCCGTTTAGAAAGTCTTTATTCGTGTCGCGGGCGTCTCGCCCGCGCGTGTCGCGG
>JAFGEJ010000219.1 GCA_016931655.1 Phycisphaerae bacterium
CCATTCATTGACCACAGAGACACAGAGAACTCAGAGAAAATCATAAGAAATTACGTTGTTCTCCCTATGGGATCTTCGATCTGTGACCTCTGTGCCTCTGTGGTAGGTTTTTCAGAATTCTCATACGTAAGCCTTGGACGTTTTGCCCAGACGCTGGAAGCAACGCCCCGGCGGAGGTACAATATCCCGCCCTCGGATGTCCGACGAAACCGAACAACCCGGAGAGTGTAAGCCTTTTCCCAAACGAAATTGTCGCATGGCGGAGTCTCCAAGGGATTCTGCCCCGCAGGTATTTTTCTCATGCCTGAAAGGCATGAACATACCAGCCCAGGGCAACGCCCTGGGATTATGGGGAACCCACAATCCAAGCCCTGTAAGGGCGCGACATTCTGTATCGCCCTTACAGGGCTCAGGAATCAAACACACCCGTCACCCAGGGCGTTGCCCTGGGCTGGTATGTCGCAGCCCGTTGGGCTGCAATAGATTTTTCAAAAAAGCCAGGGGGGCAGTATGATCGCCGCGGCGGTGTTCAACGGCTTTGGGTGGTATGGGGCCGTCATGGCGATCTGCCTGCTGGCCAGCGCATTTTTCAGCGGATCGGAGACGGCGCTGTTTACGCTGACGCCCGCCCAGCGGCACGAGATGCGTTCCTCGCGTCACTGGCCCAGCCGCCTGGCGGCAAGACTGGCCGGGCGTCCCCGAACCCTGCTCAACACGCTCCTGCTGGGCAACATGCTCGTGAACATCGCCTTTTCCGCGATGGCGGCGGTGTTTGCGCTGGAGCTGGAATCGGCCGGCCGAGCGGTCTGGCTGGTCGGGACGGCCTCCGTCCTGCCGCTGCTGGCGGTGCTGCTGCTGGGCGAGGTCACACCCAAATTGCTCGCGTTAACCGTCGCCCGGCGGTGGGCGGTCATCTCGGCCTTGCCGATTGACCTGCTGCGCCGGCTGTTCCTGCCCGTCCTGTGGCTGCTGGATCGGGGCGTCGTCGAGCCGTGCACGCGGATTCTCGCGCCGCGGTCGGACCCGGCGGCGACGGACATTACCGCCGAGGAACTGGCCGGGCTGATGCGCCTCGGCGCGCGGCGCGGCGTGCTCGATCACGACGTCAGCGACATGCTCCGCGAGATCATCGAACTGACCGACGTCACAGCCGGCGATATCATGGTCCCCCGCGTGGACGTTGTCGCCTACGACGTGGCGAAATCCCCCGCCGGCCTGATCGAATTATTCCGCGAAACCGGCTTTCGGAAAATCCCCGTCTATCGCGACAATCTGGACGACGTGCTGGGCGTCGTCCACGCCAAGCGCCTGCTGCTGCATCCCGAAACGCCCCTGGAGCGGCTTGTTCGCCCGGTGTCGTTTCTGCCCGAGGCGGCGAACCTTGAAAAAGTGCTCGCGCAATTCCGCAAGACCCGCCGGCAGATGGCCGTCGTGGTGGACGAGTACGGCGGGACGGCGGGGCTGATTACGCTGGAGGACGTGCTGGAAGAAATCGTCGGCGACATCCCGGACTACCGCGAGGCGCCCGCCCGCCCGCCGGTGCAGAAACTCAGCCCCACGCAATATCTCGTTTCGGGCGACCTGAGCATTCGCGACTGGGCCGAAGCGTTCGGCCTGGCGCCCGTCCGGGGGCGCGTCAGCACCATCGGCGGGCTGGCCGCGGCGCTGCTGAATCGCATCCCGCGCGAGGGCGACTCGGCCGTCTACCACAACCTGCGCCTCACCGTGCACGCGATGCGCCGGAGGCGCGTCGAGGCCGTGCGGGTGGAATGGACTTGCCTGCCGGCGGGCAAGGTCGGAGGGCAGCCATGATCGCCATGTCGAACATCGCCGCGGGCGTCGTCTGGCTGTTCGTGTGCGTCGCCAACATGCTGCTGGCGGGGCTGTTCGCGGGCATGGAAACCGGGGCGTATCTCGTCAATCGCGTTCGCCTGGAGCTGCAGGCCGAGGCCGGCCAATCGCGGGCCAGGCGGGTGCGAGCGTTCCTGCACGATCCGAATAACGTGCTGGCGACGCTGCTGATCGGGACGAACATTCACCAGTACCTGGCCGCCTTCGCCGTCAGCGCCCTGTTCGTCCTGGCGGGCTTTCGAGACAACGCCGAACTGTACACCCTGGCCGTCACCACGCCGCTGCTGTTCGTCTTCAAGGACAGCCTGCCGAAAAATCTCTTCCAGCGTGCGCCGGAAAAACTCGTGTATTCGTCGATTCGGCTGATGCGCCTGTTCGATCTTCTGTTCAAGGCCTGCGGGCTGACGTATCTGGTGCGCGGGTTCGCTTCTGTTCTGCTTCGGCTGCTGGGCCGACAGACCGCCCGCCCGCGAAACCTGCTCGGGCACGAGGCCCTGCTGGCGGCGCTGGCGGAGGGTCGCGCCGCCGGGGCGCTGACCGGCGCACAGCGAGAGATGGCCGACCGCGTCATGCACATCGCCCGCGTACACGTCGCCGACGTGCTCCAGCCGATGGAACGGGTAGCCCATGCACCGGCCGGCGCGACGCGCGAGGAATTTCTTCAACGCACCGTGGAGCGAAACTATTCCCGCCTTCCGCTGCTGGACGCCGAGGGATGCGTCGCCGGCGTGGTGGACGTGTACGACGTGCTGATGGACCCCGCAGATCGGCCGATCCGCGTCCACGCCGTCGAACCGCTGATCATTTCGGCGGAGATTACCGTTACCCAGGCCCTCTACACGATGCAACACGCCAAGCGCAGCTTCGCGGTCGTCGCCGACGCAGCCGGCAGGCACGTGGGAATTCTCACCGTCAAAGACTTAGTGGAGGAAATCGTCGGCGAACTGGAGGCGTGGTAATCCCCTCGGTTAATTCGGTTTTTTCATTGACCACAGAGACACAAAGTTCACAGAGAATTTTTTTCTAACTATTTGAGACGGTCCAGAAATTACTATGTTGTTTTTTCTTCTCTTCGCCCCGAAGGGTCGAGGAGCGTCTGGCCGGGGGTGAGCGAAGCGAACCCCCGGAAACGATCTCTTTGATTCGAGTCCCGAAGGGACGGCAGCGAGTTTGATAAGAAGAAATCGTTGCTGTCGCCCCGTTGGGGCTATAAAAAATAAGCCTTCTTCCGGGGGTTCGCTTCGCTCACCCCCGGCCAAATGCTTCTGTCCCTTCGGGACGAAAACAACAAAATGTTGGGGGAACACCGTTCATGTTTCGGTTACCTGAATTTCTGGACGGCCTCAA
>JAFGEJ010000220.1 GCA_016931655.1 Phycisphaerae bacterium
CGATGGGAATTTTTGTCTTATTGGATATTGAGTATTGTTTGAATATTGAAATTTGAATATTGAGTATAAAACTCTTAGACCTACCTGTGGCATCTTCGATCTGTGTCGGAGTTTACCCCTTCGGGGTGGTCAATGAAAATTTCGGCAGGGTTTTCCTCACGCCAGTTTGTCTTTGGCGAAGTCGGCGGCTGCCTGTAAAGCGGCGGGGAGATTTTCGGGCTGTTTTCCGCCGGCCTGGGCGAGGTTGGGCTTTCCGCCGCCGCCGCCGCCCACGACGGGCGCGACGGCCTTGACCCAGTCGCCGGCCTTGAGCTTGCCGGCCTTGACCAACTCGTCGGACACCATCGCAATGAGCGTCACCTTGCCTTCGTCCCCGTCGGCGGCGCCGAGGAAGACGGCGGCTGAGCCTTTCTGCCGCTGCTGATCGCAGAGATTGCGCATCGCACCGGCGTCGTGGTCCACAGACCGCGCCACGAGCACTTTGCCCGACGGCGTATCGAGCGTGACGGAGTCGGCCAGGTCCGCTCCGCCGGCAGAACCGCCAGCCGGTCGTTTGCGCAGCTTTTTAATCTCATTCTGCATCGCTTCGATGCGTGCGGGAATTTCCTCGGGGGAGGTTTTCAGCAAGCCCCCTGCCGCTCGCAGCGTCGCGTCGGCCTGCTTGGCCCACTCAGCCGCGCCGTGGCCGGTGACGGCGGTGATGCGCCGCACGCCCTTGGCGACGGATTCTTCCGAGAGAATTTTGAACAGCCCCACCTGGCTGGTGCGCGACAGGTGCGTACCGCCGCAGAATTCCACGCTGACGGCCGCCGAGGCCGAGCCGCCATGCCCCATCGTCACCACGCGTACGGGGTCGGGATACTTCTCGCCGAAGACCGCGCGCACGCCGGGAATTTTTTTCGCCTCGGCCAGGGGCATAAGTTTCGCCTCGATGGTTTCGTCCGCCAGCACGCGCTCATTGACAAGTGTTTCGGCCTCGGCGAGCTGCTCAGCCGTGACGGCTTTGTTGTACGTGAAGTCGAAGCGAAGGCGCTGTGAGTCCACCACGCTGCCGGCCTGCTCGACGCCCTCACCCTGAACGCGGCGCAAGGCCCAATTCAAGAGGTGCGTCGCGGAATGATTGCGCATCGTGTCGAGGCGCGTGGCGGGACAAACCTTCACCGTGACGCTTTGCCCGGCCTTCAGCGAACCGGCGCGCACCTTGCCCACGTGCAACACGCACTGGCCGGCGAGTTGTGCGGTATCGACGTTGAAGACGGCTGTCTTTCCGATCAGCGTACCGCAGTCGCCCACCTGCCCGCCCGATTCGCCGTAGAAGCTCGTTTTGTCCAGCACTACCGCCGCTTCGGACCCCTCAGCCAACTCGCCGCTATTATAAAAAGTCTCGCCAATAACCCAGCCGAGGATCTTCGCTTCAATGTCCTTGCGCTCGTATTTCGCTTCGTCGTTCGTTGCGGGCAGGCCGACGATCTGGTCGGTTTTGAACTTGCCCGCACCGGCGCTCGAGAGTTCGCGGTGTTTTTCCATCTCGGCCTGGAAGCCGGCTTCATCAACGGCCAGGCCCGCCTTTTCAGCCATCAGCTTCGTCAGCGTGATCGGGAAGCCATACGTCGCGTGAAGCTCAAAGGCGTTTTCACCGCTGATCTTTTTTTTTCCTGCCGACCGGGCCTGTTCCAGTTCTCGCTCGAAAAGCTGCAAACCTCGATCCAACGTCTTGGAGAAGCTATCTTCTTCTTCGGTGATGATCTCGGTGACGGCTTTCTGCCGGTCGCGCAGGTTGGGGAACGCGTCGGCGAAATTTTCGACGATGGTCGGCACGAGTTGGTGCAGGAATGTCGCGTCGATGCCCAGGTGTTGCCTGCCGAAGCCGGCTGCCCTACGCAGAATGCTCCGCAAAACGTACCCCCGCCCTTCATTGCCGGGCAGAACGCCGTCGGCAATGGCGAACGTCAACGCACGGGCGTGATCGGCGATCACGCGAACGGCTACGTCCACGAGGTCGTTTTCATCCATCGTATCGTAGCGATCCTCGCCGGACTTGACGGCTCTCGCGCCGTATTTCTTGCCGGAAAGTTCTTCTATCTTTTTAAGAATGGGCAGGAACAGGTCGGTCGCGTAGTTGCTGATCTTGCCGTTGAGGATTTTCCCGATCCGCTCCAGCCCCATGCCGGTATCGACGTGTTTCGCCGGCAGGGGCGAGAGGTTCTCGGCGGAGCGGTTGAACTGAATGAACACAAGGTTCCAGATTTCGATCACGCGCGGGTCGCCGGCATTGATGATCGCCCCGCCGGACATGTCGCCCGTGGCGTCGTAATGAATTTCGCTGCAAGGCCCGCAGGGGCCGGTCTCGCCCATCTCCCAGAAATTGTCCTTCTTGTTTCCGGGGTGAATCCGTTCCGGCGGAAGATGTTTCGCCCACAGATCGCGGGCTTCGGCATCGGGTTGGAGGCCTTCGGCAGGGTCGCCCTCGAAATACGTTGCATGCAGGCGATTCGGGTCCAGGCCCCAGACCTTCACCAGCAATTCCCAGGCCCAATCGACGGCCTCTTTTTTAAAATAGTCGCCGAAGCTCCAGTTGCCGAGCATCTCGAAGAACGTGTGGTGGTAGCAGTCTCGGCCTACGTCTTCCAGGTCGTTGTGCTTTCCGCCGGCGCGGATGCACTTCTGCGTGTTGACGGCCCGGTTGTAGCTCCGCGTCTCCGTGCCGAGGAAGAGGGGCTTGAACTGGTTCATGCCCGCGTTGGCGAACAGCAGCGTCGGATCGTCCGCGGGTAAGAGCGAACTGCTGGGGACCATCACGTGGCCGCGATCTTCAAAGAACCGTATGAACTCGTCGCGAACGTCTTTACAACTTCGTGTCATGCTCTCGGCCTCTGTGTTGAGGAGGTTTTCTAATATGTATGGAAGATACATCCGACACTGAGTTCCTGAGATACTGAGAAGAGACCTCTGAAAAACCATTTTTTACCACAGAGACACAGAGAACTCAGAGGAAATCAAAA
>JAFGEJ010000221.1 GCA_016931655.1 Phycisphaerae bacterium
CCAGCCATGCCGACCCGCTTGTCTATTGCGCCAAACGCCCCCATTCATCAAAATTCAATCCATTATGGGATGATTGTGAAGATTTTTGTTTATTTTCATCTCAGTTTCTCAGTGACTCTGTGTCGCGTTTTTACGCACCCACAGGGCTTGATGCGAGCACAGAGTTGCTACCGGGAAAAAAGGCCGCTCACAGCGGGCGGCTCTTGACATCTTCGCCCCCCGGCGTGTATGAAACACCATGCCAGGCCGGTCCAACCCGTGCGGGAACGTCCCGCCGGGCGGGAACGGCCCCTGCGCAGCCACAATGATCGCATGAGCGTTCCCAACGACAAAGCCCTGCAGGACCTTCAGAAGGTGCTCGACATCAGCCGGGCCATGGTCGCCACGCACGAACTGGACGACCTGCTGCCGCTGATTATTCATCACTCGCTGGAACTGCTCGAAGCCGAACGGGCCACGCTGTTTCTCCACGACGAAGCCCGCAACGAACTGGTCGCGCGGATCGCCACGGGCGTGCGGGAGCTGCGCGTCCCCGCCGACAAGGGCTTCTGCGGCGAGACCGTCCGCACCGGAAAAACGCTCGTCGTGCCCGACGCCTACGCCGACTCGCGCTTCAATCCGCAGGTGGACAAGGACACCGGATTTCACACGCGCAATATCATGTCCGTCCCGCTGCGGGGCTACGAGGGCAAGCTCGTCGGCGTGCTGCAGGTGCTCAACAAGCGCACGGGCGATTTCGCGCCGTACGACGTGGAACTGGCCGAGACGCTCGGCGCCCAGGCGGGCGTGGTCATCCAGAGGGCCAGGCTGATCGAGCACTACGTGCAGAAGCAGAAGATGGAACGGGCCATGCAGATCGCCCGCGACATTCAACGGGGCCTGCTGCCCGAGGCGGCGCCGGAGATTCCCGGCTTCGACGCAGCCGGCTTAAGCGAGCCAGCCGACGAAACCGGCGGCGACACCTTCGACTTCATCCCCCTGCCCAACGGGCGATGGGCGTTCGTGGTCGCCGACGCGACGGGACACGGCATCGGGCCTGCGCTGGTGATCGCCGAAACGCGGGCCATGCTTCGCGCCAGCGCACAACTGACTCGCGCCGAGTCGACCAGCGTCGCGGAAATCCTGCGGACGGCCAACCAACTGCTGGCCCGCGACCTCGGCGGAGGAACGTTCGTGACGTGCTTCCTGGGCGTGCTGGACCCCGCCGCCGGCGTGCTGACCTACGCCTCCGCGGGGCACGGCCCCCTGCTGTTCTACCACCGCGCCGAGGACGCCTTCGAGCAGGTCGCCGCCACCAGCCTGCCGCTGGGCGTGATGGAAGAGGCCGAGTTCGACGAAGTTCGCCAATTCAAATTCGCCCCCGGCGACTGGGTGGTCGTCACCACCGACGGCGTGTTCGAGGCCATGGACGCCCGGAAGAACATGTTCGGCGTGGAACGAATGCTCGATGCGATTCGAAGCCGGCGGGACGGCTCGGCGAAAGACTTGATCGCCGAGCTGCAATCCACCGTTGCGCGGTTCGCCGCCGGCCTGCCCCAGGCCGACGACCTGACCGCCATCGCGCTCAAAAAAATATAATCCGCCCCCACTTTCTGCTATTGGATTTCCCTCCCCGCAATCCGATATAAAAAACAGGGGTATCTGTTTCGGATGGTTTTCAGGGATAATCCGCGTCCTGACACAGATTGTAAATCTGTGTCACCGGAAATGAATTCGGGGAAAACCTCTTCATGCTGACGAAAACACGCAAAAAAAAGAAGCCGTATGAGGCGCTGGAAGCGCTGATGGAAAATACCTCCCTGGGTATCGCCGTCATGGACACGCACCACAGGATTATTCACGTCAACGCGACGTTTGCCCGGTTATTCAAACGATCGGCGGAGTCATTTGTCGGTCTGAATTGTTTTCATGAATTTGAAAGAAGAGACGCCATTTGTCCGCATTGTCCGGGCATTCCGGCGATGGCCACGGGCAAAATGGCGGAGGTGGAAACCGAAGGCGTCCTCGCCGACGGCAGCCGGTTCAACGCGCGAAATCGCGCGGTGCCGTTTTTCGGGCCGAACGGAAAACTGGCGGGTTTTATTGAAATGGTGGAGGACTTTACGGAAAAGAAACGGGCGGAAGACCAGTTAAAACAGGAGCGGAACTTTTCCAAAAGCGTTGTCGATACGGCCCAGGCGATCATGCTGGTTCTGGACAAAAACGGCGCCATCGTCAGTTTTAACCCCTACATGGAAGAACTCTCCGGGTATCGTCTGGAAGAAGTGAAAGGAAAAGATTGGTTTTCCATATTTATCCCTCAGGAATATCGCGACAGCATACGACGGCTTTTTGCCAATGCCACCAGTGATGTCCAGACTCGCGGGGCGATCAATCCGATTCTTACCAAGGACAACCGACTCATTGAAATTGAATGGTATGACAAAACGCTGAAAGACAACGACGGCAACGTCAGCGGCCTGCTTTCCATCGGCCAGGATGTCACGGAACGCAGACAGAGGGAAAAAGATCTCCGGGAACTGCATGACCAGTTGGTCATCGCCTCGCGCCAGGCCGGCATGGCGGAGGTGGCGACGGATATTCTCCACAACGTCGGGAACATCCTCAACAGCGTGAATATCTCCCTGTCCGGCATCAAGGAAAAACTGCTGAATTCAAAAACAAAAGGCCTAAGCCGGGTCGCGGAGATCGTCGAGGAGCATATCGGCGACCTGGGAACCTTCCTGACGCAGGATCCGAAGGGAAAGCAATTGCCCGTATATCTGTCGGAAGCGGCCAAACGCATCCAGGCCGAACAGGACGAAGTGATGAAAGAGGTGGATTTTCTCACCAAAAGCGTGGATCACATCAAGGAGATCGTCCGAACCCAGCAGATTTACGCCAAAAGCGGCGGCGTTCGGGTGTCCATGAATATCCGGGACGTCATCCGGGATGCGATCGAAATCAATAAGGAGCGTTTGAGCAGACACCATGTACATGTAAAACTGGATCTGGCCGAACTGCCGGAGGTCGTTTCTGACAAGCAGCGCATATTGCAGATTCTCGTGAATTTCATCAATAACGGCAAGCAGGCTATGTTTGAAAATAAAGATCGGGAAAAGCAAATGACCATCCGGAGCCGCCGAGAAGGCGAAGATCGCCTGCGAATCGAGGTTACGGACAATGGAATGGGTATCGCCCAGGAGAATCTCACCCGGATATTTACGCGTGGGTTTACCACCCGAAAAGACGGCCACGGGTTCGGCCTGCACAGCGGTGCGCTGGTGGCGAAGGAACTGGGTGGCGCCGTGAGCGTTCACAGCGACGGACCCGGAAAAGGCGCAACCTTCACGCTGGAGCTTCCCTTTCACAGCGAATAAGGACTTATTGTATGGATTCTCCAAACCACGAAAAAAATCGACGTATCCTGATTATTGACGATACGGAAACGATTCATAAGGATTTCCGACTCGTCCTTCAGGGTGACGACAACCCGACCGATACCCGCATTTTTGACCAGGCGGAAGCGGCGATCCTGGGAACGGAATCCCGGGAGAAACAGGAGCAATTTGAACTGGACTCGGCGTATCAGGGACAGGAGGGACTGGAGAAGGTCCGCCAGTCGCTGCAAAACGGAAAACCCTACGCCATGGCCTTCGTCGACGTCCGCATGCCGCCGGGATGGGACGGCATCGAAACGATCCGGCGTATCTGGCAGGTCGATCCGGACCTTCAGGTCGTCATTTGCACGGCCTACTCGGATTACTCCTTAAAGGAAATCATCAAGGAACTGGGCGTCACGGAAAAACTGCTGATCCTGAAAAAACCCTTCGACGCCATCGAAGTCTATCAATTGGCCATTTCCATCACGGAGAAATGGTTCCTCTCCCAACGGGCGCGAATGAAAAACGAGGAACTGGAATCCCTGGTACAACAGCAGACGCAACAGATTTCCCTTGCCCTGGAGGACGTGAACAAGGCCTATGAAGCCAAAAGTAATTTCCTGGCGAATGTAAGTCACGAAATCCGAACCCCGATGAACGCGATCGTCGGATTCGGAGAGCTTCTGGCGCTGGAAGTCCATTTCACGCCGAAACAGAAAGAATACATGGACACTATCTGCGAGTCCTGCCGGAATCTACTGACGGTTATTGACGATATTCTGGACTTCTCCCGAATCGAGGCCGGAAAACTGACTCTGGACATCGTGGACTGCGCCCTGCCGGAGATGATTGAGCAGCTCGGGGCCCTGTTACAACCGTCGGCACGGAATAAGGGACTCGCCTTTGAAATTCTTTCGGACAGCCAACTGCCCGCGGTAATCCGGACCGATCCGCTTCGCGTTCGGCAGTGTCTGGTCCACCTTGTGAACAATGCGATCAAGTTTACGGAAAAGGGGGGAATTACCGTACGAGTCTCGCCGGTAACCGTCGAGGGGCCCAATCCGTCCCGCATCTGTTTTGAGGTGGAGGACACGGGCATCGGCATTGACCGGGGAAATTTCGATCTTATCTTTCAAGCCTTTACGCAGGCCGATTCCGGAACTTCGAGAAAATACGCGGGGAACGGGCTGGGATTGGCCATCACACAACAACTGGCTGAACTCCTCGGCGGAACGATCACTGTCTCCAGCCAGCCGGGAAAAGGATCGATTTTCCGTCTGACCATTCCGACGACGAACGACGGATATGAATCCACCAGCCAAAATTCGCGGCATATCGCGGAACCGGTAGGGGAAAAATAATACCAAACACGTTTAGTTATTGCCTGGTGGAGCACCTGCTCCACCAGGTTTATTTTCATCGAGGTGTAAGACTCGTATTCGCCGCCGGCAGGTGGACGCGCAGGCCCTGGTCGTCGATGATCTCCAGGCCCAGAAGCGGGCTGATGTCCACGATCCGCCCGACGTATTCCCGCCCGTCCGAGAAGGCCGTCACCCGCTCGTGCAGCATTTCACAGTGCTCCATCCAGGCGTCGTGCAGTTCCTTTACCTCGCCGGCGGCGATCCGCGCCACCCACCCGTCCAGCCGGCGGAGAATTTCCCGCGCCAGGTTTTGTCGGCTGACCGGCTCGCCGGCGGCGTCGGTGAGGCACGTAGCGGGCGAATCAACCTCCCCATCCGGCGGAGCGGCGGAGACGTTTACGCCGATCCCGATCACCATCGTCACCACGCCGTTCTCGACGCGCCGCTCCAGAAGAACCCCAGCCGCCTTCGCACCGCCGATTCGCACGTCGTTGGGCCATTTCAGTTCCGCGTGAAGGTGCGTTTCGTGCTCGATCGCCTGGGCGACGGACAGGCCCGCGGCGATCGTGACCGCCTCGGGCGGCAGGACCCTGGCGGCGTCGCACAGCAGCACGCTGAACAGGAGATTTTTCCCCGGCGGGCTGAGCCATCGGCGTCCCTGCCGGCCTCGCCCGCGTCGCTGGGATTCGGCGAAGATCACCAATCCGTCGGCCTCGACGCCGCGGACGGAGTCCCACGCCACGTCGTTGGTGGAATCCACCTCCCGGAAGCACAGCACGCACCGCCCCACACGGCGGGTTCCCAAACCTTTTTCCATCTCATTCGCGTCGAATTCGTTCACGGTCTTTCGCTCGTCGGCCGAATACATTATTTTCGGGATAACCTCTTGAGGATATGTCGCGCCAGGTGTTCATGAATTTCACGATGACGGGGAACCGGCTGACAGGCGTGCGTTTCGGGATTTTGATACCAATCGTGTTTTCCCCCGTGGCGTAGCAGGACGCACCCCATGTCTTCGATCTGTTTGATAAGGTCGCGTCGTTTCATGCGATTCGGAGTTCCCCGACACGCCGGGGCGACGGGATGGCCCCGGAGGTAAGATCCTGATAGATGTCGCGGAGGTTTTCCTCAAGCTCCTCTTTGGATTTCCCCTGCGTCATGTAATCGGGAAATTCTTCCAAATGTCCCAGCCACA
>JAFGEJ010000222.1 GCA_016931655.1 Phycisphaerae bacterium
ACACAGAGATTCAGAGGAACTGAGAAGAAATTTTTATATAAACAAAAAATCTTCTCTGTCTCTCAGGAACTCTGTGTCGGTTGTTCTGTGTTTTTTTTACTCCCGCCCTTCGGTGGCGACGTCGAGCACGTCCTTTTCCTGGGTTTCCAGGTTCAGACGCAACTCCAGCAGGTCGCGATTGACGCCCAGGACGTATTTCATTGTATTGGGGAGGGTTTCGTCCAGCACGTCCATATAGCGGCCGAAGCGATACACCGTCGGGGCCGTCTGGAAGGGCAGGAGTTGTTTGCGATACAATTCCAGCCGGGTCTTTTCGCTCAGTTCGCGCTGCCACCGGTAGGCCTGTGCTTCGGCGATGAGCTTGGCCGGCTCGCCTTCCAGTTCGTCGAAGCGTGTTTCCACGTCGGCGCGGGCGTCGGCCAGCGCCTGGTCATAGTCGAAGCCTTCGCGGTCCCTCTTTGCCCGCAGGAGTTCGCCCAGGAGCGACTCATAGGCCTGCTTCAGGCCGATGCGCGTCTCCAGGTCGGATTCCTTTTTCCCAAGGAGCTTTTCGCGCCGAATTTCGCCGGCCAGTACGCGGATCTGTCCCTGCGCCTGGTCGACGGCTTCCTCTACGGCGGGTGTAAATTTCCCCGCGTCCTTGCGGAGTTTCCGGAGTTCATCGAGCAGTTCCGCCCGGTGCAGTGCGACGTACAGTTGCAGGGCCTTTCCGGGGTCGCCGGCCACCCAGGCCAGCGTTTTATTGGCCTCGGCCTGGGCTTCGTATCGCTGCTTGTCCTGCAGGCGCTCGGCCTCCAGAACCTTTTCAAACTGCGGGACGGCCTCGGACGGCGGGTGGGCCGAGAGAACGCCTACGTACAGCAGTTCCACGCCGAGATGCAATTCGTCCATTCGCTTTTGCATTCGCGCCCGCAGCGCAGCCGCCGCGGCGGCGCGGCCGGACGTCATCAGCGCCTGCGGCCGATCCACGCCTTCATCCACAACCTCCTCCAGCGTCGCCGAGGCGCAATACTGCATCATCTCCTGCGTGGCCACGTCGGTAACAAGCGTCTGGGCGTCGGTCGTGCGATAGGCGTAATCGAACGGTTTCGCTACGCGATACTGCACGAGCACCACGAGCTTGATGATGCTCACGTCGGTGGGGGCTTTTTCCCCCTCTTCGCTTTGCTTTTCCTGCCGCAGGGTGTCTCGCGGAGAAGCGCCGATCAGGAAGTCCATCTCCAGCCGCGATCCATAGCCGTGCTCCTCCGTCCAGAGCAGCAACAGGTTGCCGGACTTGTCGGTCTTGGGCTTCTTCTGCTCGCCCAGGCCCAGGAGGATTTCATGCACCTCGCCGACCCGGATGCGATCCGCGGTGTCGATGGGCCAGGGCCATTTGAAATGCACGCCGGGCGGAAGGGGTTTCGTATCGGGGCTTAGTCGGCCCCAGTGCTTCACGTAGCACACTTCGCCCTCGTCCACGATCACCATGCTGCTCAGGGCCAGAAGCACGACGACGCCGAAAATCAGCAGCGGAACGAACGCGCGGGAAATCAACTGGTAGAACCACGTGCGCGAGACTTCAAAGCCGAACTGGTAGTTGACCGCCTCGGCGATGGAGTGTCCGACGCGGCCTGGCTCCGCGAGCAGGTTGAAAATCCGGCTGTCGTAGCTGGGACGGTATTCGTCGCCCGGCAGGCGGGGACGATACAAATCCAGCACGAAATTCATCAGCATTTCCGCGGCGAACAGAAGCTCAATGAGCGGGAAGACCATCGCAACGATCGGGTCGAGAACGGGATTGCCCGAATAGGCGACCAGCAGATCGATGACCATGACGGCAAGGAACAGCACGCACATGAGCATGTAACTGCCCGGTGCGCGAAGCAGCCGCCAGGCCGGCATGGAACTCATGCCCGTGCAGTAACGACTCAGCAGGAACATCGCCATGCCGACGATGCCGAGGAACCCCGCGCCCGGCCCGGCTGAATTCAGCGCCGAAACCTCCAGGCCGCGGACGTAGCGCAGCATCAAAATCGCCAGCGTCGCGTGATACCCGGCGAACAGCAGCGTGAAGATCGGGACGGCCCATTGCCGCAAGGCCGCCAGGCGACGACGGGCCGGCCGGTCCACGACGCCGTTTTCGTCGAAGATCGTGTCCCGCTGCGCGATTTCCTGGAGTTCCGCTTCTTCCTGAAGCTCCAGCTGGCGGGCGTAGAACAGCAGCATCGTCACGCCCCAGAGCAATACGCCGCCCAAAAGCAGCCAAAGACTGCTCAGCGCCGCGACGGAACCGGTCGTCCGCCAGACGATAAGCGCCACCACGGTCGCGACGGCCTGCATGGCCGCCCCGGCCAGGGCGACGTTCCTGCCTCGTTTCTGTTCGTTCATTCCTTCGCCTCAATCCAGTGTCGCGGACATCTTGTCCGCGTTTAAACCCATGTCCTTCCGGAAATCATCCACGGATTACACGGATTCCCGAACGATTCCACGGATTATTTTTTGTGTGTCTTCGGTTCGCCTTCCGTAATTTCAATTCCATTCCTGTTTACATCCACTCGACGCGATTCTACAATCGCGGGCATGATTGCACTGTGGTCCATCGCGAAAAACACGTTTGTGCAGACCATTCGTCAGCCGATTTTCGGTTTTCTGCTGCTGGTGACGTTTCTCATTTTGACGGTGGTCAACCTGCCGCTGTCCGGCTGGACGATGGGGGCCGACTACACCGTTTCCGACCAGCGCATGCTGGAAAACGCGGGACTCGGCACGCTGCTGGTGGCGGGCATGTTCGCGGCGGCGTTTTGCGCCTCGGCGGCCGTCAGCCGGGAGATCGACGACAAGACCGTTCTGAGCGTCATCTCCAAACCCGTGCCCCGCGGCCTGTTCGTATTGGGCAAATATCTCGGCCTGGTCGCGGCGGTGACGGTGTTTTACTACCTTGCCTCGGCGGCGTTCCTTCTGACGGTTCGCCACAAGGTCGTCTCCAACGCCGGGACGCCCATCAACTGGCCGGTGGTGGTCCTTGGCCTGTCGGCGTTTTTTCTGGCGATCCTGGCCGCGGGCGTGGGCAACTACGTCTTCGGATGGACGTTCCTTTCCTCGGCCGTCGTTGCACTGCTGATTACGCTCACCGGCGCGATGGTCGCCCTGAGCATGATCGGCGTGAAATGGGAACTTGTACCGATCCGCGAAATTTTCGGGCCGGAGAATATAAGGCCGCAACTGCTGGTGGGGCTGGTGTTGATGTTCGAGGCGGTGTTGGTGCTGGTGGCCGTCGCCGTCGCGGCCAGTACGCGTTTGGGGTTGATCCTCACGCTGCTGCTCTGTGCAGCCGTCCTGTTCCTTGGCTCGATGCTGCCTTGGCTGACGCGCCGCCTGGCGGAGCAGTTGCCCGGCTCGGCGCCGGCCGGCTGGGTCTTGCCGAACCTGACGGTTTTCTATCCGCTCGACGCCCTGGCGGCCAACCGCGACATCACCGCCTCGGCCGTCGGAGAGGCGAGCCTGTACTTCCTGTGCTACACCGCCGGCGTGCTGGCGCTGGGGATGAGCCTGTTCCACTCCCGGCAACTGGAAGGGCAGTCTTCCGGCTCCACGCTGCCCGGCGCGGTGGCGCTGATCGGC
The DNA here is from genome assembly GCA_016931655.1 of Phycisphaerae bacterium. Taxonomy (GTDB): domain Bacteria; phylum Planctomycetota; class Phycisphaerae; order SM23-33; family SM23-33; genus JAFGEJ01. The sequence continues at coordinate 3,604 of JAFGEJ010000222.1, forward strand.
GGCCTGGGACGCATCGCCGCCGTGGTCGCGGCGATTTTTGCCGTCGTGCTGTTGACGCAGCCGGGCAGCTACAACGCATGGGGCCTGGTTCGCGTCGCGGTATTGTTTTTTCTCGCCGTCGGCGGCTGGGTGTTGTTCAGCCTGTTCAGCCGCGGGAAAAAAACGGCCTATTGGGTCCTGCTGGGGCTTGTCCTCGCCGCCATGCTCCGCGCCGGACTGATTTGGTTCTGGTCCGACAGGACCGGCTGGCTGCAATGGTCTGAAGCGCGAACGCAGACTCTCTTCGGCGCGATCTTCGCCGCGCTGGTCCTGCTTGCCCTGCTTCTTCCCAAAACGCGCCATCATTTTAAGTCCTTATAGCTTTCAGCTGTCAGCAATCAGCTTTCAGAAAAAACAAGAGTTGATAGCTGAATGCTGATAGCTGAGTGCTGACAGCTGAATGCTTTTTCACGTTGTCGCCACGCGTTCCACTTTTGGTGCGGGGGTTTCTTCGCTTCGTGCGTCGTCGGCGTGGAGTTCCTCGCCCAGTCGCACCAGCCGGGCGCTGTTGAAGATCACGACCGTCGCGCCGAGCGTGTGCAGGATCGCGCCCCAGACGGGCGGGATTTTGCCCAGGCCGGCCATCACCATGAAGGCGATGATAAACGCCACGCCGAACAGCAGATTCTGGTGGATTACGGCGCTGGTGCGCCGCGACAGATGAATCAGAAACGGCAGTCGTCGCAGGTCGTTGTTCATCAGGGCGATGTTGGCGGAATTGATTGCCACGTCAGAACCCGCGGCGCCCATGGCAATGGACAAATCGCCGGCTGCCAGCGCCGGGGCGTCGTTGACGCCGTCGCCGACGACCGCGACGCGCCGGCCCTGTTTTCGCATCGCGCCGACGAGTTGCAGTTTGTCGGCCGGGAGGGCCTCGGCCTGCACTTCCGTGCAACCCATTTCCCTCGCCACGCGCCGGGCCACGCTCCAGCGGTCGCCGGTGATCATCGCCAGTTCGCGGATGCCCTCGTTGCGCAGTTGCTGCATGGCCTCTTTGGCCTCCTCGCGCGTGCGGTCCTCCAGGCCGACCCAGCCGAGAACCTTTCCGTCGCGCACGACGTACAGCGTGCTGAGGCCTTCGGGTTCGGCGTATTTTTCGTCGGCCATGCACGCGAAGGAAACGCCCTGTTCGGCCAGCCAGTTCTTTCGGCCGATGCTCACGTCGTGCCCTTCCAGCGTCGCTTTGACGCCCAGGCCTGAGATTTCCTCGAAGTGCGTGGGGCGGGGCATGTCGACTTTGGCCTTTCGGCCGATGGCGACGACCGCCTGTGCGACCGGGTGGCGGCTCATCTGTTCCGTTGCCGCGGCGGTCGCCAGCAGGTCGGCCCCGTCCACGTTCGGCGCGGGCATCATGCGCGTTACGCACAGCTCGCCCGTCGTCAGCGTGCCGGTTTTGTCGAACACGAAGGCGGTCAGGTCCCTGGCCACCTCGAGCATGGACACGTCCTTGACCAGAATGCCCAGCCGCGCGGCGCAGCTCAAGGCCGCCACCATCGCCGTCGGGACGGCCAGCACCAGCGCGCACGGGCAGGCGACCACGAGCATCGTGACGGCCCGGCTGCCGTCGCGGGTGAAGTACAACACCGTCGCGGCGATCATCAGGATCGTCGGCGTGTAGAAGCCCGCGTACCGATCCACCAGGCGCATGATCGGGTGGCGGGTGGCCTCGGCCTGCAGGATGAGTTTCTTGACGCGGCCGAGGGTTGTATCCTCCCCGGCGCGGGTGACTTTCACGTCGATCGCGCCGGAAAGATTGTTCGTGCCCGAAAACACCTCGTCGCCGGCGTCCTTGTCGACCGGCAGCGATTCGCCGGTGACGTTGGCCTGGTTGACGGATGTTCGCCCGGTCAGCACCTGCCCGTCGGCGGGGATGTTCTCGCCCGGGCGGACGCGAACCACGTCGCCGGGACGCAGATCCTTCGGGTCGACGTCCTCCTCGCCGCCGCCGTCGTCCCGAACGCGGACGGCCTGCTTCGGGGCAAGGCGGATCAGGCTCTCAATGCTCGCCCGGGCGCCCAGGGCGGTGCGGGTTTCGATGAGATTCGCCAGCAGCAGGAAGAACGCCACCACGCCGGCGGCCTGGAAGTCCAGCGACGCCAACGCCGCCACCACCGCCAGGGCGACCAGTTCGTCCATGTGGGCGTGGCCGTGAAGAAGTTCCTTGATCGCGTGGACCACGATCGGCGCGCCCAGCAGCAGCGCGCCCAGCAACGCCAGCCAGTCGCGGTAAAGATTCTGCCCGTCGGGCGTGGTGTAGTCTGAAAAGACCCACCCGGCGACGTAGCTCAAAAGGACCAGCACCCCGCCGGCAAGGATGCCGACGATCAGCAACGCGGCCCGGCCCGTCTGGGCCTTGACCGAATCCTGCAGAATGTCATGGGCCATTCGTTTGCTCCAGACTCCGCCGCCGGCGGATTTCTCCTTCCGTCGGACGCGGCGAAGCGCTTTGGCTGTGGCAAGTTACGGCAACGCATGAACAAAGCGCGCCGTTCTACACCGCCGCGAATTTTCCCGCGGCGGCATTGACGGATTGTACTGACCGCGTCCGGCGGGGAAAAGCAAAAACCTTTCCCGCCGCGGACGTACACCGTATGGAATTGCCTACGACCGCCGGCGGCAAAAGGTTCGGGGAAAAATCATGTAACCGGTAGTCTGAAGCCGGTAGTCAGTTCAGAATGTACAGGTTGGTTTGTATGAATAGTAGCCACGGTTGCAAAGTGACCGACTACGGACTACCGACTACCGGCTACTTTTGCAACGCTTCACAATTCCTCGGAAGATTCCTTTACAGCAGGGGGGAGAGCATTCGCACAACGCCTTCGAGCAGGTCGCGGACGGGGCCGGCTTTTTTCACGCCCTGTTCCGTCTGGTGATGGAGGGCTTCCATCCACGCCCGAACGGCCTGGATATCTTCCTCGCTGTAAATGAACATCGCCACTTCGTAATTCAGCAGCAGGCTTCGGATGTCCATGTTCGCCGAGCCGATGACGGCCAGCGCGTCGTCCACGAGCATCGCCTTGGCGTGCATCATGCCGGGCGTATAGAATTGGATGTTCACGCCGACGGCGTCCAGCTCGCGCAGGTACGGGCCTCGGGCCCAGTTGGTCAGGCGCTGGTTGCTCTTGCGCGGAATGTACAGGCGGACGTCCACGCCGCGATGCCGCGCGAGGCGGAAGGCGTGAATGAGCGTATCGTCGGGGACGAAATAGGGCGTGACCACCCAGACGTGACGCTGGGCCTCGAACAGCGCCGAGACAAAGGCGTCGTAGAGCGGGTCGCCCGGAACGTCAGGCCCGGAGGGCACGACCTGCACGATTGCGCCGAAGCCGTCCCGCCCGACGGGAGGAGGAAACGCCTCGGGCGCGGGTAAGGCCTCCCCGCTGACGAATTCCCAGTCCAGGCGGAAAATCTCCGCGTACACGCCGACCTCAGGCCCTTCCAGTAAAAACGACAGGTCGGTCCATCGCCCTTTTTGGGGCGTCGGGCCGATGTATTCCTCCGCGATGTTGGTTCCGCCGGCCATCACCGTCCTGCCGTCCACGACCACGATTTTGCGATGATTCCGCAGGTCCATGCGATTGCGCAACGGGCGATAGAACATGGGGTTGAAATGGCAGGCCTTTCCCCCGGCTGCGATGAGTGGTTTCAGACGCCTTCGCTTCAGCGTGTGCGATCCCACGCCGTCGACCAGAAGGCGCACCTGCACGCCCTCCGCGGCCCGGCGGGTCAGACGCTCCAATACGTCCAAACCCACCGCGTCGGGATGAAACACGTACGTGGCGATGTGGATCGAGTCCTTGGCCCCCTCGATCATCTCCACCAGGCGGGCGTAGCACTCCTCGCCGTCGGTGCACAGGTGCAGGCGATGCCCCGCCGCGGCGCCGGGCAGTTCATACGACCGCAGCAGGCGGTCGATCACGTGGGCCTCCTGGGAGGGCAGCGCCACGTGGGCCTTGCGCAGTTCCAGGTGCGATTTTCGGTCGCGGCGGCGCTTCATCTTTCGGCCGCCCAGAAGCAGATACAGCGGCACGCCGATGTAGGGCATCAGGAGAATCACCAGCAGCCAGGCGATCGTGCCCGAGGGAGAACGTTTCTGCCGGATGACGTGCGCGATGAAGAGAAACGCGATCAGGAAACCGACGATGATCGCCAGGTGCGCCAGAATCGTCCAGAGCGTTTCCATGCCCATGAGCCAACTCCCTTATCTTCGCCGCCGTGAAAGTATCCACGGATTCCCTGTTTGTCTTCTGAAAGTAGCCACGGGCGCAAGCCCGTGGTACAAGTACAATTCTTCTATCCTCAGAGTCCCATCGGGACGATTGAACGACAGAAAAAACCATTCAATCGCCCCTAACAGCCCGTTTAGAAAGTGTCGCGGGCATCCTGCCCGCGAGTACCGAGGGCATCTTGCCCTCGGAATTGCCTTGTTTTCG
>JAFGEJ010000223.1 GCA_016931655.1 Phycisphaerae bacterium
AGGGTCATCCTGACCCTGCTTGTATTGTTATTTTCATGGGCGAGACGCCCATGAAACACTTGGACAAGATGTCCAAGCCACCTTTTGCCGAAGCGGATTATACCCTCGTGAACTTGGGCCGAACGTTGGTATTGCCCGCGGGGCGGCGATTGGGCGGCGGGCCGAACCGCCGGGCCAGCCGCCGGGGAGTACGAAGCTGGACGACCAGTCCCGCCGCGGCAAGCAATACGAAGGCAATCAGCGCACCGATTGTCAGCGGCGGATCCTGCAGAAGCCATTCCCGCGGAACGCCCTGCCACAGCCACTGGTCCACGACGAAAACGACGGCTGCCGCCGCGCCGGCCAGCGCCGTCACGACGGCCAGAAGCTCCCGCAGGAACACGAACACCACCCCCGCCGCCAGAACCCCCGCCACAGCCATGAGAATCCACGCGCCCGTACCCCCACCGGGCCAGAAATGCAATATCATCGCGGCGACAGTCAGGCCCGCAGCCGCCGCGAAGACGGCGCGATACAAAAACCACGCCGCCAGCATCAGCAGCACGCCCCCGACGATCCCCGCCACCCAAACGTCCGCCTGCGTCGGCGGCTGACGGACCAGGCCGATCACGTACGCGCCAAGGAAAAATCCCCCCGCCAGGCCGTTGATCGCCAGAAGTACACGAAACAGCACGTATCCGAAAAAGCAGTGCCCCAGCGCCCAGAGGGGAAACGCAACGCCCGTCAGAATATTCAACGCCGCCAGAATGTTCATGGACGCCATGGGGGCGCATTATACACATTCCAATGTAAACTTGGCTTTGGCTAAATTAATAAAACATTCGTGTCATTCGTCTTTATTCGCGTAATTCGCGTTCTCCTGGTTTTTCAAATTCCTGCGGGCGCAAAAAAAAAGCGACGTTCAGGTGGAGGGAGACCTGAACGTCGCGATCAATAGCCGCATCCCATTACAATGCAGGTGGAGGGAGACCTGCATTAAAGTATTGGGTGCAGCGGACAACTCATTGGTTATTATAGGAACCGGAATTTCATCCGGACAACCAACGCGGGATTCCCTTGTATCTGCTTTTGGCCGGGCCTGCGGGTTTCCCCGCAGTATCCCGCCGGGGCGATTCGCTTCCACCGGAAACCGCCCCGGTCTCTTGTGGTTCATTCGATTCCCATCGATCCGAAAGGAAGGTTTGATACCCTGGGCCTTCACGGAAGCGCTTCCGGATACGATTGAAACTCCACCGACCCGAATTGGTTTCGTAAAAAACACGAAAACCGGAGGACCTTTCGGGCCGGGTCTCTGGAGATGGGCGTCATTCCATGACGCGCCGAACGGACGCCGATCCTGTCCAGCCGTGGCAGAAGCGGAAACTTCAGCGCCCGATTCCCAGCATTAGTTGTATATTACGATGTGATGTTCGCACGGCCGGCTGCATCCTCAGCGATGCGCCGTTCTGTTTTCTTCTAACTGCATCCCAGCGACTCGCCGCAGTTAAAACACTTGTAGCAATTTCCGTTTCGGACGGTAATCGACCCGCACCGGGGGCACGGCGGGGCGTCTTCCTGGAAGTGGGAGAACTGTGCGTCGATTCGTCCGATCTTCGCCGGCGTGAGGCGCGAGGCGACCTGCGTGGCCGTCAGGGCGCCCGTCGCCGCGGCGGTGGCGGATTTCCCGCCGCCGTTTCCGCCGTTGCCTCCCGACGCGACGTATCCGCCGCCGTCGAGAAGTGCGCCAACAGGCCTCCTGGCATCCGTGCGGGAGGCCTGTTGAGCGCGGCCAGGTTCCGAGGAAGCATCATCCCTGACAGCCTCGGGCGCTGCTTTAGCTGAAGAATCCGGCTTGCCCGTGCCGGAGTCGGACGGTTTGGACGCGGAGCCGTTCTCCGCCGCCCGGGGGGCGGCGTCCTTTCCGTCCTCAAGGAACGTCTGCTGCAACCACCGGAAAATGTAATCCACAATGCTTTTGGCGAAGGGGATATTCCGATTCGAGGTCATGCCGCTGGGTTCAAAACGCTGGTGCGTGAACTTTTTCACCAGCGCCTCCAGCGGCACGCCGTACTGCAGGCACAGACTGACCGCCGTGGCGAACACGTCCATCATGCCGCCGACGGTTGATCCTTCCTTGGCCATCGACACGAACAGCTCGCCGGGCCGACCGTCCTCGAACAGTCCGACGGTCAGGTAGCCCTCGTGTCCGGCCACGTCAAATTTATGCGTCAGGCTCGGCCGGGTCGCCGGCAGCCGGTTGCGATGCGGCGTGCGTTTGGCGGCCTCCAACTGCTCCAGCGTGATTCCGCCGGCCTCCAGAGCCTGTTGTTCCTTCTTCGTGATCTGGGCGGTGTTCAGCGGCTGGGTGCGCTTCGAGCCGTCACGGTAAATCGCCACCGCCTTTAAGCCCAGCCGCCAGCCTTCCACGTAGACTTCCATGATTTCGTCCACGGCGGCTTCGTTGGGCATGTTGACGGTCTTGGAGATTGCGCCGGAGACGAACGGCTGGACGGCGGCCATCATGCGGATGTGGCCCATGTAATGAATGGACCGCACGCCTCGGGCGGGCTTGAAGGCGCAGTCAAAGACGGGCAGATGCTCTTCCGCCAGGCCCGGAGCGCCTTCGATCATGTCGTTTTCATCCACGTACTCGAGAATTTCTGAAATTTTGTCCTTTGAATACCCCAGACGCGCCAGGGCCAGCGGAACCGTCTGGTTGACGATCTTGAACATTCCGCCGCCGGCGAGCAGTTTGTACTTCACCAGGGCGATGTCCGGCTCGATGCCGGTCGTGTCGCAGTCCATCATGAACCCGATGGTTCCGGTCGGCGCGATCACGGTGGTCTGGGCGTTGCGATAGCCGTGTTCCTTCCCGGCCCGGACGGCTTCGTCCCAGGCGGCGATCGCCGCGGCGCGAAGATCGGCGTTGCAGTGGGTTTCGCTGATTCCCTCCGCGGCGGCCTGGTGCATGCCCATGACCTTGAGCATGGACTGGCGGTTCTTATAGAACTGCGGGAACGCGCCCAGGCGGCTGGCCAGCTCGGCGCTGGTCGCGTAGGCGGCGCCGGTCATGACGGCGGAAATCGCCGCCGCCGTCGCCCGCCCGCCGTCGGAATCGTAGGGCAGGCCCAGCGACATGATCAGCGCGCCTAAGTTCGCGAAACCCAGCCCCAGCGGGCGGTACTCGTGGCTGTTGCGGCAGATCCGCTCGGAAGGGTAACTGGCCGCGTCCACCAGGATTTCCTGCGCGATGATGAATATCCGCACAGCCGCCCGGAATCGCTCGGCGTCAAACGAGCCGTCCTCGCGGCGGAACTTCATCAGGTTCAGGCTCGCTAAGTTGCAGGCCGAGTCGTTCACGAACATGTACTCGCTGCACGGGTTGGAGGCGCAAATCTCGCCGCTGGCCGAGCAGGTGTGCCACTTGTTGATCGTGGTGTGATACTGTACGCCCGGATCGCCGCAGATGTGCGTGCCTTCGGCGATCTTGCGGAGCAGTTCGCGGGCACGGAGTTTGACGTTGGGTTTTCCGTCGGTGACGTTGTGGGTTTGCCAGTCCTGGTCGTCCAAGGCCGCCTGCATGAACTCGTCCGTCACGCGAACGGAAAAATTGGCGTTCTGGAACATCACCGACGAATACGCCTCGCCGTTGAAGGAACCGTCGTATCCCTGATCGATGAGGGCCCAGGCCTTCTTCTCCTCGTTCATCTTCGCTTCGATGAACTCCTGGATGTCCGGGTGGTCGCAGCGGAGGGACTGCATTTTGGCGGCCCGGCGGGTCTTTCCGCCAGACTTGATGACGGCGGCTACCTGGTCGTACACCCGCATGAAGCTCAGCGGTCCGGAGGGCTGCCCGCCGCCGGAGAGTTTCTCCCGGCTGGAGCGAAGCGTCGAGAGGTCCGTGCCCGTTCCGCTGCCGTGCTTGAAGAGCATCGCCTCCTGAGACGCCAGGCGCATGATGTCTTCCATGTCGTCCTGTACGGACTGGATAAAACACGCGCTGGCCTGGGGATATTCGTAGCTCTTCGTCGTGCGAACGGGGGTTTCGGTTTCGTCGTCCCAGTGGTAGCAGCCTTCGCCGCCGGCCACGTGATTCTGCTGGTACAAGCCGACGTTGAACCACGCCGGCGAGTTGAACGCGCCGTACTGATTCACGCACAGCCAGGTCAGTTCCCTGTAGAAATTCTCCGCGTCGGCGTCGGAGGCAAAAACGTTTCCTTCCCGGCCCCAGTCGGCGATGGTGCGCGTGACGCGGTGAATGAGTTGGCGAATGGAATTTTCCCGATTCCCCGTGCCGTTTTCGCCGTAGAAATACTTGCTGACAACGACCCTCGTGGCGGTTTGCGACCAGTCGGCGGGAATTTCCACGTCTTTCTGTTCGAAGACGGTGTTTCCCTTTTCGTCCGTAATCACGGCGTTGCGCCGCTCCCAGCTGATCTGATCAAACGGATGCTCCTCCGCCGAGGCGAACGTCAGGTTCACTTCCAAGCCTTCATGAGCAGAGCGGGACGCGACCGACTCGTCGGAACCGGGCCCTTCGGTATGTTGCAAATCCTTCCGGCCCATCCTGATGTCTCTCTCTTTCGCAATCCTATCCGTTTGTCGCGCCTTGGCGCCGCAAACGGAACCAAATCCAAGCCTTCCATCATTTTATACATCACTGAATTATTTTGGGAGTATACGCAACATCTTGTGGCACGCAAGAAAAAAAAACGCAAGGTGTTGTGTTTTCCTGTAAGCTATTTCCCCTAATGGCATTATAGGAGAATATTTTTTTATCTCCCGATAGTTTCGACATGTTTCAACAGTTAATTATACGCTCGGAAACCGTTAAATGTTAGCAAAATCCACTATACGTTGTGGTTTTTGTGGACAGAGGCCCAATTTGTGGGGAAGGTGTTGAAAGCTGTTGAACACTTTTTCAACAGGTGTCCGCACCGACGCTGGAAAAGACAAAAAAATCCGTGAAATCTTTTTGAAATCAGAGTAATCCGTGGATGATTTTCGGGGAAAAAAGGGGATTCGTCAGAGTCAGTAACCAGGGAAAGCGGATTTTGATTGTTTTCCGTCGAAATGAGACGTATAGTATATATGTGGCCCCCGCAACCACGCCAGGGGAAACCCGAGAATGGCCTTACGGCGGCGTGAGTAGAACTGGACAAAGGCTCGGATGGCCCACCGGTTCGTCGAGGGCCTTTTTATTGCGCCGATTTTCCCGAAGAATCGGGCATCCACTACGGAGCGTCCCTCGTGGTGATTCATATCCGAAATCTGCGGGTGCACACCATCATCGGCACGGAGGAATGGGAGCGTCACGCGCCGCGGGAACTGCGGGTAAACGTTTCCCTCACGCCGATGGACGAAGCCGCCGCGAAAAGCGACGAGCTATCCGACGCGGTGGATTACGCCGAGCTGTCCGAGCGAATCGTCGCCGCGGGCAAAGCAGGCCGCTTCCGCCTGATCGAAGCCTTCGCCGCCGAAGTGCTCCGGCTGGTGCTGGGGCATCCGCGAGTTCGCTCGGCTGAGGTGGAAGTAATCAAACCCGCCGCCCTGCCCGGCGCTGAATCGGTGGCTGTGAGCCTCGCCGGAACCAGGCCAAAGAGATAAATCCCCCCGCCAGACCGATTCAAAATACACTCCACGGATTTCACGGATAAGAACCGGATTACACGGATTCCTTTATCAGAATAATCCGTGAAATCCTTCTTCATCGGTGTAATCCGTGGATGATTTCATCCCGTGCAAACCACGACGCAAACCTGTTCAAACAATATCGCAGGCGGCTTAGCGAATCTTCACCGCGATGAGTGTGCGGTCGTCTTCGCGCCGGCGCAGGCCTGCGAAGCGACGCAGATCCCACAGGCAGTAGCGCACGATTCCCTCGGCGGTGTAGTCCTGTCCCACGGCGTAAAGGAGGGCCTCTTCGATGCGTTTTCGCCCGTAGACCTCGTTCTTGAAGTTCAGGGCCTCGCTGATCCCGTCGGTGTAGGCGAGGATCACGTCGCCGGATTTCAATTGCAGGCGGTCGAGCGGATAGATCATATCGGGCAGGACGCCCAGCAGGCCGCCCTTGGTTTCCAGTTGGCAGAGTTGTCCGTCGCGCACGAGGACGGGGGGCATGTGCCCGGCGCAGGCGTAGGTGAACACGCGCGAACGGGCGTTGAGCACGCCGTAGAACATCGTGGCGAAGTCGCTGCTGACGGTATCGGCGCAGAGGTCGCGGTTGACGCGTCCCAGCACGTCGGACATTTCGTAGATGTTGGCGGCGTGGGCCCGCAGGCTGGCGCGGATGGAGGCCATCAGCAGGCTCGCCCGCACGCCCTTTCCCATCACGTCGCAAATGGCGATGCCCACGTTGTCGGACGGCAGGGGGATGAAGTCGTAAAAATCGCCCGCGAGTTCCTGGCTGGGGATGTACCGCGCGCAGATATCCACGCCGTGCATGGCCGGGGCGGTTTGTGGGATCATGCGCTGCTGCACCTCAGCGGCCAGGGCGAGTTGGCGTTTCATTTCCCAGGAGTCCTGGGCCTCGGCGTACAGTCGGGCGTTGGCGATGGCCGCCGCGGCGGAATCCGCGATGGTCTGGAGCAGGCGCTTCTCGAACCAGTCGAATTCGTATCGCCGGTCCATGAACACGCGCAGCACGCCTTCGCGATGGTCCTTGTAGATCATCGGCGCGCACAGGCCGCTGACGAATCCTTCCCGCCGGGCCGTGGCCTGATACACGACGCGCGGGTCGGTCGTCACGTCGGCGACGTAGACCGGTTCGCGTCCGGCGAGGACCTCGCGGTCGAGGGGACTGTCGGAGACGGGGATCGGATCGGTGTCGAGATACTGCGGACTGATGCTGTGCACCGCGCGGATGACGAGTTCGTCGCCGTCGTGGCTGAGCAGGCGAATGGCGCCGGCCTTGGCCTTGAGGGCGTCGACGGTGATCTTCGTGACGGCGTCGAGAATCTGCTGCAGTTCGCGCACACCGGTGATCTCCGCCAGCACGTGTTGCAGGGCGAGTAGTTGCTCGACGCGTCGGCGCAGTTCCATGCCGTCGCTGGCCAGGCGTCCGAGCACGCCGGCGAACAGGCGGAGGACGTTTTGCTGTTCGACGGCCAGGGCCGACGCGTCCGGTTCGTCGGCGTCAGGCTCGACGCGGATCCACCCGGCCAGTTCGTCGTCCAGGTGCACCGGCGCCTCGAACGTGCGCGGCGTCTTGTGGCCGATAGGCGCAGCCGCGGCGCCGAAGGCGGCGTCCCAATGCGACGGCTTGGCCTCGGAGGGCGTCGCCTCCCGGCCGTCGGGCGTGTGGATGCTCACCGTTCGGCCCAGCACCGCCGAGAAGGCCCGCTGGATCGATCGCAGCGTCTGCTCATCCAGATAGTCGTTTACATTTGCCATGACTCATATCACCAATAATACCCAACGTACTTAGTTATTGCATGGTGGAGCCTACCTATGGCATCCCTTCGGGACCTGCTCCACCATGTTAATATGTTGTTATAAATTGACTTGCCGCGGCGGAGCGGGTGCTCCGCCGCGCATTTACTTTTCGTG